>JBELMF010000076.1:0-15540 GCA_042096015.1 Sphingomonas sp.
AGCGACTGGGATACGGCGCTGGTGGAGGAAAAGCCCCTCCCCTTCAGGGGAGGGGTTGGGGGTGGGGAGTCTCAGTCTCACCGAGACCAGCGCTCGTGGACGGCCCCCACCCCAACCCCTCCCCTGAAGGGGAGGGGCTCAAAGAAGCCGCTCCACCCGCTCCGCCTCGGCCTGCGCATCGTCCACGGCCTCTCAGGAGAACACGCCGGCAAGATCCTCAGCGCGCGCGCCATTCACCCCTTCACTTCGGTCGAGGACGTCTGGCGCCGCTCGGGCGTGCCGCTCGCCGCGCTGGAGAAGCTCGCCAAGGCCGATGCCTTCGCCGGCATGGGGCTCGACCGGCGCCAGGCGCTCTGGGCGATCCGCGGCCTCGGCGACACGCCGCTCCCCCTGCTCGCCGCGATCGAGACCAAGGAGGAGCCCGTCCACCTGCGCGCGCTCACCGCCGGGCGCGAGGTGGTGGAGGATTACCGTGCCACCCAGCTGACATTGCGCCAGCACCCGCTCCACTTCCTACGCGGCCGCCTCAGCGAGCGCAGCTGCGTGCGCTGCGAGGACCTCAAAACCATCAAGGAAGGCTCGCTCGTCGACGTCGCCGGCATCATCCTTGTCCGCCAGCGGCCGGGCAGCGCCAAGGGCGTCCTGTTCATCACCATCGAGGACGAGACCGGCGTCGCCAACGGCATATTGTGGCCCGACCGGTTCGAGGCGCAGCGCCGCACCGTCATGTCCTCCGCAATGGTCAGCATCCGCGGCCGCGTGCAGAAGGAAGGCATCGTGATCCACGTCGTCGCTGATCACATCACCGATCTCACCTGGATGCTGCGCGAAGTCGGCGAGATCGACCTGCCATCCCTGGTGGCGCGCGGCGATGGCGCCACCCACCCCGGCGCGCCCGATCGCGGCGATCCCGGCTGGAAGAAGGGCCGCGTCGACTATCATTATCGCGAGCGGCCCGAAGACGTGATCCCGATCCGCAGCCACGACTTCCATTAGTAAAGCGTCCGGCTTAGCATCAACGCCGAGCCGGCGCCTGACCGGCAAGAGGGAGAGAGATTCGCATGGCCACCGCCGCTGTTGCCGAGCCCGAGATCGGTCTGACCCCGCACGTCCCCTCCCCTGCCGACAAGCCCGCGTTCGACGCGGCGATCGTCGATCCCGACAGCTATGCGCATGAGGAACGCTACCACGCGATCTTCAAGTATCTGCGCGAGCAAGCGCCGGTCTATTGGTGCGAGCCCGAGGGCTATCGCCCGTTCTGGACCGTAGCGCGCCACGCCGACATCCGGCGCGTCGAGCTCGACAACGAAACCTTCCTCAACGATCCCCGCCTAACGCTCGCCACGATCGCCGACGAACAGCGCATCATGGCGCTCACCGGCGGCAACAAGCTGACGCGCAACCTCGTCAGCATGGACAACCCCGATCACAAGCATTTCCGCGCGATGACGCAGGGCTATTTCTCGCCCAAATATATGAAGCAGCTTGAAGCCGACATCCGCGCACTCGCCAAGGAGAGCGTCGAGCATATGGCGTCGCTCGGCGGCGAATGCGATTTCGCCGCCGAGGTCGCGATCTGGTTCCCCTTGCGCGTCATCATGCTCACCCTCGGCGCGCCGCGCGAGGACGAGCAATTCCTGATGAAGATCACGCAAGAAGTGTTCGGTGCGCAGGATTTCGATCACATGCGCCCCGAGGAAATGGGCGGGCTGTTCGCCACCATCGCCGAGTTCAACGCCTGGTGCGACCGCATCACCGCCGACCGCAAGGCGAACCCCCGCGACGACGTCTCGACGATCATCGCCAATGCGACGCTCACCGACGGCGCGCCGATGGGCAACATGGAGGCGATGAGCTATTACCTCATCATCGCCGCCGCCGGGCATGACACGACCAGTTCGTCCTCCTCCGCCGGCCTGCTCGAGCTGATCCGCAACCCCGCCGAGATGAAGAAGCTGCGCGACGACCCCTCATTGCTGCCCAATGCGGTCGAGGAAATGATCCGCTGGGCGAGCCCCGTGAAGCATTTCTTCCGCACCGCCGCCAAGGATGCGGAGGTCGGCGGCGTGCCGATCAAGGCAGGCGACAGCCTCGTCATGGCCTATCCCTCCGCGAACCGCGACGCATCGGTGTTCGACGCCCCCTTCGCCTTCCGCATCGATCGCGCCAACGTCCGCCAGCACCTCGCCTTCGGCTATGGCCCGCATCTGTGCCTCGGCCAGCACCTCGCCAAGCTGGAGATGCGCATCCTGTTCGAGGAGTTGCTCGCCCGCTTCGACGATTTCGAGCTCGCCGGCGAACCGCAATGGACGCGCGCCAGCTTCGTCAGTGGCATGAAGCACCTGCCGGTCCGGTACCGCCAGAAGTGAGTAGGGACGACGCCGAACGGCTGCATCCCGGCTTTCCGGGCAGCAACGCCAACGAGCATCTGCGCACCATCCCCGCCTGCGCCGCGCTCGGCATGACGCAGCGCGCGAGCCTGGGCGGCCCCATCGTCACCTCGCTCGACGCCACACTGCCGGCGGTACGCGACGCCGCCGGTCGCGTCTCGCGCGGCGCCGCACTGGTGCTCGCCGATCAGGCGACCGCCGGCGGTGTCTTCGCCAGCCTGTTGCAGCCCACCCCGATGATGACGCTCGACCTGCGCGTCGACTGGTTCGGCCCGCTGCCCGCCGGCCCGCTCGATTGCGCGATCGACGACGTGGTGCGCGAAGGCGATCTCGCGCTCGCCCGCGGCCGGCTGCTGGCGGACGGCGCCCCGGTCGGCGCGGCGCTCGCGCGCTACCTCATCGGCTCGATGCCGGGCGGCGGCGGCCACCGGATCGAGGACCGCCGCGAGATCCTGCCGCCATCCGACGACGCGACCTTCGCGCATTATCTCGATGCCATCTCCTCACCCGAGGGGCTGACGATGCGCCCGCGCGCTGAGCATGTCGGCGCCCCGCTACCCGCCTATCACGGCGGCGTGATCGCCGCGCTGCTCGAACATGCCGCCATGCTGGCGATCGAAACCAGCTTCCGCCCGATCGACATCGAGGTCCGCTTCCTCGCCCCCGCCCGCGCCGAACACCCGCTCGTCGCCCGCGTCATCCCCCGCCGCACCGGCCGACGCGCCGCGACGATCGACGTCGAGGCGCATCAGGGCGATCCGGCAAAACCGGTCGCGATCGCCCGCATGCTGGCGATCAGCGACGAGGCGGGCAAGGTGCGCGCGTTCGAACTGCCGCGGCCGTAGCGGAGCTCTTCTCCCCTCCCGCTTGCGGGAGGGGTCGGGGGAGGGGCTGTCCTTCACTGCAACCGCGACGCCCGCGGACACGCCCTCCCCCCGGCCCCTCCCGCAAGCGGGAGGGGGGAAGTGCATTCACCCGCCAACCACCTGCTCGATCACCCCGAAAATCGGATGATGCCGATCATCCTCCGCCCAGATCCGCACCGTATCGCCATGCTTGAGGAACGGCGTCTGCGGCTTGCCGCCGGCGATCGTCTCGATCGTGCGCACCTCGGCAATGCACGAATAGCCCACGCCGCCCTCGCCGATCGGCTTGCCCGGCCCGCCATGGGCATCGCGGTTCGACACGGTGCCCGACCCGACGATCGTCCCCGCCCCCAGCGCGCGCGTCTTCGCCGCATGCGCCACCAAAGTCCCGAAATCGAAGGTCATATCCTCGCCCGCCTCGGCGCGCCCGAACGGCTGGCCGTTCAGGTCCACCATCAGCTTGCGGTGCAGCTTGCCGTCGCGCCACCAGTCGCCCAGCGCCGCCGGCGTCACGAACACCGGCGAGAAGGCCGACGCCGGCTTCGACTGGAAGAAGCCGAACCCCTTGCCGAGTTCCCCCGGGATCAGGTTGCGCAGCGACACGTCGTTGGTCAACCCGACCAGCCGGATCGCGGCCAGCGCCTCCTCGCGGCTCGCCCCCATCGGCACATCGCCGGTGACGACCACCACTTCGGCCTCGAGGTCGCAGCCCCAGCTTTCGTCGGCGAGCGGGATCGCATCGCGCGGCCCCAGGAACCCGTCCGACCCGCCCTGATACATCAGCGGATCGTGCCAGAAGCTGTCCGGCATCTCCGCCCCGCGTGCCTGCCGCACCAGCGCGACATGGTTCACGTACGCCGACCCATCCGCCCATTGATACGCGCGCGGCAGCGGCGAGGCGGCATCATGCTCGTGGAACCGCGCGCGCGGGATCACCTCATGCTCCAGGTCGGTAGCGAGGTTCTCGAGGTCCGGCGACAGCCGCTCCCAATCGTCCAGCGCTGCCTGCAGCGTCGGCGCGATATGACCGGCATCGGCACACCAGGCGAGATCGTTCGACACCACGACGAGCTTGCCGTCGCGCCCGTGCTTCAGGCTCGCTAGTTTCATATGCAACCACTCCTCTCGCGACGACGATGGTCGCTGCGGCCCGCGAAGTCGAGAGCGGTCAACTGCCCTGACCCACCATAACAAAAGTTACTTGACCCTCCCGCTGCCGCCCGCAACAAGGCAAGCAGCAGTTTTCCGGAGAGGTTTCCCATGTCGCTGGACCAGATCGCGGGCCGTTTCGCGTACAACGAGGATCACGAGGCATTCCGCCAGACGGTCCGCAGCTTCCTCGCCAAGGAAGGCGTGCCCCATTCCGATCAGTGGGAGAAGGACCGCCTCGTTCCCAAGAGCTTCTGGCAGAAGGCGGGCGAGGTCGGGATGCTCTGCCCGACGGTGCCGGAGGAATATGGCGGGCTCGGGCTCGACTTCGGCTATAACGCGATCGTCGACGAGGAAATGGCCTATTCGGGCGTCCCCGCCGGCTTCTCGCTCCAGTCGGATATCGTCGCCGGCTACATGGAACATTACGGTTCCGAGGAGCAGAAGAAGGAATGGCTGCCCAAGATGGTCTCGGGCGACGTGATCACCGCGATCGCGATGACCGAGCCGGGCACCGGCAGCGACCTGCAGTCGATCCGTACCACTGCGCGCAAGGACGGCAATCACTACGTCATCAACGGGTCGAAGACGTACATCACCAACGGCCAGAACACCGATCTGACGCTCGTGGTCGCCAAGACCGATCCCGACGCGCAGCCGGCCTATAAGGGCATGTCGATCATCCTGGTCGAAAGCGATCGCGAAGGCTTCAGCAAGGGGCGCAAGCTCGACAAGATCGGGCAGGATGCGGCGGACACGTCGGAATTGTTCTTCGAGGACGTGCGCGTGCCGATCACCAACTGTCTCGGCGAAGAGGGCATGGGCTTCATTTATCTGATGAGCCAGCTGCCGCAGGAGCGCCTGTCGATCGCGGTGTCGACCCACGCCTCGTCGCAGAAGGCGTTCGACGATACCGTTGCGTTCGTGAAGGAGCGCAAGGCGTTCAAGGGCACGGTGTTCGATTTCCAGAACACCAAGTTCGTGCTCGCCGATCTCAAGGCCAAGCTGCAGGTCGGCTGGGCACACCTCGACTGGGCGATCGCGCGCCACTTGAAGGGCGAGTTGACCAACGAGGAAGGCGCCGCGGCCAAGCTGTGGCACACCGATCTGCAGTGGGAGGTGATGGACAAATGCCTCCAGCTGCACGGCGGCGCGGGCTATATGAACGAATATCCGATCGCCAAGATGTGGCGCGGCGCGCGCGTGAGCCGGATCTACGGCGGCACCAACGAGATCATGAAGGAAGTGATCAGCCGCAAGCTCTGATCACGCGGCGGTTCGGTCACCCGCGCGCAGCTGGTCGACAAAGCCGTCGGTCGATTGCCGAAGGCGACGCGCATGGCCGGACAGCGCCTCGGCCGCAGTGCGCACATGTTGGGACAGAGTATCCGTCTCGTGCGCCGCCTCGGCGACCCGCGCGATGCGCTGTTCGATCATGTCGACTCCCCGCGCGGCTTCATGCGCGGTGCGTTCGATCTCCGCTGCCACGCCGCGCTGGCCCGCGACGGCGCCCTTGATATCGCCCGCTGCCGTGGCAACGCGCAGCACCGCATCCGCGGCTCCGACGATGGTGGCCTCCGTTGCGGCGACACCCTGGCGCACGCCGTCGATCAGCGCGACGATCTTGTCGCTCGCGCGCGCCGTGCCGCCGGCGAGTTGCTTCACCTCGCCCGCTACTACGGCGAAGCCGCGCCCGGCGTCACCGGCACGCGCCGCTTCGATGGTGGCGTTGAGCGCCAGCAGGTTGGTTCGCGCTGCGATGTCGTGGATCTCGCGCACCAGCCCGCCGATGTCCCCCGCGCGGCCGGCAAGGTCGAGCACCGCATCCTTGCCCTGCTCGGCGTTGTGTCGGACAGCCCCAGCCAGCGTGGCCTGCGCCTCCGCGCTTTGGGCGATGTCGCCGATCGAGTCCGTCAGTCGATGGACGGCGTCGGCAACGTCCTGGGTCGCACCGGCTGCCTGCGCCGCGCCCGAAGCGACCTCGCTCGCCTGGCGGCCGGCATCCGCCGCGATACGGGTCAACGTCGCGGCGGATCCTTCCAGGGTCGCCGCCGCGCCTTCGATGGCGATCGCAACGCCCGCCACGGATCGCTCGAATTCGTCCGCAAGCGCCATCATCGCGGTACGCCGCTCATCGGCCAGCCGCGCTTCGGCGGCCTTGCGCCGCGCGCGCTCATGGGCGGAGCGCGCTTCGGCGGTGGTTGCCGCCGCCAGCGCCGCGACGGCGCGGCCACGCTCCGCTTCCGCCTCCGCCACCAGCCGCTCGGCCTCGACGCGCGCATCGTCTTGGGCAACGATCAGCGCCCGCAGCCGGGTGGTGAGATAGGTCAGCGCAGCAAATTGCAGGGCGACGGCCAGCGCGTGAAACAACACCCGCCCGATCGTTCCGCCGTTGACGAACACCCACGCCGGCAGCGCATAGGAAAAGATCAGGTGATGAAGCGCAATCAGGATCGCGGCAAGCGCGAGCGGCCGCCAGTCGCACAGCACCGCCAACGCCGATAACGTGACGAAGAAGTACATGTGCGCATCCATCTGCCACGCATTCCCCGCCAGCAAATAGACATAAGTGGCCGGCAGAAGCGCGGCGAGAACCGCGACGCTCATTCTGGCGGCGAGGTCATGCCGGCGGCGCAGCGCCATCGAGGTAGGGATGATGTTGCCCACGGCCGCCGCGGCAACCGCAAGGCCGGTGGCGGGCGACTCCATTGCCGTGCCCCACACATACAGCAGCGGCAGGCATAGCCAGCCGGCCAGAGCCAGCGTGCGCATCGCGCGGACGCGCAGTACGTCGAGTGACGACATCATGCCGCCTTTCCACACAATGATGCCGGCGCGGCTACCGTCAGAACGCCAGCGTGCAACAGCGGCCAGAACAGCGCCCGCCGTTCGCCACGCACCACCACTCCGCCGCCCGGCCCGCGGGCGAGCAACAGCGCCTCGTTGTCGCGGGCGAGCTGTACCGCTGGTGCGCCGCGGACAAGCGGAACCAGCAGCATCGCGCCATGAGCGGGCGGCGTGAGTGCCAGCGCGGCAAGCGCGCCAATGCCGATCGCCAGCTGCGCGACGACAACAGAAAGGGAGTGGGAAAACGCGGTCACCCGCGTGCTATGCCCGCCCAAGCGTTAGAGCCGAGTAAAGGCTAATCGTCTACCTGCCGATGCCGCCCTTCCAGCCCAACCTTGACTTTCTGCGCGGCCATCTGCATCTGACGCAGCATCGAGACGTATGCAGCGTGATCGGGCACCAGTGCCCAGGCTCCGTCTCGGTCGATCGAACCGGCTTCCCAAGTCACGCGGGGTGTCATCTCTCCCCCCGCTACCCGTGCGCCTTCGCGGCACACGGGCCGCGACCACGTATAGGTTGTTCTAAATGTCATTTTCCGATCTCGGCCTCGCCGAGCCGCTCGTCCGCGCGCTCGAAGCCAAGGGCTATGAGACCCCCACCCCGATCCAGCGCGATTCGATCCCGATCGTCCTGACCGGCCGTGATCTGCTCGGCATCGCGCAGACCGGCACCGGCAAGACCGCCGCGTTCGTGCTGCCGTCGATCCAGCGCCTGCTCGGCAGCGAGAAGCGCGTGCTGCCGACGCATGTCCGCATGCTCGTCCTCGCGCCAACGCGTGAGCTCGCCAGCCAGATCGCCGACAATGCGCGCGGCTATGCCCGCAACTCGCGCCTCACCGTCGCCACCGTGTTCGGCGGCACGAGCATCAACAAGAACCGGCAGGATCTGTCGCGCGGCGTCGACATCCTCGTCGCCACGCCCGGTCGCCTGCTCGATCTCGTCGAGCAGGGCTTCTGCAACCTGACGATGCTCGAGATCCTGGTGCTCGACGAGGCCGACCAGATGCTCGACCTCGGCTTCATCCACGCGCTCAAGAAGATCGTGAAGATGGTCCCGCGCCGCCGCCAGACCTTGTTCTTCTCGGCGACGATGCCGGCCTCGATCCGCGAGCTCGCCGACAAGTTCCTCACCGATCCGCAGACCGTCTCGGTCGTCCCCGCCTCGACTACCGCGGAGCGCGTCGAGCAGCAGGTCGTGCTGGTCAACCAGATGGAGAAGCAGGCGCTTCTGACGATCCTGATCCAGGAGGAGCAGATCGATCGCGCGCTTGTTTTCACCCGCACCAAGCATGGCGCCGACCGCGTGGTGAAGCTGCTCGCCGGCAACGGCATCGCCGCCAACGCGATCCACGGCAACAAGAGCCAGCCGCAGCGCGAGCGCGCGCTCGCCGCGTTCAAGTCGGGCGAGGTGCCGATCCTGGTCGCCACCGACATCGCCGCGCGCGGCATCGACATCTCGGGGGTGAGCCATGTGTTCAACTTCGAACTGCCCAACGTGCCCGAGCAGTACGTCCACCGCATCGGCCGCACCGCGCGCGCGGGCGCCAGCGGCATCGCCATCTCCTTCTGCGCCGATGACGAGCGGCCGTACCTGAAGGACATCGAGAAGACGACGCGCCAGAAGATCCCGCAGCGCGCACTGCCGGCCGATTTCATGAAGCGCGGCGAGGCGCTCAAAGCCGCGCGCGTCAAGGTGATGGGTGCCGACCCCGCCCCGCGCGAGGATCGCCCCCGCCAGCAGCGTGGCCCCGCCCGTCCCAAGGCGACCCATGCGCCGACCGCGACGCGTGATTACGCCAACGCCAGCCGTCGTGGCGGCGGTGGCGGTGGCGCGGGCGGCGGCGGTGGTCGTGGTCGCGGCGGACGTGGCCGTGGCGGCAGCGGCGGTGGCGGTGGCCGCGCCACCGCGCAGGGCTAAGCCGCCCTCCGATACGTCACCCCGGGCTTGACCCCGGGGTCCCGCTCTCTCAGCCGCCCCACACACTTCGTCATCCCGGCCTTGTGCCGGGATCCAGGCTTCTGCAAGCTCCCGAACTTGAGGTACGCGGCACCCTGGATGCCGGGACAAGCCCGGCATGACGAAGGAAGTGTCGCGCAGCCCGCGCCCTGTATGCAGCCCGCCGCGCAACCGGATGCCCCCTGATCGGTTGCTCTCCTTGAACGAGGAGAACCGACCATGGACATCGCGACCGGCCCCTTGGTGGAACGCATCGCCCGCGTGCTCGCCGGCGAGCGGCTCAGCGCCAACGGCCATGGCGATCAGGAATCCGCCGGCAGCGCGGTCGACGCCGCCTGGCCCGACTATCGCGACGCGGCCGTCGCGGTCCTCCACACCCTCCGCGCCCAAGCGCCGCGATGGCCGCCGCCGGCGACCCGGCAATCTGGGAACGTATGGTCCTGGCCGCGCTCAAGGAATCGCAGCCGGCGGAGATGTGACTCCTATATCGTCCCCGGGAAAGCGGGGATCGATAAACGCAGCGCATCGAGAGACTCGCACCGTCAGCGCCTATGGATTCCCGCCTCCGCGGGAATGACGGTCGTGTAGGCGAGCCGCACCGTAAGCTAACTCCCTCTCCCCTCGGGGGAGAGGGCCGGGGTGAGGGCCTGTCCGCGGGCGCAAGTCTCAGTGAGACACTGACCCTCCCCCAGCCCCTCCACCAAGGGGAGGGGAGCCAGTTCCCCCTCAAGCCAGCACCGTCAACCACTCCTCCTCCGGCGCCCGCGGGCTCCGCGTCCGGTTCGCCGCCTCCTCGACATCCTCATAGCCGATCGCCACGCCGCAAAAGAGCATCCGCTCCGCCGGCGTGCCCAGGAACGCCTCCACCGTATTCGGATACACCGCCCAGCATTCCTGCGGACACGTCGCCAGCCCGGCCTCGACCGCCAGCAGCATCAGATTCTGCAGGTACATGCCAAGGTCGGCCCATTGCGGCGGCCCCATCCGGCGATCGACCGTCACGAAAAAGGCCGCCGGCGCGCCGAAGAACAGGAAGTTGCGTGAAAACCATTCCGCCCGCGCACGCTTGTCCTCGCGCGGGATGCCGAGATGCCCGTACATGATCTCGCCGATCTGGAACGTGCGCGCCTTGGTCGCGTCGGTCATCTCGCGCGGGTAGATGTCGTAGCCCGGCGTTTCCTTCTCGCGCCGCTCGATCTTGCCACGCATGATCGCCTTCAGCTCGTCCATCTTGGCGCCGGTGACGATATCGATATGCCACGGCTGGATATTGCCCCCGGTCGCCGCGCGCGCCGATTTCAGCGCCAGTTCCTTCAGCACGTCCAGCGGCACCTCCTTGTCGAGATACCCGCGCACCGAGCGCCGCTCCTTCACCGCTGCCGAAACGTCCATTCGCCTCTCCACCTCTTGCCGTGGCCGTCAAATCGCGCCACATGAAGGGCTGGGATAACATCTGTTATGGAGAGTCGGAAGATGCCCGAGGCGTATATCGTCGAAGCGGTTCGGACGGCTGGTGGACGGCGCGGGGGCAAGCTCGCGGGGGTTCATCCGGTCGATCTGGCAGCAAAGGTTCTGGATGCGGTGATCGAGCGGTCGGGGATCCCGGGCGACGCGGTCGAGGACGTGATCATGGGCTGCGTCAGCCAGGGCGGCGAGCAGGCCGGCCAGGTCGGACGCAACGCCGTGCTCGCCTCCAAGAAGCTCGCGCAGTCGACCCCGGCGGTGACGATCGACCGCCAGTGCGGCTCGTCGCAGCAGTCGATTCAGTTCGCCGCGCAGGCAGTCATGTCGGGCACGCAGGACGTGGTGATCGCGGCCGGCATCGAGAGCATGAGCCGCGTGCCGATGGGCTCGACCTACAAGCTTTTCTACGATGCCGGCCTCGGCAAGAACAAGTCGCCGGGCTTGGAAGAGAAGTTCCCGGGCATCAACTTCAATCAGTTCGCTGGTGCGGAGATGATCGCCAAGAAATACGGCTATACCCGCGAGAAGCTGGACGATTATTCGCTCAACTCGCATCGCAAGGCGGTCGCGGCGACGCAGGGCGGCAAGTTCAAGGACGAGATCGTTCCGATTGAGATCGAGACGCCCGAGGGCAAGGACCAGCACACCACCGACGAGGGCATCCGCTACGACGCCTCGGCCGAGGGCATGGCGGGCGTCAAGAAGCTGTCGGAAGAGGGCGTGCTGACCGCCGCCTCGTCGAGCCAGATCTGCGATGGCGCCAGCGCGGTGCTGATCGTCAGCGAGGAAGCGCTGAAGAAGTATAACCTCAAGCCGCTGGCCAAGATCGTCAACCTGACGGTCACTGCGGGCGATCCGGTGGTGATGCTCGAGGAGCCGCTGTTCGCCACTGATAAGGCGCTCAAGAAGGCCGGCCTGTCGATCGACGACATCGACCTCTACGAAGTGAACGAGGCGTTCGCCTCGGTGCCGGTCGCCTGGCTCGAGCATACCAAGGCCGATCCCAACAAGCTCAACGTCAACGGCGGCGCGATCGCGCTCGGCCATCCGCTCGGCGCGTCGGGCACCAAGCTGATGGCGACGCTGGTGCATGAGCTCAAGCGCCGCGGTGGCCGCTACGGCCTCCAGACGATGTGCGAGGGCGGCGGCGTCGCCAACGTCACCATCATCGAAAATTGCGACTGGCAGGGCGAAACCGCGCAAGCGGCGGAGTAACGGCCACCACCTAGCCAAGCACTCCCCGTCACCCCGGGCTCCGTGCCGGGGTCCAGGGTCGTGCTTGGCCTAGCGTTACCGACCAAGGCGCTAGCGAAGCGCCAAGTACAACCGTGGGTGCCGGAAAGCCCGGCACGAAACTCGGGAGGGGAAACAATGAAACTCGACAACACCATCTCCGCCGTCATCACCGGCGGCGCCTCGGGCCTCGGCGCCGCCACCGCCCGCCGCCTCGCCGCCAAGGGCGTCAAGATCGCCATCTTCGACCTTCAGGAGGAGAAGGGCGAAGCGATCGCACAGGAACTCGGCGGCGTGTTCTGCAAGGTCAACGTTACCGACGAGGCATCGGTCGACGCCGGCTTCGCCAAGGCGCGTGAGGCAATCGGCCAGGAGCGGATCCTGGTGAACTGCGCCGGCACCGGCAATGCGATCAAGACCGCCAGCCGCAGCAAGGAAGACGGCTCGATCAAGCACTTCCCGCTCGATGCGTTCAACTGGATCATCCAGATCAATCTCGTCGGTACGTTCCGCTGCATTGCGAAGTCCGCCGCGGGCATGATGACGCTCGACCCGACCGAGGATGGTGATCGCGGCGCGATCGTCAACACCGCGTCGGTCGCGGCCGAGGACGGCCAGATCGGCCAGGCGGCCTATTCGGCGTCGAAGGGCGGCGTCGTCGGCATGACCCTGCCGATCGCGCGCGACCTGATGAACGAGGGCATCCGCGTCAACACGATCCTGCCGGGCATCTTCAACACCCCGCTGCTACAGGGCGCGCCCCAGAACGTGAAGGACGCGCTGTCCGCCTCGGTGCCCTTCCCCAAACGCCTCGGTGAACCCGACGAATATGCCGCCCTCGCCACGCTGATGATCGAGAACGGCTATTTCAACGGCGAAGACGTCCGCCTCGACGGCGCCATTCGTATGGCTCCGCGGTGAGCCGCAGGGCGAGCGCGTGCACGCTGCACGCGACTGCGCCCAACGCCGGCCAGCGCGATGCTGGGCATCGCGTCTGACGTCACGGGACTTGCTCCCGTGGCGGCCCGCCCGGGCTTATCGCTCCCCGGCGAAGGCCGGAGCCCAGTAGCGGGCGTTCCGTAACTGGGTCCGGCCTTCGCCGGGGAACGGCACTACAGAACAACGGAATAGCTCATGTCCCGCCCCGCCCCTTGGCGCCTCGCCCGCGACTCCTATCCCAAGCACGAGGTGAAGCAGACCCGCTTCCAAGATCTCGACACGATGGGCCACCTCAACAACGTCGCGTATGCCGCGCTGTTCGAAGACGCGCGGGTGCGGATGAACCAGCAGCTCGGCCGGGTCAGCCGCGGCAAGATGGCGGAGGGCTCGTTCCGCGCCGTGGTCGCGCGCAACGAGATCAACTATCTGGCGGAAGGCAGTTTTCCCGAAGACGTCGAGATCGCCATCGGCATCGGCCGCATTGGCAACCGCAGCTTCGACATGCTCTCCGCCGCCTTCCAATCAGGCCAGTGCATCGCCACCTGCGACACCACCATCGTGATGACCGACCCCAAGGGTGAGAACCTCCCGGCTGACTTCTTGGAGCGCCTCAAGGCAGTCCAGGTCAACCGCGAGTAACCGACTCGGTCATGCCGGCCCTGTGCCGGCATCAGCCATCCGCGCACCCAACAATCGTTGAGAACGCAGCACGCTGGATGCCGGGACCAGCCCGGCATGACGAACATGAAAAGGCGCCGCGCACACTCGGCTTGAGCGTTCGCGGCACCTTGGATTCCGGCTCAAGGCCGGGATGACGTTACGTCCGTGGCTAGCCTCAGCCCTTGCCACGCAGCGTCCCGAGCGTCGCCAGGCCCAGCACACCGACCAGCGCCGCCGTCGCCCATGGCCGCTCTTTGGCGAAGGCCTTCGCTTGACCCACGACCTGCGGCTGGCCATCGACGCCCGGCGCCATCGCCTTCTGCACCGAACCCTTGAGCTGGTCGAACATGCCGCCAGCCTGCATCGAGCGATCGTTGGTCGCCGCGCCGGCGGTTTCCTTCACCTTGCCGGTGACGGTGTTGATATCGCCCGTGAGTGCGTCTGCCATGCGTGGATCTCCCGTGTTTGATGGTTCGGGAGAGACAACCGACGTGCCGCCATTTTGTGCCGCACCGGCCGCAACAACAAACACCGTCATCCCCGCGAAGGCGGGGATCCATATACGCTAGCGTCGCGGCTTCATCGCTGACGACGGAGGTTATGGTTTCGCGCCTGCGCGGGAATGACGAAGGTCAATCCAAGAACACCGGCGTCCGCTTCTCCATATTCGCGCGCACCGCCTCCACCTGATTGGGCGAGCGCATCAGCTTGATCTGCTCGTCGCTCTCGCCCTGCAGCACCGTCGCGGTGTCGCCATCGGCCATCAGGTTGATCAGCCGCTTCGACGCCTTCACCGCATCCGGATTACGCCCGGCGATTTCGCGCGCCAGCTCGAACGCCGCCGCGCGCGGATCGTCCGCCAGCCGGGTGACCAAGCCATAGCGCTCGCCCTCAATGCCGGTGAACTCGCGCGCACTATAGGTCAGGTCGCGCAGCACATCGTCGCGAGCCAGCGTCCGCCACAGCGCCAGCCCCGCCATATCCGGCACCAGGCCCCAATAGGTCTCGCGGATCGACAGCCGCACATCCGGCCGTGCGATCCGCACGCACGCACCCGACATGATCTGGAAGCCGCCGCCCAGTGCCACGCCATGCACCGCCGCGATCACCGGCATGGGCAGCGTGCGCCAGCCCCAGGCAACATTCTGCGCGGTATTCGCCACCCCATGGCTGCGCTTGCCGAGATCATTACCCGAGCCGCCGCCCGCCATCGATGCCATATCGAGCCCGGCGCAGAACGCCCGCCCCTCGCCCGAGAGCACCACAACGCGCACGTCCTTCATCCCCGCCAGCTTCTCGATCGCGGCATTGATCCCTGCAAACATCGCGGGATCGAGTGCGTTCATCTTGTCCGGCCGGTTCAGCCGCACATCGGCAATGCCCTCTGCCACACTGATCGAAACGCGCTCTTCCATTGTGCCTCTCCCGCGATTTGATACGAACGACTTAGATGAGCATCGTGCAAGCGGCAATGCCGACAGCGATGTTGCGCCGCAGCAATTGGGATGTATCAGCCGGCACATGGAACTCGAAAATGCATTGAGCGACCTGCCCGGCATGAAGGACGTGCGCTTCGGCGGGCACGGCGGCAGGCTCGGCATCGCCTATCACGCGCACGGTGACGACTGGTGCGAGCTGAAGCTGCCCTATCGCGAGGACATGATCGGCGACGAGGAAACGGGCGTGATCGCCTCCGGCCCGATCTTCGCGCTGATGGATATCGCCACCAGCCTCGGCACGATGCGCAAGCTCGGCAAGTTCGTGCCCCACGCCACGCTGGACCTGCGCATCGACTATCTCCGTCCCGCCAAGCCCGGCAGCACGGTGATCGGGCATGGCGAATGCTATGCGATCAAGCGCTCGATCGCGTTCGTCCGCGGCCAGGCGCATGACGGTGACCCCAGCGATCCCGTCGCCCACGTCTCGGGCACCTTCATGTTCCTGGGAGAAGGCGCATGAAGCTGCCGCCTTATGCCGATTTGCTCGGCGCCACGCTGCAATGGGAGGATAACCTCCCCGTACTAGCGATGCCGTTC
>JBELMF010000077.1:0-13075 GCA_042096015.1 Sphingomonas sp.
GGTGGGAGAGGGCACGGGTTAGACCATTAGGCGGGCAGGGGCTGAACGGCGCGCCGAATGACATCGGTATATCCGCGCGAGATGCACGAGAAACCGTCGTAGAATCCGCGTGCCGCCAGCATCCGGTGCATCCTGGCGAGACGATACGGCGGCACCCCGGCGGCCAGGTGATGCTCCAGATGATAATGGACGTGGTTCGGCGCCACGAACAGCCGCTCCCACCAGCGCGCGATCGTCGTCGAGGTGTTGCGGCGCGGATCAAGATCACTGCGCTGCTCGGCGACGCCATGTTCGCCGATCTGCCGCAGCCTGACGATGGCCGGGTAGACGAACAACAGGGCGACCCACCACAGGCCGTAGGCCCACCAGCCGCCGGAAAGCGCCAGGACCGCGAACAGCGACAGGTGAAAGGCCAGCCACGGCCATTGTTCGGCCAGGCGGAACCCGCGCAACTCACGCGCAAGATCCCGCATGCCCGTGCGGCCGGTGAGGTCGCGGATGAACTTGCGCCGCAGCGAACTGCGCGTGACAGGGTAGGCATGAACGAAGCCGATATCCGGATCCTGGGGCGTACCGGCAAAACGATGATGCTTGAGGTGATAGCTGCGGTATTTCGCCAGCGACGTGTTCATCGGATATCCGGCGAACCACTGACCGATCCGCTCGTTCAGGTCGCGGGAGGCGAACAGGGCATGGTGGGCGCAATCATGGACGATGATGCCCAGTCCCAATTGACGGCCAGCAATCAGCAACACCGCAAGGGCAAGCGACAGCGGATTGGGCCAGGCGATCGCCAGCGCAAAGCTGCCGCCGATGATCAGCCAGTTTACGGCGACCGTCCACATGCCATGAAGGTTCGAGGGCCGCATGAGGGCCGCGAGCTCCTCCTTGGATAGGTAATCCCTGAACGAAGCGGATGTCATGATGCTGCTTCCTCGCACGCTGATCGAGAATCGAATATAACAGAAAATGGCAACATGCAGCAACAAGCGTTAGAAGATTGGCGAGCCGTTCCTTCGGCGCGGGCTATCGCACTGGGCCTTCTGTCGACGGCGCGTAGTCCGATGCGCGTTGCGGATCTGGTGCGACGGGCGGAGCTTATCGGCGTCGAGGGTGCCGCCATGCGGGTGGCACTCGGCCGGCTCTGCCGGGACAGGATCGTGACGCAGGTCGAACGGGGCCGCTATGCCATCGGTCCCGGCGGTGCGGTGCTCGATCGCCGCGCCAGAAGCTGGGCCGGGGCGCCGCAGCGGATGCGGGACTGGCACGGGCGGTGGCTGATCATCGCCGCGGACCATCTTGGCCGAAGCGACCGCCGCCGGGTTCGCGAGCGGGAGCGTGCGTTGTCCTTGTACGGCTTCGCCCAGGCGTATGCCGGCCTGTGGGTGCGCCCGGATAATCTCGTTGCGTCGCTTGGCGACCTCGTTACCCAAATGCAGATGGTCGGGCTGGATCAGGCGGCCGTCGCGATCTGCGACGCGCAGCCCCTGTCGGATGCGGCATGGCGCGCCCTATGGCCGGTCGCCACGATCGAGCACGGCTACCGTCACTGGATCGGTGAGATGACGGGGAGCCTCTCCCGCCTGCCCGATTACACGGCAGAGGAAGCGGCGCGCGAAACCCTGTTGCTCGGCCAATCGGTGATCCGCGCGATCAACCGCGATCCGCTGCTTCCCGACACCATGGTCGACGCCGCCTTGCGCGAGGCCGTCGTGGCGACGATGCAGCGCTATGACGCGGCGGGAAAGGAATGCTGGTCGCGGATCGCGTGAGTCGAGCTTTCCTAGAGTCTGATCCTCCCCGGTTAGAGCGCCTCCCCGGCGAAGGCCGGGGCCCAGCAGGGGAACGTCAGCAAGAGCAGGTGCGCTTCGTTACTGCGACCCTCCCAACCGGGTCCCGGCCTTCGCCGGGGTGGCCGCCCTGCATCAAGATGAGTGGACCCTAGCGACCCGAGGCTCCGGCCACGCGCGCCGTGCCGAGATCCGCCGTGGATAGCACTTCGCGCGCCTGACGTTCGATCGTTCTCAGCTCATCGAGCGTCTGGTCGAGCGCTTCGCGCTGCGATTCCAGTTCCTCGATGCGCTCGCGGCAACGGGTTGCCAGCGTTTTCATCTGCTCCTTCTGACGCGGATCGGCGTCATATAGATCAAGAAACTCCTCGATCTCGCGCAGCGTGAAGCCCAGTCGCTTGCCCCGCAGGATCAATTGCATGCGCGCCGTATCGCGACGGGTATAGACACGGGTCGTGCCGATCCTGATCGGCTGGATCAGCCCGCGATCCTCGTAAAAACGCAGCGTGCGCGGCGTGATGCCAAGCCGGCTCGCAACCTCCTGAATGCCGCAGAGATCCTGTTCAGCCGTTTGCAACCACTTCACTCCCCTCCCGTGCGCGAGCCTTGGCCAGCTCTTCCTCGACCAGCTCCTTCTTGGAGAGCTTGCCGATCAGCGTCTTTGGCAGAGTGTTGCGGATTTCGACCTCGCGGGGAAGCTCGATCTTGTTGACCTTGTCGCGCAGGAAATCCCGCAAGGCGTCGGCGGTCACGTCTGCGCCCGAATGGAGCGTCACGAATGCCTTGGGGGATTGGCCGCGGTAGGGATCGGGGATGCCGATCGCCACCGCCTCCGCCACGGCCGGATGCTCGTATAGGGCTTCCTCGATCACGCGCGGATAGACGTTATACCCGCCACACAGGATCATGTCCTTGATCCGATCGACGATGAACAGATAGCCGTCCGCATCCACGTGGCCGATATCGCCGGTGCGCAGCGCGCCTTCGGCAAAGGCGTTCGCGCTTTCGTCGGGACGATTCCAGTAACCGGCCATGACCTGCGGGCCGCGCGCGCAGATCTCGCCATTCTCTCCCTGCGGCAGCAGGCGCGTGGGCTCGTCGGGGTCACGGATCTCGATCGCGGTGCCCGGGAAGGGGAGGCCCGCCGAGCCGGCCCGGTTCTCGCCGGCGATCGGATTGCACGTGATGATCGGCGATGCCTCGGACAGGCCGTAGCCCTCCACCAGGCGGGCGCCGGTCAACCGCTCGAACTCCTGCCGCACTTCCGCCGGCAACGGTGCGCCGCCCGAGATGCAGGCGCGGATCTGTGACAGGTCGATCCTTTCCTGTGCCGCGACGCCGTTGATCGCGTTGAAGATCGTCGGGACGGCAGGGAAATAGGTGGGATTGCGGCGCTTGATTGCGGCCAGCGTTCCAGCAAGATCGAAGCGCGGCAGCACGATCATCTCCGCCCCGGCCCGCAGCGCGAAGTTGAGCACGGTGGTCAGCGCGAAGACGTGGAAGAGCGGCAGCACGCCCAGTACGCGATCCTGTTCGGGCCGCTCGCCGCCGACGTGGACGACCATCGCATCGGCATTGGCGACGAGATTGGCATGGCTCAGCATCGCGGCCTTCGGCGCGCCGGTGGTGCCGCCGGTATATTGCAGGACGGCCACATCGTCCGGGGTGCGCGCAACAGGGATGGCCGCGCCTTCAACGGCGATCAGGGTTTCGAAGCGCAAGTGGCGCGGATCGGCGATCATCGGGGCGATATCGGCGCGCTTGAACAGGCGATAGCCGATCCGCTTCAACAGCGGCAGGCCGGCGGCAATCGAACAAGTGATCACGTGGCGCACGCCCGTATGGGCGGCGATGCGAGACACGCGCTCGTGAATTTCCGGCAAGTCGCAGGTGGCGATCACCTCGGCACCGGAATCGGTCAGCAGGTGCTCCAGCTCGCGATCGACATAGAGCGGGTTGACGTTGACCACCACGCCGCCGGCCTTGAGCGTGGCCAGATACAGCACCGGATAGTGGATGAGATTGGGCAGGCACAAAGCGACACGGGTGCCGGGTTTCACCCCGAGCTCCTGCAGCCCCCGCGTGGCGCGGTCCACCAGGCGCGCCAGCTCGCCGAAGGTCGTCACGCGTCCGAGGAAGTCGAACGCCGGGCGGTCGGCATAAAGCGCCACCGTCGCACCGAACATGTCGCCGATCAGCCGGGGCGTGAAATTCAGCGGCTGTCCCTGCGCGATCGTCATGTCACTCTCCTGCGATGGGGCCACATTGCCGAGGCATGCCCCTTGACGTATTGGGAAGGTATCGCACCTTAACGTGATACCGCAAGCCTTGCTTGCTTATACCGGAGACATGCTTCGATGAGCCAAGTCGTGATCGCGGGCTATGCCCGCTCGCCGTTCCACCTCGCCGGCAAGGGAGAACTGGCACGCGTTCGGCCAGACGATCTCGCCGCGCAGGTAATCCGCGGCCTGCTGGAGCGGACGAAGATCGACCCCGCGCTGATCGAGGACATCATCCTGGGCTGCGCCTTTCCCGAGGGGGAGCAGGGCCTGAACGTCGCCCGCATGATCGGCCTGCTCGCTGACCTGCCGCTGTCGGTCGGCGGCATGACCGTCAACCGCTTCTGCGGCTCGTCGATGACCGCGATCCACATCGCCATGGGTCAGATCCAGATCGGAGCGGGCGATGCGTTCATCTGCGCCGGTCTCGAATCGATGAGCCGAATTCCGATGGGCGGCTACAACCCGCTGCCGAACCCGGCGCTCGCGGCGAAGAGCCCGGGTGCGTACATGGGCATGGGCCTCACGGCCGAGAATGTCGCACAGAAGTATCAGATCACCCGCGCCGAGCAGGATGCGTTCGCCGTGGCAAGCCAGAAGAAGGCGGCTGCAGCGCGCGATGCCGGCCGGCTCGCGGACGAGATCGTGTCGATCCAGACCAAGAAAGGCGAAGTCACCCAGGACGGCATCATCCGGCCGGACACCACGCAGGACGTGCTCGCCGGCCTGAAGCCCGCCTTCACGCAGGACGGCTCGGTCACCGCCGGCACCTCCTCCCCGCTCACCGACGGCGCTAGCGCTGTGCTGGTGACATCGGAGGAGTTCGCCAACACACACGGGCTGAAGATCATCGCGCGGATCAAGTCGGTCGGCATTGCCGGCTGCGATCCGGAGACGATGGGGCTGGGCCCGATCGGGGCATCGCAGAAGGCGCTGGAGCGCGCCGGCATCAAGGCGGCCGATCTCGACGTGGTGGAGATCAACGAAGCCTTTGCGTCGCAGGCGATCGCCTGCATCCGTGACCTCGGCCTCAAGGAAGAGACGATCAACATCGACGGCGGTGCGATCGCGATCGGCCACCCGCTCGGCGCGACGGGCGCGCGGATCGTAGGCAAGGCGGCGGCGCTGCTGGAGCGTGAAGGAGGACGCTACGCACTCGCCACCCAGTGTATCGGCGGCGGGCAGGGCATCGCTACCGTCCTGGAGCGTGCATGATCATGGCGGAGGCGATCAAGAAGGTCTGCGTCATCGGTGCCGGCGTGATGGGTGCCGGAATCGCCGCGCAGGTGGCGAATGCGGGCATCCCCGTGCTGCTGCTCGATATCCTACCCAGGGACGGCGGCGATCGCGATGCCATTGCCAAGGGCGCGGTGGCGAAGATGCTCAAGACCGATCCTGCCCCCTTCATGTCGAAGGCGGCGGCCCGGCTGGTTGAGACCGGAAACATCGAGGATCATCTCGACCGCGTTGCCGAGTGCGACTGGATCGTCGAGGCGATCGTCGAGCGGCTGGATATCAAGCAGGCGCTGTACGCGCGACTAGAGCAGCTGAAGCGCCCCGGCACGGCTGTGTCGTCCAACACCTCGACCATCCCGCTCGGCCAATTGGTCGAGGGGCGCAGCGAACAGTTCAAGCGCGATTTCCTGATCACGCACTTCTTCAATCCGCCGCGCTACATGCGGCTGATCGAGATCGTGCGCGGGGCGCAAACGGACGCGACCGTCGCGGCCCGGGTCGAGGAGTTCGTGGACCGCTTCATGGGCAAGCGGATCGTGCGGGCCAAGGACACGCCCGGCTTCATCGCCAACCGCATCGGCACCTATTGGCTTGCCGTCGCGATCAATGCGGCGATGGATCAGGGACTGACCATCGAGGAAGCCGACCAGATCGGCGGCAAGCCGATGGGCGTTCCGAAGACCGGCATCTTCGGCCTGGTCGACCTGGTCGGCGTCGACCTGATGCCGTTGTTGTCGAAGAGCCTGTCGTCGACTCTGCCGGCCGGCGATCCCTATTTCGACACGGTACGGCCGATGCCGCTGGTCGACGCGATGATCGCCGAGGGCTTTACCGGCCGCAAGGGCAAGGGCGGCTTCTACCGCGTCAGCAAGGATTCGAACGGCAAGCGGACGAAGCTGTCGATTGACCTTGCGACCGGTGACTATCGACCCGAGCAAAAGCCCGAGGCGCTGCCGGCCAAGGCGGAGAAGGATCTTGCCGCGCTGATCGACGTGCCGGGGAAGGTCGGCACTTACGCCTGGACGATCCTGGGCAGCGTCCTGTCCTACGCCGCCATGCTGGTGGGCGAGGCCGCGGACGATGTCGTCGCCATCGATGATGCGATGAAGCTCGGCTACAATTGGCGTTACGGCCCCTTCGAACTGATCGACCGCATGGGGCCGGGCACGCTTGCCGCGCGCCTGCGCGCCGAAGGGCGTCCGGTGCCCGCGATCCTCGACATCGCCGCAGATCGCCCGTTTTACCGGATCGAACAGGGTACCCGGCAGTATCTGACCAGCGCCGGTGAGTATCGGGATGTGCCGCGTGCCGCGGGCGTGCTGCTGCTGGAAGACGTGAAGCTGCGGGAGCAGCCTGTCGCCACCAGCGCCTCGGCCGCACTGTGGGACATCGGCGATGGTGTGTTGTGCCTCGAGTTCACCGCCAAGATGAATGCGCTCGACGGGGAGGTCGCCCGGCTGATCCAGGAAGCGGTGGCCTTGGTGCCGCAACGGTACAAGGCATTGGTCATCTACAACGAAGGCGCGAACTTCTCGGCCGGCGCCAATCTCGGTCTTGCGCTGTTCGCGGTGAAGGCGGGAGCCTGGGGCGAGATCGAGAAGCTCATCACCGCAGGCCAGCAGGCGTACAAGGCGCTTAAATATGCGCCCTTCCCGGTGGTCAGCGCGCCGGCCGGCATGGCGCTGGGCGGCGGATGCGAGGTGCTGCTCCATTCGGATGCGGTGCAGGCGCATGCGGAAAGCTACATCGGCCTTGTCGAATGCGGCGTCGGGCTGGTGCCGGGCTGGGGCGGCAACGGCGAGATGCTGGATCGCTTCGCCAAGGCGCCGATGCTGCCCAAGGGGCCGATGCCGCCCGCCGCCAAGGCCTTCGAGATGATCTCCACGGCTCAGGTGTCGAAGTCTGCGGCCGAGGCAAAGGAGATGATGTTCCTGCGTCCCGCCGACGGCATCACGATGAATCGCGATCGGCTGCTGGCCGACGCCAAGGCACGTGCACTTGCGCTCGTCGATGGCTATCGGGCGCCCGAGCCGCCCACCTTCCGCCTGCCGGGAGAAAGCGGCCGCGTCGGCATCGCCGGCGTTGTCGCGGACTTCCGACGAAAGGGCGTGGCCACCGCCTATGACGCGGTGGTGGGCGACCGGCTTGCGACGGTGCTCACCGGCGGCGATGCCGATCTGGTGGACGTCGTGACCGAGCAGCAATTGCTCGATCTCGAGCGGGACGCGTTCATGGAAAGCGCGCGCGACGAACGCACGCATGCTCGCGTGGAATCGATGTTGCTGTCGGGGAAGCCGCTGCGCAACTAGGCCCGTCGGTCCGCCGCTCCGCTTGTCCGCGAGCGGCGGACACCCGCTGCAACCGATGCCTCACCAATGCGTTAGGCGGTTGCCGAATAGATCCTTCATCTGCCGTTCAGGTAAACAAGCCCAGCGGCACCCGGGATTACCGTTGTCATAAGAAGGGGAGGATGTCTGGTGCTGTTCCTGTCGTTGTTGTTGGCGGGTGCTGCGCTCCCGACAAATGACGTGGTCGGTCGATGGAAGACCGAAACGCGCGGTGGCATCGTGGAGATCCAGCGCTGCGGCCAGTCGATCTGCGGCCGCCTGGTCTCGTCCGAGAAGCTGCGTAGCCAGCCGGACCTCAAGGACATCAACAACAAGGATGCGGCGCAGCGTAACCGCCCGCTGAAGGGCCTGTTGATGCTCAGCGGCTTTTCCTGGAACGATGGCGCCTGGTCGGACGGCAAGATCTACAATGCCGAGGATGGCCGCACCTATAGCGCGAAGATCACCTCCACCGGCCCGAACGAGCTCAAGCTACGCGGCTGCGTGTTCGTCCCGCTCTGCAAAACGCAGACCTGGACGCGCCTGCGCTGATTACCCGAATGCAAGATTCACGAAGAAAGAAGGTCGCCCATGTCGCTGCGTAACAAAACCGTTCTGCTCGTCACCGCCGTATCCGCCTCTGGCCTGTATGCGGGGAGCGCGCAGGCGCAGGCGTTCTACCTGCAGGAGCAGTCGGCGCGCGCCGCCGGTCGCGCCTTTTCCGGCGAAACGGCAGATACCGGTGCATCGTCGCTGTGGTGGAATCCGGCCGCCATCGCCGGCATGGACAGCGCAGAGGCGACGCTGAGCGCCTCGCTGATCCTGCCGCGCGGCGAAGTTGCCGACAACGGCACGGTGATCGTGCGTCCGAGCCAGGCGCCGGGACCGGTGGGTGGCAATCCGGTGTCGCGCAACCCGATCAACAACGGCGTGCTGCCGTCCGGTGCCGTCGCGGTTCCGCTGACCGACCGGATCTCGGTCGGCCTGGCGGTTACGTCGCCGTACAGCTTCACCACCGATTATGATGCGGACAGCTGGGCTCGCTATACCGCGGACAAGACGCGCCTGCGCACCATCGACATCCAGCCCTCGATCGGCGTTGCGCTGACCGACTGGCTTCGCGTCGGTGGCGCGTTGAACGTGGAATATACGGATGCGACGCTGGGCAATGCCTTGCCGAACGTGTCCGCGGCGCTCCCCGACGGTCAGCAGGAACTCAAGGGCGACGGCTGGGATCTCGGCTGGACCGCGGGCATTCAGATGCACAACGACTGGGCGACCATCGGCGTCAGCTACAAGTCGGCAATCAAGCACAAGCTGACGGGCGATCTCAACATTTCCGGCCTCGTCGGGCCGCTCGCCGGCTCGAATGTCAGCCTCTCCGGGGTCGATGCGACCTTCTACACGCCGGCGCAGATCATGGTAGGCGGACGCTTCCGCGCGACTGACGCGCTGACGCTGAACGGGCAGATCATCCGCTATACCTGGAACCAGTTCGACGCGATCCGGCTTGGGGCGCCGCTGAACACGGCGATTCCGGAGGATTATCGGAACACCTGGAGCTATGCCGCCGGCATCGATTATGCCGTGTCACCGCGGCTGACGCTGCGCACCGGCTTCCAGCGCGCGCTGACGCCGACGCAGGATGGCGAGCGGGATGCGCGGGTGCCGGATTCCAATCGCTGGAATTTTGCGGGCGGCGCTTCGTTCGACGTCACCCCGCGCTTCTCGCTGGATGGTGCGGTCAATTACGTCGATTTCGAAGACACGACGATCGATCGCGTGACCGCCGCCTATCCGGGCACTGCCGCGCAGACCCCGATCCTCGTCAACGGCACGCTACGCGACGCGCATGCCTTTGTCCTGACGCTCGGCGGCCGCTTCCGCTTCTGATCAGGAACGCCTGACGGGATATCTTGCCGACGCTGCGATCGACCCTGATCGCAGCGTCGGCAGATGCGGCAGGCAGGTCATGTACAGGGCCGGATCATCCCCACGCCGTTCTCGATGGTGATGCGGGTGCCATAAGCTGCCGACAGGTCCTGCAAGCGAGCAAGGATGCGTCGGCCAGTGGCGGCATCTGCCATCTTGGGCACGCCCTTGTCTGCACCCTTGGCGGTGAGGCCGAGATCGATGGGGTGCAAGGTGATCTCCACCGCGCGATTGCCGTGGAAGCGCACCTTGGCGATCACGCTTTCGAAGAATGCGCTGTTGGAAAAATCACGCTGGTTCCGTCCGGCGAGCAGCTCCGGGACGGTGGTGCCCTCGGTCGCAGCGAGTTGCTCGTACATGTCGCGGGGCACGTCATCGAGCGAGTTGTTCATCATCGCGAAGTTGCCCAGCGAGTAGAAGATCGGGCGACACTTATAGATCTCAATGCCGCGCAATTGATGCGGCCCGTGCCCCAGATACATGTCTGCGCCGGAATCGATGACTGCACGTGCCAGCGGTTGTGCGAAGTCCGCCGGGCGCACGGAATCGTTGCCGGGTTCATGGTTGTGGATCGAGAACAGCGTCAGGTTTGCGTTCTGGTGCGCCTGGCGGACGCTGCGCAGATTGCCGGTGATGTCCGCCGGATTCGGCGCGTAGGAATAGGTAACCGCACCGTCTCCGCCCGCCGCATAGCGGGTGCCCATGAGCTCGACATGGTCACCGGTGCGCCCGTTGCGCCCGCCGGCCAGCCGCGCCACATTTTCCAGATGCGTCAGCGTGGCTGGCGGCACCAGCACCGTGCGCGTGGTGCGCACGGCATTCACGCCGCCGCGACCGGGCACGCGGCCGATCGGGTCTGCGGCCCGGGACATGGGCGTGAAGGAGCTGGTGGCCGAAACCATGCCGATGCGGCCGCCGCCTGTATCGAGGTAGCGGGGCGCCCGCGCGGTAGCGAGCGTCTGCCCCGTCCCGGCATGAACGATCCCAGCCTCGTCGAGCCGCCGGTTGGTTTCGTTCATGCCCTCCACACCCCAATCGGTGGCGTGATTGTTGGCCATTCCGACCAGATCGAATCCCATCGCCTTGATGTCGGCGACGATGCCCGGCGCGGCAAACATCCAGGTTCCGCCGGATTCCGCCTGGGGAGACCCGCGGAAGTCAGTGAGGTCGAGGACGTTGGTTTCGAAATTGCCGAAGGTGGCGCCTGCGTTGCGCAACAGCGCGAGCAGATCGGGCGCCTGTGCCTCCAGCGTGGCGAGCATGGGACGCAGGTAGATCACGTCACCGGCCACCGCGACGGTAAAGTCGTCCGCGATCGTCGCGGGTTCCTCCACCGGCCCCGCGCCGATCAGCGTCGTTGCCAGCAGCGAAAGGGCGATCGGCCTTGCGCGCCTGCCGCGCCGCGAACCCCGTGCGTGCCACAGTGTCTTGATGATCGACCCGGTCATGGCGTGCCCCCCAAAGCACCGGCTTGCCGGACCGTCCGTCCTTTCCTTGCTGTCGGGCGGATCAGTTCCAAGCGGCGACGGTGAGACCCATCCTCCCGATCAGGGGAGCAGGCTGTCAATTGGTTTTAGGCGGTAGCCGCCCTCCCGTGGCGTTCCTTTCGAGAGGTCGCGCGGGCGACAGCCCATATCGACAGACCACCCAGCGACAGGGCACAGCCGACCCCGCCGGTCGACGTCCAGCCGAAGCCATTCGCGATGGCCAATCCGCCGAGCCAGGGGCCGAGCGCATTGGCGGTGTTGAATGCCGAATGGTTCAGGGCCGCGGCCAGGCTCTGCGCGTCGTGCGCCACATCCATCAAGCGCGTCTGGAGCACCGTGCCCAACGCCCCGCCGATCCCGATCAGAAACACGTCGAGCGCCACGAACCAGGGATTGCCGGCGGCGAGCGGGAAGAGGGCGAGCGCGACGGCGCTCCACAGCAACAGCACGCCGGCCGTCGGCATCAGCGCGCGATCGGCAAAGCGCGGCACGATCAGATTGCCCGCCGTCATGCCGATGCCGAAGACGCACAGGAACAAGGGAACCAGTGTCGGCGATACGCCGGTGACCTCCATCAAGGTCGAGGCGAGGTAGGTATAGACGGCGAACAGCCCGCCAAACCCGATCGCGCCGATGCCCAGCGTCAGCCATACCTGTGGCAGCTTGAGCGCGCCCAGCTCTCGCAGCGCATTCGCGGACGGGTCGGGGCGGTTGCGCGGGGCGTGCAGCGCCACCAGCATGACGGTGACGATGGCCAGCGCTGCCACCACGCCGAAGCCCCATCGCCAGCCCAAGGCCTGGCCGATCCAGCTGGTCAGCGGCACGCCCACTACCGTCGCCACGGTAAGTCCCAGCATGACGCGCGAGACGGCAAAGGTGCGCCGCTCCGGCGGGACCAGCGACGCCGCCACGAGCGCGGCGACACCGAAATAGGCGCCATGCGGAAGACCGCTGAGAAAGCGGAACAGGAGCATGGCTTCGAAGGACGGGGCGAGCGCACTCATCGCGTTGCCGACGGCGAACAGCGTCATCAGCAACAGCAGCAGCGTTCGGCGCGACAGGCGCGCGGCGGCAATGGCCAGCAACGGGGCGCCGACCACCACGCCCATCGCATAGGCGCTGATCACATGGCCGGCGGTCGGCTCATCGACACCCAGCCCTTGTGAGAAGTAGGGCAGCAGGCTCATGCTCGCGAACTCGGCGGTGCCGATCGCGAAGCCGCCCATCGCGAGTGCAAAGAATACCAGGGCCGGGCGCATCGCGCGCCCGTGCTCGTCAATCATGATGGTCTCCGGGAGGCGGGGCGACGCTCTTGCCGGCGTGCCGTCCGGCCAGAGCTAGTGTCTCGGCGCGGCCATGCAAGCCAGCGGCGCGGACGAGATCGGCCCTGGCGGCGCAGGATTCGGCTGGACGCCACGCCTGCGGCCGCGCGTCGGACGGCAGGTCCGGCAGAGTTGCCGGCCAGGTCGGCCGTCTCTACGACGACGGCATGCGCGATATCCGAACATCGCAGCGCTGGATCGGGCCGGCCCTGTTGTCGGTCGCTCTGGCCGCGTGCAGCACCACCCGATATCGCCCGGTCAGCGATTTTCCCGTCAAAATTGGTGCGCCTTACAAGGTGCGCGGCGTCACCTACACGCCCGCCGAGGACCCGACCTTCGATGTCCTGGGCTATGCCAGCTGGTACGGTTCGGAAAGCGGCAACCAGGTGGCGCTTGGCGAGCGGTTCCGGCCGAAGTGGATCACGGCCGCGCACAAGACGCTACCGTTGCCGTCCTATGTCGAGGTGACCTCGCTGGAGACCGGCCGAACCATCTTGGTGCGGGTGAACGATCGCGGGCCGTTCGCCCGCGGCCGGATCATCGACCTGTCACTCGGCGCGGCCGAGCAGCTCGGGATGCGCGGCAAGGGAGTTACTGCGGTGCGGGTGCGGCGGGTGGAGCCGTCCGAGCGCGAGCGCAAGCAGCTGCGATCGGGCAAGCGCGCGGCCGAGCGCCCGCAGGCCGGCGCGGCCACGCTCGCCA
>JBELMF010000078.1:0-15306 GCA_042096015.1 Sphingomonas sp.
GTCGCCCGCCTGCGTCTCGATGATCGGCAGCGCGGTCAGCGAGCCGTTGCCGTTGGCGTCGTTCATCTTCGCCGCGCGCTCCAGCAGGCGCGAGTGGAGATAGAAAACGTCGCCCGGATACGCCTCACGGCCCGGCGGACGGCGCAGCAGCAGCGACATCTGGCGGTAGGCCACCGCCTGCTTCGACAGATCGTCGAACACGATCACGGCGTGCATCGCATTGTCGCGGAAATACTCGCCCATCGCGGTGCCGGTGTAGGGCGCGAGGAACTGCAGCGGCGCCGGGTCCGAGGCGGTCGCGGCGACGACGATGGAATATTCCATCGCGCCATTCTCTTCGAGCGTGCGGACGAGCTGCGCCACCGTCGAGCGCTTCTGCCCCACCGCGACATAGACGCAGTAGAGCTTCTTCGACTCGTCGTCGCCGGCGTTCACCGACTTCTGATTGATGAACGTGTCGATCGCGATCGCCGACTTGCCGGTCTGGCGGTCACCGATGATCAGCTCGCGCTGGCCACGCCCGACCGGCACCAGCGCGTCGATGGCCTTGAGGCCGGTCTGCACCGGCTCATGCACCGACTTGCGCGGGATGATGCCCGGCGCCTTCACCTCGACGCGGCGGCGCTCGGTGCTGACGATCGGCCCCTTGCCGTCGATCGGGTTGCCGAGGCCGTCGACCACGCGGCCGAGCAGGCCCTTGCCGACCGGTACGTCCACGATCGTCCCGGTGCGCTTGACGGTGTCGCCTTCCTTGATCTCGGCGTCCGAGCCGAAGATCACGACGCCGACATTGTCGGCCTCGAGGTTGAGCGCCATGCCCTGCACGCCATTGGCGAACTCGACCATCTCGCCCGCTTGGACGTTGTCGAGACCGTAGATGCGCGCGATGCCGTCACCGACGCTGAGCACCTGGCCGGTCTCGCTGACCTGGGCCTCGGTGCCGAAATTGGCGATCTGGTCCTTGATGACCTTGGAGATTTCTGCGGCGCGGATATCCATTGTTTTTAGCCCTTCCGTGCGGCGATCAGCCGCCAGCCTTCATTGCGTGCGCGAGAGAATTGAGACGGGTCCGGATCGACGAATCGATCATTTGCGAACCGATGCGGACGACAAGCCCGCCAAGCAGCGCCGGGTCAACTGACAGGTCGACCGAGACCTCGCGACCAACGCGCTGGCGCAGCTGCTGCTTCAATTCGACGACCTGATCGTCGGTGAGGGCGTGCGCGCTGGTGACCTCCGCGGTCACCTCGCCGCGGTGGCGCGCGGCCAGCTGGCGGAACGCGCGAATGATCGCGGGCAGCTCGGCCAGGCGGCGGTTCTGCGCGAGCACGCCAAGGAAGTTCTTGGTAACGGGATCGACGCCCAGCTCGTCGGCGGTCGAGAGCACCGCCTTGCCGGCAGCGTCGCGGGCGACGACCGGCGAGGTCGTCAGCGCCTTGAAATCGTCCGATTGGTCGAGCGCGGCGCGCACCTTTGCCAGGCTCGCCTCCACCGCATCGATCGTCCTGCCCGCCTCGGCGAGCTCGAACAGCGCCGTCGCATACCGACCGCCCAGGCTCGCCTGGATGCTGCCACCTAGATTACCGCTGGAACCATCCACGCGAGTCGAATCCCCGTTCGCACTAAGGTTAAACCCCCATGCGAAAACACGGCGCACGAACGTGGCCGACGCTTGGGTTGGCCGGCGCGTAGCAAAGGGGTAGCGGGGATGCAACTAAAGGTGACGGGGAGATGAACGATGGGCCAGATGATCCGCATGGCGATGGCGGACGGCGCCGAAATCCAGGTCTATCATGCTGAACCGCAAGGCGAACGTCGCGGCGGCGTGGTGCTGGTGCAGGAGATCTTCGGTGTTACCGATCACATCCGCGACATGGCCGACGATTATGCCGGCGAGGGATATGAAGTCCTCTCCCCCGCACTGTTCGATCGCGAGCATCCCGGATTCGAGGCGGACTATTCCGGGCCCGATTTCGAGCGTGCGGTGGAGCTCGCCCGCACGCTCCATCCATTCGACCTCTCGCTGAAGGACACGCAGACCTGCATCGATGCCCTGCGCGACAAAGGCCCGGTGTTCGTGGTCGGCTATTGCTACGGCGGCTCCATCGCCTGGGCCGCCGCGACGAAGCTCGACGGTGTGGCGGCAGCGTCAGCCTATTACGGCAGTATGGTCCCCGCCTTCGCCGAAGAAGCCGCCCCGCGCGTGCCGGTGATCGCCCACTTCGGCCGCTACGACCGCGGCATCCCGATGGAGGGCGTCGAGGCGGTGATCGCCAGGGACTTCCCGCTCGCCGAGATCCACATCTACGAGGCCGGCCACGGCTTCAACTCGGACCGCCGCAAGGATTACCACGAACCCTCCGCCGACCTCGCCCGCGACCGCACCCTCACCCTGTTCCGCGAAAACGGCGGCTGATCCATCACGCAGCCACCTACGTCATCCCGGCCTTGCGCCGGGATCCAACCATCCACGAAGGCTGACCTTGCGTCTCCAGCGGCAGCGCTCGCCGCACCATGGATCCCGGATCAAGTCCGGGATGACGTATCGTAAGGTGAACCTCCTGAGCAGCCGCGCAAGAACGCTACTTCGCCTCCGCCGCCGCGCGCGCCTTCTCCACCATCTCCTTCATCGCCGCCTCGCCGACGGCGATCACCTCCGCACCCTTCCGTCCCGCATCCAGCGCGGCGACCATGCGCGCCGCCGGATTATCCGCCGGCGCGTGCGGATCATAGGCAAGCGGGCGCAGCAGCCGCTTCGCCTCGGGCAGCTCCTCCGCCTTCAACCGCACCATCGCCGCCGCGAAGCGCACCGATTCGTCCTGCGGCGCCAGCTCCTGCGCGCGATACAGGCCCTCGATCGCGGAGGACCTGGGATCGATTCCCTGCATCGCGAAGCTCTGCCAATACCACCACAGGGGTTCGGCATCGTCCGGATCGGCACGATTCGCCGCCACGATGCTGGCGCGCGCTGCGTTCCACACCACCGGGTCCTTAGACGCGGCGTCTTGCGCCTGCCGCAGCCTGACCCGTCCGCGATACAGCAGCGCCTGCACCGACCGGGGATCACGTGCCAATGCCTTCTCGGCCGCGGCAAGCGACGCAGCGTCTTCACCGGCGTCGAACGCCATTTCCGCCAGCCAGCCCTGGACGATCGGATCGTCGGGATAGCGCGCCGCCACCGGCGCCGCTTTCGCGTACAGCTTGCGCCCGCTCTCCCGGTCGACCCCGCGCACCGACGTCATCCGCTCGTCGATCAGCGCCGCCTCGCCCGCGCTCAACCGCCGGATCGTCACCGCCGGCACCGTCGCACCGTTATAGCGCATCGGCAGACCCGGCAGCCGGTTTCGCCGCAGATAGGCGGATAGCTCCCGGTCCAGCGCCTTGAGATCGCCGAATGCCTCCTCGCCGGCCTGCACGCCCGGCACGCCGCGGTTGATCGCCTTGATATACGCCTGGAACTTGATGAACCGGTCGCGGTCGAAGCTGAGATAATGGGTCAAGAGCCAGCCGCGGCCATAGAAGACATCCATCTGCGCGGCGCTCCAGTGCGCACGGCTTGCCGGATCGAACAGCTGGGCGGTGGTCAGCTTCTCACCTAGCATCAGCCCATAGGCGCGGTGCTGCGCGGGATAACCGATGATCGCCTGGTCCGCCTCGATCCGCATCGTCGAGGCGAACTCGGCGAAGCCTTCGCTATACCAGGACGGGAAGGCGGCATTATGCGTCCCGAACAGAAAATGGTGCGCATATTCGTGGAACAGCACGACGCGCCCCCAATTGTTCGCATCGGTCCATCCGCCGCGCCCGCTGTACGCGATCGATCCGCTGACGCGCGAATGGTAGAAGCCCGCCGCATTGCTGCACCGGCACAGCCGTCGCACGTCGCGATCGTCGACCATGAACACGGTCAGCTTGCGCGAGGCGATCTCGGGCTCCTCCTCCACGCGCATGAAATAGCGCAGCCCCCAGTCGAGCCGCTCCAGCGCCTCCGATTGCTTGCGCAGCGTCGCCTCGCTGGAGTTGGCATACAGCACGAAGTGCCGCGACCGCGCCTCCAGCCACTCGGCCTGCGCCGACGTCGCCGCGATCAGCCCGCCCAGCAGCGCGAGCAGTCCCCGCCGGACCATCCATTCCCCCCTCTTCCCGCGGCACGGTCGGTATCCGGTCAGACCCGACCGGCAACCGTTCCTAATCCTGCTCTGTTGCGGCCGCTGTCGCCTGTTCCGCCAGTTTCTTCTCCGCCTCCTCGCCAGCCGCGATCACCGCCGCACCGGTCTTCCCTGCCTCGATCGCGGCGATCATCTGGCTGGCCGGATTGTCCGCGGCGATGTGCGGATTGTACGCCAGCGGGCGAAGCAGCGCCTTCGCCTCGGTCATCTGGTTCGCCTTGATCCGCTCCCGGCCGGCGGTGAAGCGGACGCCCTCGTCCTGCGGCGCCAACTCCTGCGCGCGATATAGCGCCTTGAACGCAGACGCGGTCGGCGTCCGCCCTTCCAACTCGAAACTGCGCCAAAACCACCATAGCGGCTCGGCGTCGTCGGGGTCGGCGCGATTGGCGGCGATCACGCTCGCGCGCGCCGCGTCCCACGCCTTTGCGTCGGTCGATGCCGCATCCTGCAGGCGCCGCAGCTGGACGCGCGCCCGATACAACAGTCCCTGCACCGATGACGGATCAAGGGCGATCACACGCGCAGCCGCCGCTTCGGCGACGTCATATTGCCCGGCGTCGAACGCCATTTCCGCGAACCAGCCTTGCACGGTCACATCGTCGGGATGGCGCGACGCGATCGGCGCGGCCTTGGCATAGAGCGCGCGCGCGTCCTCCTCGTCGACACCGCGCACCGATGTCATGCGCAGGTCGATCAGCGCCGACTCGCCCCGTGACAGCTTGCGGATCGCCACGGGCGGTGCGGCCACGTTACCGAAGGGGACGGTCAGCCCGGGAATCCTCTTTCGCCGCAGATAGGCGCTGACTTCCTTGTTCAGCGCATCGAGGTCGCCGAACGCCCCCCGCGCGGCGTCCAGCGCCGGCGTGCCGTCATTCACGGCGGCGATATAGCGGCCGAACTGCGCCCGGCGCTCGGGGTTGAACGTCATGTAATGCGTCATCAACCAACCGCGCGCGTAATAGATCTCCGATTGCATGCTGTTGCCGGTCTGCGCATGGCGCGCAGGGTCGAGAATCTCGGCAACCGTTATGCCCTCACTGAGATGCAGGCCGAGCGCACGGTGCTGCGCCGCATGGCCGATCGTCACCCCGTCATCCCCTATCCGCATCGTCGAGGCGAATTCGGCAAACCCTTCCGAATACCAGCTGGGAAAGGCCTGATCATAGCTGCCCAGCAGGAAGTGATGGGCATATTCATGGAACAGTACGATCCTTCCGAACGAGCTGCCGCTCCATCCGCCGGTGCCCGCATAGGCGATGGAGCCGCTCACGCGCGAAAGGTAGAAGCCCGCCACGTCGCTGCACTGACACAGCTTCGCGATGGTGCGGTCGGACACCATGAAGACGGTCACCTTGCGCGATTCGATTTCCGGCTCGTCCGCCACGCCCATGAACCGGCGCAGCCCTTCATCGACGCGCTCGAGCAACTCGGCCTGCTGCCTGACGGTGCGCTCGTTTGCATCGGCATACAGCACGAAATGCCGCGACCGCGCCTCCAGCCATTCGGCCTGCGCCGACGTCGCCCCGATCAACCCGCCCAGCATCGCGAGCAGTCCCCGCCGGATCATCCATTCCCCCTTTGCAACCCCGCCAACAGCTTAGCGGCGCTTTGCGGCGGGGGAAGCGCTAACAACATGACGAGCGTATGCGTCCTATTGCGCCCTTCCCCGCGCCTGCACCGCCGCGCGCCGCGCCTCCACCGCCTCGGGCGTCACCGCGCGGTTGGCTGCCGACGATCGCTCATGCTCCAGCGCCACCGCCTCCCCGAACGGCCGCGCGAAGCCGTCGTCGATCAGCCTCTTGTACGCGGCGATGAACCCCGCGTCCGCCGAGGCGATGTCCGCCGCGAGCTTGCGCGCCACCGCCAGTAGCTCCGCCGCCGGCACCACGCGATTGACAAGGCCCCAGCGCTCCGCCGTCGTCGCATCGAGAAAGTTGCCGCTCAGCGACAATTCCTTCGCGCGGCTGATACCGATCAGCCGCGACAGTTTCTGGCTCAGCCCCCAGCCCGGCATCACGCCGACCCGCGCATGCGTATCGGCGAAGCGCGCATTCTCGCTGGCGATCAGGATGTCGCAGGCGAGCGCCACCTCGAACCCGCCGGTGATCGCCACCCCGTTGATCGCGCCGATCACCGGCTTGCGGCACAGCTCGATCGCCTTGACCGGGTTCTCGTCCGCCCCGGTCGCATTCGCCGATCCGAGCGCCCCGGCCTGCGACCCGAGCTCTTTCAGGTCCAGCCCGGCGGTAAACGCCCGCTCGCCTGCCCCCGTCAGCACCACCGCGCGCACTGTGTCGTCCGCATCGACCTCGGTCATCACCTCGTACAATCGCGAACGCAGCGCCTTCGACAGCGCGTTCATCGCCTCCGGCCGGTTGAGCGTCACCGTCGCCACGCCGTCGGCCACTTCCAGCAGTACCAGCTCGCCCATCACCCTCTCCCGTTTTCTTTTGATCACAAGCCGCGGGATGCCCGCGAGCCCCCGAAGGCCTACATCAGCCCCATGACCGACGCCATCGACGCATCTGCCGCCTGGGCGGCGTTCGCAGCACGCGATCGCGCCGCCGATGGGCGGTTCGTCGTCGCGGTGCGCACCACCGGCATCTATTGCAAGCCCAGCTGCCCGGCGCGTCACCCCCGGCGCGAGAACGTCTCCTTCCACTCGACGCCGGCTGCGGCGCGCGCGGCCGGCTATCGTGCCTGTCTGCGCTGCCGCCCGGACGAAGTGGGGCGCGACCGGATCGCCGTTGCCGAAGCGATTGCCATTATCGAGACCGCGGAGGAGGCACCTTCGCTGGACCAGCTCGCCGCGCGGGTCGGCTATGCCCCGCATCATTTCCACCGCCTGTTCAAGCGCGCGACCGGCGTCACACCAGCGACCTATGCCCGCGGCCTGAAGGCAGGCCGCGCCGCTGCCGCGCTCACCGACGGCGCCAGCGTCACCGCGGCGATCTACGAAGGCGGCTATTCCGCGCCGAGCCGGTTCTACGAACATGCCGCGCCGCGCCTCGGCATGAGCCCCAGCGCGTGGAGCCGCGGCGGCGCCGGCGTCACGATCCGCTGGACGATCGCCGCGACCAGCCTGGGGCCCATGCTGGTCGCCGCCACCGACCGCGGCATCTGCCGCATCGCCTTTGATGAGGACGATGCCGATCTGCGCGCGCGCTTCCCGCGGGCGGATATCGCCGCTGGCGGCGACGCGCTGGCTACCCTCGCCGCACAGGTTGTGGCGGCGGTCGAATCCCCCGGTCGCGACCATGATCTCCCACTCGACGTGCGCGGTACCGCCTTCCAGGAAGCGATCTGGCAGGCGCTGCGCACCATCCCGCCGGGCGAAACACGAAGCTACGCCCAGCTGGCGGCGATGGCAGGCCGCCCGGGCGCGGTCCGCGCTGCCGGCTCGGCGTGCGGCGCGAACCACCTCCCCGTCCTCATCCCCTGCCACCGCGTCACGAAGAGCGACGGGGCGACCGGCGGCTACGCCTATGGCCCGGAGCGAAAGCGGGTGTTGCTGGAGCGGGAGAAAAGGGATGTGAGCAACGTCTCATCCTGATCCGGAACGATCGGATCAGCCTTGCTCGCGAGTATCACGGCGAAGCCGATCATCACTGCCATGATGAAGCGCGGATAGTAGAGCATTCCTTCGACCAGGCTCATGGCCAGCAAGCAATACAGCATCGCGGTAAGAGGTCGTAGTTCGGAGCGATCGAACCCGGGGCGAAACGTCGCGGCGATTGCCCGCACAAGAAGCCATAGCCCCCCGAGCGCTCCGACCAATCCCCAAGATATCAGGAACTGAAGAACCACGTTGTGCGGCTGCGTCGGAGTCCAGGAAAACCTCAGCTCCCAGAACGTCGAACCTGAGCCCCAGCCGAATAGCGGCGCGTCGAGCCATCGCAAATAGGCCCGCGACCAAAGCACGTCCCGACCCGTGGTCAGGGCGTTCGCATTCGAAAAATCGGTCCGGCCGAACAAGCCGAATTCCGGCAGACCGGCCGGCGCGAGCGCCATTCCGACGCCGAGGCTCAGAACGCTCAGCAAGCCCACCATCACCATCGCTCTTGTGCCGGGTAAGCGCCGCAATCCGATGACTGCGATCACCGCTACGACGACCATCGCCAACACGGCCGCGCGTGTGCCCGACCAGCACGTCAGTCCTGCAGCCAGCAAATACATCAGGTGGAATAAACCGAACCGCTGGTCGTCATCATAAAGCAGCATGATCATCAGCCCAGCCGCGACCGCCCCCGTCCACGACCCGAAGTGACGCACGTCGATGAATCCAGGCACCGCGGACCGCAGTTCCACGATGCCGCCCGGCACGGCCTCGGACGGCGGTGGAAAGCTGAACTTCCATGTCGTGAGGACTGTAAGCGCCGCAAGACCCGCGCCGAGCAGGACGAACCACAAACGGATCTGCGCCGGTCCGTCTCGGCGCGCCAGAAAGTAGATCGCCGCACTGAAACGGAGGTGAATCAACGTGATGATCGACAGGGTTATGGATGCGGCAGGGTTCTGCGAGGCAACGGCGCTGCCGACGATCAGACCTATCCCCAGCAACATCAGCGCGATCCGGATGTCCATCGGGAGCGAGCGCGCCAGCGCTAAGTCGTCCAGCCCTCGCCGCAACGCCACATGGATGATCAGCAATTCGCAAGCAACAAACGGCAATTCCATCAGTCGCGTCCATTCGGCCCACGACGGCTGCATCTGATGCATGTACACGGGATAGAGGATCGCGCTTAACACCGGCATGACGACGCCGACGACGACACCCAGCCAGCCGTACAAGCTCCACTCCGATACGTGCGATCGCATTGCTATCAAAAAGCTCACCGATCGCTTCCCCTCTCTCACCTGCGTACAAATTTGGGCGGCATAGGAGACGCTAAACGTATTGAGGTTAACGGCGTGTAAGCCCCAGAACGCCGCAGAAGGCAGGCGGCACTGGTCACCCAAGCGTTAAGCAATTTGCAAACCGTGCCCGGTAGGCTCGCTTCGTCATCTCGTATGGGAAGTATGCCGTGAACGCCTTCGGACGTCGAAATGGAGTTGGTACTGCGCAGCGGCCGGGCTTCGGCGTGGCGCGGCCGATGCAGGGCGGCGGCGCGCCCCGACCTGACGGTGGCGAGCAATTCTCCGCGCTCGACACCCTCCCGCTTCCCGGCGAGCTCGCCGTACCCGAGCCGGCCGGCAACATGCCCGGCGTGCAGCAGGACGCCATGCAGCGTCTCGCCGATCGCCAGGCCGCCTCGGGCGAGGCCGGCAACAGCCGCGTCGAGGGCTTCGAAAGCTCGATTCACAAGATCAAGGAACAGGTCCTTCCGCGCCTGCTCGAACGCGTCGATCCGGAGGCCGCCGCCACGCTCGGCAAGGACGAGCTGGCGGAGGAATTTCGCCCGATCATCGGCGAAGTGCTCGCCGAGCTGAAGCTCACGCTCAACCGCCGCGAACAATTCGCGCTGGAAAAGGTGCTGGTCGACGAGCTGCTCGGCCTCGGCCCGCTCGAAGAGCTGCTCGCCGATCCCGAAATCTCGGACATCATGGTCAACGGCCCCGACCAGACCTTCATCGAAAAGAAGGGCAAGCTCCAACTCGCGCAGATCCAGTTCCGCGACGAGGAGCATCTGTTCCAGATCGCGCAGCGCATCTGCAACTCGGTCGGCCGCCGCGTCGACCAGACCACCCCGCTCGCCGACGCCCGCCTCAAGGACGGTTCCCGCGTTAACGTCATCGTCCCCCCGCTCTCCCTGCGCGGCACCGCCATCTCGATCCGTAAGTTCTCGGCCAAGCCGATCACGCTCGACATGATGGCCGGTTTCGGCAGCATGTCGCCCAAGATGGCGACCGCGCTGAAGATCGCCGGCGCGTGCCGCTTCAATGTCGTCATCTCGGGCGGCACCGGCTCGGGCAAGACGACGATGCTCAACGCCTTGTCCAAGATGATCGACCCGGGCGAGCGCGTGCTAACGATCGAGGACGCGGCGGAGCTCCGCCTCCAGCAGCCGCACTGGCTCCCGCTCGAAACGCGCCCCGCCAACCTCGAAGGTCAGGGCGAGATCAGCATCCGCGATCTCGTCAAGAACGCGCTGCGTATGCGCCCGGATCGCATCATCCTGGGCGAAATCCGCGGCGCCGAGTGTTTCGACATGCTCTCGGCGATGAACACCGGCCATGACGGCTCGATGTGCACGCTCCACTCCAACTCCCCGCGCGAGGCGCTGGCGCGTATGGAGAACATGGTGATGATGTCGGACATCAAGGTGCCCAAGGAAGCGATCAGCCGTCAGATCGCCGATTCGGTCGACATGATCATCCAGGTGAAGCGCCTGCGCGACGGCTCGCGCCGCGTGACCAACGTCACCGAAGTGATCGGCATGGAAGGCCCGGTGATCGTCACCCAGGAGCTCTTCAAGTTCGAATATCTGGACGAGACGGCCGACGGCAAAATCATCGGCGAATATCGCGCCATGGGCCTCAGGCCCTACACGATCGACAAGGCCAAGCAGTTCGGCTTCGACCAGGCATTCCTCGAGGCGTGCCTGTAAGCGAAACACGTTTGAACCGCTTCCCCGGCGCAGGCCGGGGCCCAGCTGGGAAGGCCGGAGAGGCTGTTCCCCAGCGTCTCCCAACTGGGCCCCGGCCTGCGCCGGGGAACGACGATGCGGAAAACCGCGCCCCACCCTCACGGCGTCACCCCGGACGTGATCCGGGGTGACGGGGTCAGATCAAAAACTCACCCGCGCCGCCACGCGGATGTCCCGCCCCGCCAGCGGCACGAAGTCCTTGGTGAACGACGCATGCCGCCGCGCGTCGACGTCGAAGATATTGTTCGCCGATACGATCAGCGTCGTCTCGCTCTCGCGCCCGAACGGCTTGAACGATACCGAGGCATTCACCAGCGTGAAATCGTCAGTCGGCGTCTCGAACGCGGCGATGCGATCCTGCTCCCAGACATGCTCCACCTCGACGCGCCCGCCGAAGTCGCCCGCCCGCGCGCTCAGCCCGCCCAGCATGCGCAGCGGCGGGATACGCGGCACCGGGCCGCGATCGCCGGTCAGCTCGGCATTGACGTAATCGGCCACCACATTGCCGTCGAGCTCGAACCCGCCGCTGCGGATCAGGTCTGCGGTCAGCTCGCCCTCGACGCCGTAATAACGCGCGCCGGCCTGGAAATATTGGAACACCGGCAGCTCGTCCTGCTCCTCGCCGGTGGCATTCTCATAGATGTAATCGTCGAACCAGGTCGCATAGCCGCTCACCTGGAAGCTCACCGGTCCGGTGCGGCCGCGGGCGTAGAGTTCGACGCCCCAGCTTTTCTCGGTCTTGAAGTTCGGGTTGCCGAGCTCGAACGCCTGGGTGGCGATGTGCGGACCATTGGAGAACAATTCCTCCGCCGACGGCGCACGCACCGCGCGCGATCCGTTGATGCCGATCTTCACCTCCGGCGCCACGGCATAGGACAGGCCGAGCGCGCCCGAAAAGGCGTCGAAGTCGCGGCTGATCGCCACCGGCGACACGTCTTCGTCCAGCCCCAGCCGCACCGCGCTGGAGCGTACGTCGGTATGCTCGTACCGGCCCGCGATCTCGAACTCCCAGTTGCCGCGGTTGATCTCCTGCAGCGTGAAGATGCCATATTGATCGGTCACGTTGGGGGGCACGAACGCTTCCTCGCCCACCGCGGAAAAGTCGCGCGTCAGCCCCTGGAAACCGGTCACGCCGCGCCAGCCGCTGCGATCCGCCTGCACCAGCTCCACCCGGCCCTCGAACGCCTCGGAGTTGAACACGGTGCCGACTTCCGCGCCCTCGAACTCGGTATGCTCATAATCGGCGAAGCCGGCGCGGAAGCGGATCTTGTCGATGAAGTCGCCATAGGTGTTCACTTCGCCGCGCATGTCGGCGCGGAACTGCTTCATGGCGATCGTCACGTCGCCATGCTCATGGCCTTCTTCCTCCTCGTGCACGTGCTCGTGCTCCTCTTCGCCCTCTTCGCCTTCCTCATGATGGTGGCCCGCGCCCGGCCGCTCGGCCACGCCGTATTTGGTGTCGTAATAGCCGACCGAGAAACCCAGGCTGCCGCCCTCGTTGATCAGCGCCAGTCCACCGCCCAGCGTATAGGTCTCGGTGGCGCTGTTCGGCAGGCGCCCGCGGCGATTGGCAAGCTCGGTGGCCTCCGCGGCCTCGTCGGCATGGCCTTCCTCGGTCTCCTCGGCGGCGATCTCCAGCTGCTCACGCCGCAGGCCCGGGGCCAGCTGGTATCCGCCGATGCGCAGGTCATCGGTCTTGCGATAGCTGCCGTCGACATGCGCCACGATCTGGTTCGACAGCGCGACATCGACGCCCGCCCCGCCGCTGCGCTCGTCCGCTGCCGAGCCATAGGTGCCGATCGCGTCGACGTGATAGCCGTGTTCCGGCACGCCGCGCGGGATGCGCCGGTCGATCACGTTCACCGCGCCGCCGATCGCCTGGCTGCCGAACAGCAGCACCGCGGGGCCACGCAGCACCTCGATCCGCTCGGCGGTCAGCGGATCGATCGTGACGCCATGGTCGGTCGAGGTGTTGGACACGTCGAGCGATCCCAGCCCGTCGGTCAGCACGCGGATGCGCTCGCCCTGGAAGCCGCGCAGCACGGGGCGCGATGCACCCGGCCCGAACGAGGTCGCCGACACGCCCGGCAGGCTGGTCAGCGTGTCGCCGATCTGCGGCCGGATATCGCGCACCAGCTCGTCGCCGGTAATCACCGACTTGCCGGCCAGGATGTCGAGATCGCGCACGAACGGCGCGGTGATCACGATCTCCCGGCTCGGCTCGATATGGGAGGAGCCCTGCGACGGGCTGCCTTCCGACTGCGCGGCGGCGGGGATGGCGATTACGGTCGCGCCGATCAACGCGCTACTGGCCAACAGGAGGGCGACTTTCTTCACGTGGTTAACTCCCTGAATGCTGCACCTGCGTAGCCAAGACGTGATAACGTCACAAGAGCGAAATCGGACGAAACGGTCGCGGTGCGCATTGCAGCGCCACGCCGCCTTCCCCAAGTGACGGCGATGATGACGTCGGATGCCCCCGATACCTCCCCCGACAATGGCCCGAATGATGCCGGGCGCGCGCCCCGCGCGCCGCGGCACAGCGTGTTTCTGAATGCGACCGTGGAGCGGTTCGGCGGCGCAGCGGCTACGCAGCACCGCGTGCGCGATCTGTCGACCGGCGGAGTTCGGATCGACCGTGCGACCAACCTTCAGGCCGGCGCCACCGTCCTCGTGACGGTTGGGGCGCTGGAGGCGGTCGGCGCCACCGTCGTCTGGGTACGGGAGGATACGGCCGGGCTGAAATTCGCCCACCCGATCGATCCCGACGCCGCCCGCGCCAAGGCGGCGGTCGCGCCGCGCTCCCTGACGGAGCGCTCGCGCAGCGCCGGCGCAGCCGTGCCCACCGCCGGCTGGATTCCGAACCTCAACAGCCCCTACCGCAAATAGCTGACCTTACCGGTCCGCGATCAGACGAGGGCCGCCACCGCGCCCTCCGTCACCCGCAGATGTGCCCACAGGAATGCTCCCGTGCTCATCGGATCCTGCATCGCCGGATCCGGCAGCACCGGCTGCACCGGCGCCACGTCCGTGATCCCCTCCACCGCGAACGCCCGGCTGAGGTCGCCGCGTTCCAGCACCTCCACGCTGTCGATCTGGAAGCCGCCGGCCGCCGCGGTGACGATCATGGTCTGCACGCCGCCCAGCTTGGTGAAGCTGGCGACGTCCTCGCGCACGACGCGCTGCAGCACCAGCTCGCCGTCGGCATCAAGGAACTGCACCCGCGCCGCATCGCCGGCATCGAACCGGGCGAAATCGATCTCGATCTCGTCCACCTCCGCCGTCTTGAACTGGAAGCGCAGCCCCTCGCGACCGGCCAGGTCCTGGGCCACGTCGGTTCCGCTGCCCGACACGCCCGATACGCCCAGGTCGCCGCGATAGATGTCGCCGCCGGGCAGCCGGGTCGGATTGCGGTTGGTGAAGCTGACCGCCGACCAGGTCGGCGCCCCGGTCCGCGCGTTGGCGCTGTGGGTGATTGCCACGCCGTCATGCGACCAGGCTTCGGCCCAGGCCTCCGGATCGTCGCGGTCGAACCGCACCGGCGCGTCGCCAAGCACGTATCGGTCGGTATCGATCTTGTCGATCACGGTCAGCGCCAGCGGTGCGACATCGTCGGTCCCGGCGAGCCCGGCCACCTCGATCCGGACAAGGTCGACCCGCGATGTCTCCGACCGGCGATCGTCGATCACCGTCATGCGCAGCGTGCCGTTGAGGTCGCTGGCCGACAGCGTCTCGGTGATCGCGACACCGGCACCCGCGCCCAGATCGACATAGCGGTCGGGGCGGAAGGTCACCGTCACCTCGCCGGCCAGCTGCGCGCCCTCCGGCAGGGTGATCCCGAAATCGGCAAAGCGCTCCTCGCCCTCGCGGATCGGTCGATCGACCCGGTCGATGACGAATTCTCCCTGCGTATCGGTGATCAGCTTGCCGCTGATCAGCAGGCCCGAATCGAGCAGCCCGTCGCCGGTATCCTTCACCTCGATGCGCAGCTCGTTCATCACGCCGGGGTTGATATCGCCGGTGAAGGTCAGCGTGCGGGTATAGCCGTCGGCGCGGACCCGGTCGGCCAGCGGACCGGTGTTCACCGGATTGCCGATATAATCGCTGACCAGCGGCTCGGTGTAGAAGCCATAGATGCTGCTCTGCGCGCTCGGCCCGGCGGGCGGCGTATAGATGGTGCTCACGCTGCCGAACGCGCCGCTTGACGTCTGGGTCAGGTTCACGCCGTTCAGGGTGATCTTGAACTTGTCGTTGAACTGGGACTGGGCGAATTCCGCGAACTCCTCGGAAAAGAACACGAAGTCGAACGCTACCGCGGTGCTCGTCCGGTCCGCGCCGCGCCCGTTGAAGCGATAGACCAGCGCCGTCTTGTCGTCCTCGCCACCGGGCGCGCCCAGATCGGTGCTGAGATCCGTCGGCGCCTCCAGCCGCCCGGCCGAGGCGGTGAAGCCCGACGTGATCGTCTCCCCGTTGGCGCCCACTTCGGCGACATAGAGGTAGAGCGGCTCCTCCGTGCTGACCGTGTCGGTCAGGTTCAGGCCCAGGGAGCC
>JBELMF010000079.1:0-15020 GCA_042096015.1 Sphingomonas sp.
GTGGTGCGTGACGGCGAAGGCGCATCGAAGCTGATCGAGATCACCGTCGAGGGCGCGGAAAGCGACCGCTCCGCCCACCGCATCGCCATGTCGATCGCCAACTCGCCGCTGGTGAAGACCGCCATCGCAGGCGAGGACGCCAACTGGGGCCGCATCGTCATGGCCGTCGGCAAGGCCGGCGAGCCGGCCGAGCGCGACAAGCTCGCGATTCGCTTCGGCACCACGCAGGTCGCAAGCGGCGGCCTTGCCGTGGAGGGCTATGACGAGGCGCCCGTTGCCGCTCATCTGAAGGGCAGCGAAGTGGAGATCGGTGTGAACCTCGGGCTTGGCGATGGCCGCGCGACCGTGTGGACGTGCGACCTGACGCACGGCTACATCTCGATCAACGCCGATTACCGGAGTTGACATCGCTCGACAGCCGTGTCCGCGCGCTGCTCGCCAAGGTGGCGCGCGAGGCTATCTTGCCACGCTTCGGCCACATCATCGGCAGTGACCTGGAGGAGAAATCACCTGGAGACTGGGTGACGATCGCCGATCGCGAAAGCGAAAGGCTGCTCCAAGCGGGGTTGCGGGCGATTGATCCCGGCGCGCGCTTTGTCGGCGAAGAAGGAGCCTCTCTCGACCCTACGCTGCTCGACAATATCGGGAGCGGGCGCTTGTGGCTGGTCGACCCGCTCGACGGAACGAACAACTTCGCTGCAGGCCGCCAGCCGTTCGGCATGATTGTCGCGCTGGTGGAAGATGCCGTGGTCCAGCATGGCTGGCTCTATGATCCGGTGCTCGACCGGCTGTGCCATGCCTCGCGCGGCAACGGCGCGTTCGTTGAGAGCACAAGGGTCAGCGCGGTCAGCTCGGATCGACACCAGCCGCTGGCGGCGTTCTCGCGCTACTGGATGTCAACCGATAAGGCCGAGCGTCTGGAACAGCGCGCCCGCGGCGTCCTGACGTTGCGCGAAGGGTTGAAATGCGCTGCCGCACAATATCCCGCGCTGGTAGACGGTCGTTGCGATGTGGCGCTGTACGAACGCGTATACCCGTGGGATCACGCGGCTGGGGCCTTATTCGTCGAGGAAGCGGGCGGAAAGGTCGCGCGGCTCGATGGCAAGCCCTATCGCATCGACGATCCCGCCACCGGATTACTTGCGGCGGCCTCGCCCGCGCTCTGGGCGAGGGCCGCGGCAGTATTTGGTGGCTGAACGCAGCCCTCGCGCTTAGGCGAGCTCACCCTCCAGCCAGGCCTTGATTCGGCCCTTCGGCTCCGCGCCAACCTTTGTCGCGGCGGGGTTGCCGCCCTTGAACAGGATCATCGTCGGAATGCCGCGCACGCCGTAACGGCCGGGTGCATCGGGATTCTCGTCGATGTTGATCTTCGCGATCGTCACCTGCTCGCCCAGCTCGTCGGAAATCTCCTCCAGGCTTGGGCCGATCATCTTGCACGGACCACACCATTCGGCCCAGAAATCGACCAGCACCGGCTTGTCGGACTGGATGACGTCAGCATGAAAGCTGTCGTCGGTGATCTTCTTGGTGGCCATGTAATCAATCTCCTTTGCGCACCAATCTAGGTTCGGGCAACCTGACACTCAACGACCTGCGGACAAGCTTTGCTCCGCTCCCGCCAAGCCGCGCTTGTGATCCTGCAGCAATGCGGGCGGCAGGATGATCAACCGCGGCGCCGCCGTGTACAGCAGTGCCGCCTCGATCCGCCGCCCGGGGAAGATCACGGCAAGCGCGGCGGCATAGGCGGCCATCTGCCGCACATGATAGGCCGGCACCTCCTGAAGCGTCGCGGGTGCGGCTCGGCCGGTCTTGAAATCGACGACCTGGACCAGTTCCGGCGTAACAAGAAGACGGTCGACCGTTCCGGATATCACCGCGCCGCCGTCAATCACGGCGCTGATCGGCGCTTCACCCAAGGACTCCGGCCCGAACAGCGATGCATAGTCGGGATCGTCGAGGATATCGCACACGGTTCGGAGCAGCGCCTCCCGCTCCGCACCATCGGCAAGCCCGCCGACCTGTGCAAGCCATCGGTCCGCCGCGCTGCGCCGCAACTCCGGCGCGACGTCAGGCAGCCTTTCGAATAGGCGATGGATCAGACGCCCCCGCTCTGCCCCCGCGCGCATGGCCGATGTCGGCGGTGGATCCGACACCGCATCGTCCCCGAGCGACGAAGGCGCCAGCGGGCGCGGCGGGCGAGCCTCCGGCGGCGCGGGCCGGCGCACCCATTCCGGCACGTTCTCCGGTCGCGAAGACAGCGCCGCCATTGCGGCTGCGCGAGGCACGGCCCCGCCCGGCGGATCGCCGTGAAAGACGCGCGCCTCCCCGGCCGGCACCCCCAATCGGTCGAGCGCGCGCGATGCCACGGCATGCCAACTGGCCTCGGGCGGGCCGTTGCGATACTTCGGCCCTAGCGAGCCGGCGATCACCAGCCGCTCCTCCGCCCGTGTGGCGGCAACGTAGAACAGGCGCCAGTGCTCCTGCCGCTCCCGGGCCGCCACGTTGGCCGCGACATCCGCGATCGGCCCAGCCCGTTCACTGCCGCGCGGCGGGAACACGGGGATCGGTGCTGTCGATCCCTCCGGTGTCCACATCAACGCCGTGGTCCGCGTCGCATCGGGATCAGCCGTGGCATCGGCAAGGATCACGATCGGAGCCTGCAGGCCTTTTGCCCCGTGCGCGGTCATCACCCTGACGGCATTGTAGGCGCTTTCCGCCTCCCGCTTCACCTCCACCTCGCCGCGGTCGAACCAGTCGAGAAACCGCTGCAGCGACGGTGTCGCCGTCGTCTCGAAAGTGAGCGCCGCGGAGAGCAATTCCTCGATCGGGTCGCGCGCCTCTTCGCCCAGCCGCGCAAGCAACCGGCGTCGCCCGTCGAGCTCGCCGGACAATATTTCCTCCAGGAAGCGATAAGGTGTGCTGAAGTCGGCCTTTGCCAGGAGGGTTGAAAGAGGAGTCACCAGATCGCGGTACTGTTCCGACAGATGCCGCCACAAACTGCCGGAGCGTGGCACGGCCCGCGCCAGCAGGTCTTCCTGGCTCCAACCGATCAGCGGGGACACCAGCAGGCTCGCGAGGCTGAGATCGTCTTCCGGCTGGAGGACGAAGCGAATGGCCGCAAGTAGATCCTGCACCGCCAGCGGCGCATTCAGCCGCAGGCGATCGACGCCGGCCACCGGCACTCCTTCGGCATAGAGCCGTGCGACGATCAGCTGCGCGATCTCGCCGCGCCGCTTGACGAGGACCATGATGTCCTCAGGGCGGATCGGCCGCCCCTTGCTTTCCAGCAGCATGCCCTCGTCGAGCCAACGCCGCACAAGGCGTGCGATGCGGGTCGCATTCTCCCGCACGGCATCATCGATCCATTCCTCCGCCCCGCCATCGTCTTCTGCCGCCCCCGCGACGGTCGGCGGCAGAAGCTCGATATGGCCGGGGCCGGGAACTTCACTGGCATGGGGCGGTGGATCGGCTTCCAGCCCCAGCGCATCGAACCCCAACGCGGCAATTGCCGCATCAACGAACTGCAAGATCGGCCGGGTGGAACGGAACGAGGAAACGAGCGCCAGTTCCTCGAACGGCAGGCCCCGCTCCTCGTCCGGTGTCCGATCATCTCCCAGCACCTGTTCGGCCTTGCGCGCGAAATGCATCTGGGCCGCACGAAAGTTGATCGGATCGGTGCCTTGGAAGCCGAAGATCGCCTGCTTGTGGTCACCCACGGTAAACAGGGTACGGACCGACGGCGCGTACACCCCCCTTCCCACGAAATATTCGTCGACCAGTGCACGCACGATCCGCCATTGTGCGATGTTGGTATCCTGCGCCTCGTCGATCAGCACATGTTCGGTCGTCTGGTCGAGCTTGAAGCGAACCCAGTCGCCGATCCCCGGCTGGTCAAGCAGGGCGACAGTGGCGGCAATCAGATCGTCGAAGTCGACCAGCCCGCCGCGTCGCTTCGCTGCAGCATAGTGCCGCGCGTAATCGCGGCCCACGGTCAGTCCATCAGCGAGCAGATCCGCGTAAGCGACGCGCTCCTGGAGGCTCAGCAAGGCCGCACAGGTCTGATGGAGGCGCATCGCGAGGTCAGCGTAATCGGGGTCGCCGGGTGCCTGTCCCTTCCCGAAGGATCGCGGATCACCATCTGCCTTCGCCCAAACGAGGTGCAGTTGCCCCAACGTCGCGGCGCGCTCCTCGGAACAGGACGCCAGCCAGGTTGCAATGGTGTCCGCCCGGGCCAGCCCGCTCTTTGTGCCCCAGGCTTGATTGCGTGCCGCAATCGCCTCCAGCGTCACGCGGTCGATCGCCTCATCGCTGCACGCCTGGCGAAGGTGATCTCCGATGTCGCCGGCGGGCAGATCGAGCGCGCGCCGTAGCCAGGGATGAATGCCGCTGGGCAAGGCCTCGAGGGCCGCACCGGCGCGCGCACAGTCGATCAGAAAGCGCTCTGCGCCTGCCTCACCCAAGCGCAGGCTCAGATTTCCGATCGCGTCCGCGGGTCCCGTCCGTCCTTCTTGCTCGGCGCTGACCAGCATGCCCGCGAGTGTCGAACGGGCAAGTACGGCTTCCTCGCGCGCCTCGATCGGGCGAAACCCCGGCACCAGCCCTGCTTCGGCGGGAAAGGCAGCCAACAGGCCCTGACAGAATCCATGGATGGTCTGGATGCGCAATCCGCCACCGGGCGCGTCGAGAACACTCGCAAACAATGTTCGTGCGCGGGCGCGCTGCGCCGGATCGCCCGGTTCGCCGAGCGCCTGCAGATCCGCGAACAGGTCGCGATCCTTCATCCGGACCCAGGCGGCCAGGCGCTGGCTGATGCGCGACGCCATCTCTGCGGCACCGGCCTTGGTAAACGTCAGGCACAGGATTGCGGCCGGCTCGACGCCCCGGAGCAGCAGCCGGAACACGCGCGCAGACAGCACCTGAGTCTTGCCCGTGCCGGCCGAAGCGGAAAGCCAGATATGCGCATCGGGTGCGCTGGCCCGACGCTGTTCACCACGCAGGGGCGGCAACGGGCGGATGCGATCACCGGTCACGGCCGTACCATTCGTCACGCCGCATCAGCTGATCATATTCGGCATAGGGCGCATATTCGGGATTGAGCTTGGCCACGAACGCCTCATCACCAGTCAGCCACCGCTCTGCCGCTTCTGCAAACACGGCCCGGGCGCGCTCCACGAACTCGCTCGTCACCACGCGATCGTTCTTGCCGTTCGGGTCGACGGGTGACGAAACGCTTCCGAAGCTGTCCCGATATTTGGCCAGTGACCAATATTCGAATCCGCCGGCAATGCCGCTGATGCCGGCAAAACCACCGGCTTCGGCGATCGCGCCGAGGAGTCCCAACTGCATCGAAAACCCGGCCCGCACGGCCGAGGAGGAGGGGGCCTTGCCCGTCTTGTAGTCGACGATGGCCAGCGTGCCGTCCGGCAACCGATCAATACGGTCGAACCGACCCGACAGATCGATGTCCGCTATCCGCGTGCCTCCCTTTCCCTCCGCGGCAATGACCATTCGGCCGGCGGCCTGTTCGATGGCCATGCGCTCGGCGATCCATTCCACTGCCTTCAGCAGACGTGGCTGCCACAGCGCGCGCAGCAGCGGGTGCGTGCTGGCATTGTTCAGCATCGCCAGCGCCCGTGGCCGCAACGTATCCACGCGGCAGGCATCGTCGCGCGCCCACGCTTCGAGAATGCCATGTACGGCATTGCCCCGCCATGCCGCGGACGGGTCGGCGTCAACGGGATCGAGCGCCTTCAGTCGCAGGATTCGCTGTGCGTAAAAGGCATAGGGATCAGCCTTCAATCGATCGACCTGGGTCACGGAAATCGCGGTCGGGCGAAGGTGCGAGGGGGGGCTTGGTGCCGGTTGGCCGACCGGCGTCGGCGTGCCGCCCGCATCGATCAACCTTGTCCACGCCTCCAGCCGATCGTCACGGGCGCGGTCGAACTCATCACCAGCCATCGCTGCCAGCCGCAACCAGAAGCGGGAGGGGATAGCAGGAGAACGCGCGTCGCGTCGGGCGCGGGTAATCAGCACCTCCGGCGCTCCCAGCGCTTGGCCGAAGTCGTGCGCCGCGACACCCACCGCCCGCTCCAGGCCCGGCAGGCCGAGAACGGCACGGATCCGCGGCGCAAGCCAGGGATCCGGCGCCGGACTGGCGGGCCAGACGCCTTCGTTCAAGCCGCCAAGGATCATGAGGTCCGCGCGCTGCAGCCGGGCCTCGATCAGACCGTAGATCGCAATGCGGGGATGGCCGCCCTGCGGCGGACGGATCGCGGTCTCGTCCATCAGCTGGCGCAGGAGCGAGGCAAAGCCCTGTAACGTCACATCGCCCGGTCCGCCGGGCGCCTCGACTTCGAGTTCGGCCAACAGATCGGCCGCGGCACGGCCGGCCGGGCCGCGCCAGGCATCGTCACCCGCCAACGTAGTCGCTGCGTCCCGAACGGCCGCGACCATGTCTGTCAGCGATCGCTCAGCGGACGCGAAGCCGGCGGCGAGCGGCTCCAGCGCAGTTCGAATCTCTGACCACCACGCCCCTGCCCGTTCTTCCAGGTGCAGCGCGATGCCGTTCAGGCCGGTGGGCGGACGCGGGCCCCGCAGTTCCCGGTCGAGCCGCCGCACTGCCTCGAGCCACGCCCGCCGCTGCTCGCCTGCTCGCACGAGCGGGTGCTTCAACAAGGTCAACAGCGCTAGCGGCGCAAAGTCTTCGGCAACGGCTTCCAGGATGGCGGACAGCAGCGTTCCGGGCGGCGTCACGGACAATGGCCGACCGGCGCTGTCATCGACATCGATCCCCCACCGCGCGCAATGAGCCGAAACGCGGCGCGCCAGCTGGCGATCGGGCGTCACCAGAGCGGCGGTACGGCCAGGCGTTTCCACCGCCTCGCGCAGCGCGAGCGCGATCGCCTGTGCCTCTTCGGCCGGCGTGGCGAGCTCTGCCACACGGACGCCCGCCAACTGCCGCTGTTGGGGCCGCAACTCCGTCCATCGCGCGGTATATTCGGCGGGGGCAAGCGCCGTGGCGATGGTGCGTCCACGGGCGACGGACCCATCATGATCGCTGTCGTCCGGCCAAGCCCGCACATCGTCCCTGGCCATCCCCATCCGCGACAGCAGTTGTTTCAGGTGGAACTGCGGATGAACCTCGATCGCACGCTTTGCCCGCCCTGTGAGGTCCGGCAAATGGGCCCCCAGCGCTTCCCACTCCGAGCCGTCCATGGCGCGGTCGAGTCCGGCCAGCACGACAAGCCCGTTGCCAAGATGCGCCACGGCACGAAGCATCGCTGCCACGGAAGGCGCGGCGTCGGTGATGCCCGCTGCGCATACAAAGCCAGTCGGCGCGCGGGATGACCAACGCGCAGCGAGTTGCCGCAACAGCAGCACCCGGCGGCTTGCGGCGTCGATCTTGCCAAGCCGCGCAAGTTCCGCAGGCCAGCGTTCGATGACAATGCTGAACAGCGCGAGCGCCTTCTGCCAGTGAATCGTCAAATCGCCCAGGTCGAGCGTGCCAAGCCGCGCCGGATCGACTTCCTCCACGATCAACTGGTCGAGGGTCCGCGCCAGTTCCCCAGCCAGCCGTATCGTCTCCGCCGCTTCAAGCGTCGGCTGCGCCTCTTGAACGAGGCGCGCCAGGATCATGCGCCTGGCAAGCGGCGCGACGGCGGGTGGCGGAAGAGTGTCGGCAGCGACGGGATCAAGCGCTGCGCCGATCGCTTCGCCGAGATCCTCCGCCCCGATCGCGACCAGCCGCGGCAAGACGAGCGCGCCCCCGCGGGCACGCACAAAGGCGCTGGTCAGCGCCAGCTTCGCGCGATTGTTCGGCAACAGCACCACGCCGCGCGCCAGCCCGAGTGGGTCACTGCCGAAGCGGCGGATCAGTCCGGCGGCGAGCGCGTCGGCAAAGGCGCGATGCGCCGGAATCGAATAGAGCCGCGGGCCACGCGGCTCAACCATCGCTGAGCAGGGCCTCCGCGCGCGCCACCGCGGCTGGGGTGCCGACGTCGACCCACAAGCCCTGGTGAACGACGCCATAGGCGCGCCCTGCCTCGATCGCACGCTGCCAGAATGTCATGGTTGAGAACGGCCCCTCCGGCGCGTCCTCGAGAATGGCAGGGTTGAGTATCTGGACGCCGATGAACACGAACGGCGCCAGACGTCCTTGCTGACGGCGCCCCGTGATCCGACCGTCGGCAGCGATGTGAAAATCACCCTGCCCCTTGTGGCAATGGGCACGCGCCAAGGGAATCAGCAGCAGAAGCACATCCATGACTGCCGGGTCCCAGCGCGCGGCAAGAAGCGACAGCGCATCGATCGGACCATCCAGCCAGAAATTGTCGCTGTTGACGACGAAGATCGGCGCATCACCGAGCAACGGCTTCGCCTTCATCAGCCCGCCGCCGGTTTCGAGCAACTGCCCGCGCTCGTCCGAAACGGCGATGTCGATACCCTCGACGGAGCGTAGATGTGCTTCCAGCGTATCGGCCAGATAGTGAACGTTGACGACCGCGCGTCGCACCCCGGCGGCACGAAGATGATCGAAGGTATGATCGAGAAGGGTCTTTCCCGCCACCTGGATCAGCGGCTTGGGCCGGGTCGCAGTCAACGGGCGCATGCGCTTGCCCAGCCCGGCTGCCATGACCATTGCGGTGGTCGGCATCCGGCCTGCCAGAATTGGACGGATCGGACGGGGTTTGGTCATCGGGCACTCAGCAACAAGGGGTCGCCTCGAAGCGCCGGTGGAATATTGGCTTCGAACCAGGCGGCGACTGGGGACAGCTCAGCGTGCGCGAGATCCCGCTCGAGGTACCGCCACACGCGGGGGCACAAGGCAGGATATCGTTCCTTGCCGTCGCGTTTCCACAGGCGCGTGAAGATGCCGATGATCTTGGCGTTTCGCTGCGCACCAAGGACATGATAGGCGCGCATGAAGGCGTCCCCCTCTCCGGTTGCATCGCGATAGCGCACCAGCATTGCCTCCTCGAGGTCCGGCTCCACATCGCAGCGGGCGTCCTGCAGCAGCGACACCAGATCATATGCCGCATGGCCGGCCAGCGCGTCCTGGAAATCGAGCAAGCCCAGGGACCGCGATGCCCCTACCAGCATCAGGTTCTCGACATGGTAATCACGCAGCACGGTGACGGCGCGATCGTAGCGGGCGTGTTCCAGCACCGCATCCCATGCCGCAACATATCCGGCCTGATCGACTTCCAGGCCAAGCGCCGGGCAATACCATTCAACCAGCAACCCGGCTTCGCGCTGGAGCTCGGCCCGGTCATAGGGACGCCAACCCCCCGCGGGGTGTGACCGCAGCGCCACAAGCACGTCCACGGCGTTGGCGTAGAGCGCCAGGGCCGCGCACGGGTCAGCATCGATCGCCTCGCGCATCCGGTCGTTGCCGAAATCCTCGATCAGCACCAGCCCACGAGCCTCGTCCGCCGCAAGGATCGCGGGCGCGCCGAAACCGCGCTCGGTGAGCCAGCGCGCAACCATCAGGAACGGCCGAGGGTCCTCGTGCGGCGGCGGTGCATCCATCAACACCGCGCTTCTCGCCCCGTCGAACACGCGGAAGTATCGACGGAAAGAGGCGTCGCCGGCGAGCGGCACCACCGTTGCCTCGCCCCACCCGTGAGCATTCAGGAACGCACCCGTATCGGCGGGCGGAGTCATATCTACGGCCATCGCCGCTCCCATGCCGCCGGGACCTTCCAAGTCAAGCGTCGCGCGCCGTCCTGTTGGACGGTCAGCGTAAGGCGCAGCGCGTCGGGCCACGCCCGCGGCCCCGCGCGATCGGGCCATTCGACGACCAATGCCGAGTCGTACAAAGCCTCGTCGAGCCCAAGTTCGAACAGCTCCGCCTCATCGTCCAGGCGATAAAGATCGACGTGCAGCACGGGCAGGACGACCTCGGGTGGCTCGTACGGCTGCACGATCGCGAAGCTGGGACTTGGCGCCTCGCCCTTCAGCCCGAGCGCCGCGAGCAGTCCACGCGCAATACTGGTCTTGCCGGCGCCCAGCGGCCCTTCAAGGGTGATGACGTCGCCGACCCGCAGCAACGGCGCGAGCCGGGCGCCGATCGCCGTCGTCGCCGCGGCATTGGGCAAGTCGATCGTGTCGTTCATCGCCGCGGTAGTTCAACCGTTATCAGCGAGCCTGCGCCCAGCTCGCTGATCAGTGATATCGTGCCGCCATGCGCCTCGACGAACTGCTTCGCCAACGGCAGCCCGAGATCGATCGGACGGACACCGCCTTGAACCGGCGCATGCGCAAAACGGTCAAGTGCATGACGCGCGGACTCCTCGTCCATGCCGGCGCCGTCGTCCGATACGACGATCCGTGCCTTGGCCGCGTCACCGTCCAGGTGAAGCAGCACGCGGCCTCCCTGTACTGCGGCGGTCAGCGCGTGGCGGAGCAGGTGATCAAACACCTCGCGAAGCCGACGCGGATCGCCCCGGACGACGCCGACGTCCGAACTGATCTCCATCACGAATTCCACGGACCGCTCGCGCGCCACCTGATCCGCAGTTCGGGCCGCTTCTTCCGCTATCTGGCGCAGATCAACCTCGCGATGGTTCAGCAACGTGTCCTGCTCTGCCTGCGTCAGATCCAGCACGTCGTTGATCAGCATCGACAGGCGTCCCACGGATTCGAGAATGGCGCCGACATATTCCGTTCCCTGCTCGGTCAGGGTGCCGGCATAGCCGGCGTGCAGCATCTCGGCGAAGCCGCTGATCGAGGTCAGCGGCGTACGAAGCTCATAGCTCATGTTGGCGACGAATGCGGTCTTCACCTTGTCGGCGGCTTCAAGCGCCATCGCGCGTTCGCGCAGCGCCTGTTCCGCACGGCGGCTATCGGTGATGTCCAGCATGGTGAACAGCGCATTGCCGTCGGGCAGCGGCACTGCCGCAAACTCATAATGCCGCCCGTCAGCCAACGCGACGCGGCCGCCACGCTGCTGCCGGTCCGCAGTGGCAGATCGCACCAGTTCGGTCACCAGCCTCGCGCGGTTCGGCGTCCGCAGCTTGGGTGCGATCGTGCCCGCCACCGCATCGACGCGCGGGTGGCTGCTGAGAAATTCCTCTTCCAGCTCCCAAAGGGCTCGGAAGCGATTGTTCCACAGCTGCAGTCGCCCATCGGCGGCAAACACGCCCAGCGCTTCGAAGAGATTGTCGAAGGTCGCGGTCCGCACCCGCAACAGCGTGTCGCGCGCGGACGCAAGCTGCACTTCCTCGGTACGATCCTCGAAGATCAGCAGCAGGCCGCCGTCTGGCAGGGACTGCGCGACCACGCGGATGTACACTCCGTTGGGAAGATGCCACGTCTCTTCGGTCGCCGCGTCGGTGCGCGTGAACCACTCGCGGCGCTCTGCCTTCCAGCCGGGAAAGTCGCGCACTTCCGGCAGGCGATTGGCCTCCCGCATCCGCTCCACGACGCGATCGAATTCCGGGCGGTCGGACAACCACTCGCTCCGCATCGCGAACATGCGTCGGAACGGCTGATTGCAGAACACCAGCGCCCGATCCGGTCCGAACTGCGCAACCCCCGCGGATAGCCGGTCGAACATTGCTCTTTGTGCGTCGGCGAAGCGCTGCGCGCGGGCTCTCGCCTCTTCCAGATCCGCAATGTCGATCGCGAAGCCGGCAACCCCGCCGTTGGGCAGCGGCACATCGTGCAACTGCATCGAGCGCCGCGCCCCGCCGATTGTCGCCGGCAACACCCGAACCGCGGGTCGCCCCGATTCGCGCGCCCGCGTCGCACCGGCCAGCGGGCCGCCCTGCCCTGATCCTTCGATCAGTTCGACGCCGCGTCCAACCACGTCGGCGGCGTCCGTCCCCTCGACGGCGCGGACATAGGCGGTGTTCACCATGGCAAGGCGCAGATCGGGGCCGCGATACCACATCGGCATCGGAGCCGCCTCGATCACGCCCGTCAGTGAATCGAAGGCTTCGCGGACCAGTCGCTGCTCGGCCGCAAGTCGCTCGACCTCAGCCTGCGCCTCGCTGGCATCATGGACCCAGACCACCACATCGGCGCTGCTCATCCCGACCGGCGCCCGTTCGCCGCGGAGCGTCAGCGTCCGCGCCGCTCCGCGCGGCCGGACCTGCTGGACGAAGGAACGTCCAGACTGCTGCAGCGCCATCACATCGGCCAACAATGCCTCTGCATCGACCGGATCCAGGCCGCCCCCGGCCGCACTCAAGCCATCAACGTCGGTAGCCGGCTGGACCAGCCCGAAAAGATCCGCAACCCGCGCCGGCATCTCCACCCGACGATCCGCACGGATCAGCATGGCCTGCATCGGCGCACTGCCGAGCAGCGCCTCCGCGATGCGTCGACGATCTTCCTCGCGCGCTGCAAGGCCAAGTGCGGACAAGCCACGGTGAAGCGCCAGCGCTGCCGACGCCACCAGCAGCAGCAGGACGGCGCCGGCAGCAATCAACATGGGCATGGTCAACAAGACGCTGGCGATTCCGAAAGAACGTCTGTCGGTTCTACGCATCCAGACGTCAAAGTGAACAGCTTACATCTCCCCCCGCGCACGCCGGATCGCATACCATTTCGCGACATTCGCATTATGCTGCTGCAGCGTGTCGGCGAAAACATGACCGCCCGTGCCATCGGCAACGAAGTACAGCGCCGAACTGGCTGCCGGATCAAGCACGGCATCGATGGAGGCACGGCCCGGATTTGCGATCGGCCCGATCGGAAGCCCCGCGCTGGCGTAGGTGTTGTAGCCGTTCTTCGCCTGCAGTTCGGATCGTTTGATCCGGCGGCCCAGAGGGCGCCCCTTGGTGATCGGATAGATCACCGTGGGATCGGCCTGCAGCGGCATGCCTTGCTTCAACCGATTGGTATAGACCGCCGCCACCATCCGCCGCTCGGATGGTTTGCCGGTTTCCTTTTCGACGATCGATGCCAGGATAACGGCCTGTTCCGGGGTGCTGACCGCTATGCCGGGCTTCCGTTTCTTCCAGGCCGCCGCGAGGTAATCGGCCATCGCCTTCTGCATGCGGCCAACGACGGCCGCACGCGTGTCGTTCAACTGATAGGCATAGCTGTCGGGGAGGATAGATCCTTCGCGGGGGACCGCGATGCTGCCGGTCAGCCCTTCGGCACGCATCAGCGCCTCGTGCACCAGCACCGAGGGATAGCCTTCGGGCACCGGCACCAGCCGCTGGCGGACCTTGCCCTCTTCCAGTAGCGCGAGGATGTCGGCGGCACTTGCCCCGGCGGGAATGGCGTATTCGCCCGCCTTGATCGGTGCGCCGGTGCCGAACAAACGTGCGTAACCGCGGAACCGCCACGCCGAGCGGATCGCGCCTTGCTTCTCCAGCTCGTCGGCTGCACGGGTCAGGCTCGCGCCCTCGGGTACGACAATCGCAAGCGGCTTCGCGGGACCTGCGCCGGACCAGTCCTGCGCGACCCAGAAAAGCGTCGCGATCAGCGCCAGGCCGATCAACAATCCGAAGCAACCGGCCTTACGCATTCAACCTCTCCGGATGTCGAGCCATCCGCACCCGATCCTTAAGTTGCAGTCCCCCTGAGGCCGCAGCGCGCCGCACGGGCTCGGTCGCATCGCCTGCTCAAGCCGGGTGGGGGCAACTGCCCCGCCCGATCAGAGCGCCCGCATCACCAGCGACGCGTTGGTGCCGCCGAAGCCGAAGCTGTTGTTCAGCACCGCGCGCACCTGGCGCTTCTTGGCGGTGTGCGGCACCAGATCGACGCCCGCGCAATTGTCGCTCGGATTGTCGAGGTTCAGCGTCGGCGGGACGATCTGGTCGCGCATGGCGAGGATGCAGAAGATGCTCTCCACCGCGCCCGCGCCGCCCAGCAGGTGCCCGATCGCCGACTTGGTCGACGACATCGACAAATCGCCGATCGCATCGCCGAACAGGCGGCGCACCGCGCCAAGCTCCAGTTCGTCGCCGAGCGGCGTCGAGGTGCCGTGCGCGTTGATGTAATCGATGTCGGAAAGCGAAAGACCGCTCTTGCGCATCGCCATCTCCATCGACCGGAACGCGCCCGAGCCTTCGGGATGCGGCGCGGTCACGTGATAGGCGTCGCCTGACAGGCCATAGCCGATCACCTCGGCATAGATCTTCGCGCCGCGCGCCTTGGCCCGCTCATATTCCTCCAGCACGACGACGCCCGCGCCCTCGCCCATGACGAAGCCATCACGGTCCTTGTCATACGGCCGGCTCGCCTTTTCGGGCGTGTCGTTGAAATTGGTCGACAGCGCGCGCGCCTGCGCGAAGCCGGCGATACCGAGCGGGCAGATCGCGCCCTCCGCCCCGCCGGCCAGCATCACGTCGGCATCATCCATCGCGATCATGCGCGCGGCGTCGCCGATCGAATGCGCGCCGGTCGAACAGGCGGTCACCACCGCATGGTTCGGACCCATCAGGCCGTATTTGATGCTGACCTGACCCGAGATGAGGTTGATCAGCCGCCCGTGCACGAAGTGCGGGCTGACGCGGCTCGGCCCCTTCAGCTCGCAGACGAGGGATTCGCTGGCGATCCCCGGCAGCCCGCCGATACCGGCGCCGATCGAGCAGCCGGCGCGGAACCGCTCCGCCTCGCTCATCTCGGTCAGCCCGGCATCTTCCAGTGCCTGGCCGGCCGCGTCGATGCCGAAGATGATGAACGGATCGACCTGGCGCTGGATCTTGTGATCGACGCGCTTGCCCGGATCGAAGCCGTATTCGTGATCGGCCGGCTTCACCTCGCAGGCGATGCGACACTTCTGGTTGGAAGCATCGAAATGCGTGATCGGGCCCGCGCCCGACTTGCCGGCGATGAGATTGGCCCAGGCTGTCTCGACGTCCGCGCCCAGGGGGGTGACGAGGCCAAGACCGGTGACAACAACGCGGCGCATCGCGCTACTCCATGATATTCATAACGAAACGGCTCCCCGCCCTCTAGCCGGGGACGGGGAGCCGCTCAAATCCTGATCCGAACAGTCGACAGCTCGAAGCCGCGCCGTCCGTCGGCGATCAGCCCTTGTGCTCGTCGATGTAGGTGATCGC
>JBELMF010000080.1:0-14986 GCA_042096015.1 Sphingomonas sp.
CCGCACCGATGCCTGGCGCTTCCACGATCTCGGCCGCCGGCTGGAACGGTCGATGGCGATCGTGCGCGCGGCCCGCACCTTCGGCCTGCCCGGCGCCTCGCTGGATGATCTGTCGACGCTGCTCGATCTGGCCGACAGCCAGATCAGCTATCGCCAGCGTTATCTCACCGGCCTCGCGCGCATCCCGGTCGTCGATCTCGTTGCGCTCGATCCCGGCAACCCGCGCGCGCTCGCCTTTCAGGTCGAGCGGATCTGGGAGCATCTGTGCGCACTGCCGGTGCTGGACGACGACGGCATGGCGGAGGAACAGCAGGCACAGGCCAATGAGCTCAAGGCGATGGTGTCGGTGGCCCGCGCGGCGACGCTTGACGCGCGCCTGCTGGGCGAGGTCGATCAGCGGCTCGGCCGCCTCTCGGATGCGATCGCCCGGCGCTATTTCCTGCAGGGCGCCGAGCCGCTGCGCGCCGGCGGGCTGACGCTGGCATGATCTACGACATCGCCCATATCACCCGCTTCGATTACGGGGCGCAGGTCAAGTTCGCACGCTGCAACCTGCGGCTCGAACCGATCGACTGGCCCGGCCAGCGGCTAGAGTCCTACATGCTGCGGGTGTCGCCCGCCGGCCGCACCACGCCGGCCCGGGCGGAGGCGGGGCTGGCCAACGTCACCCGCCTCACCGTCGATGAGCCGGTCCGCAAGCTGACGATCGAAAGCATTTCGCGCATGGCGGTCGACCGCCTCGTGCCCATGCCGGAATCGGACGATCCCACCCTGGGCGAGATCGCGGTCATGGCTCGCGACAGCCGCGACCTGTCGCCCGCCGGACCTGCCAGCTACCTGTTCCCCTCGCCGCTCATCCCGCTGCACCGGGACATTGCCGCTTATTGCGCGCCCGATCTCGATGCGAATCGCAACGCGCTGGAGGCCGGCATCGCACTCGCGCGCCGTATCCAGCGTGATTTCGAGTTCGATCCGGCGGCCACCCTGGTCGATACGCCCCCGCACGAGGCCTTCGCGAAGCGGCGCGGCGTGTGCCAGGATTTCGCCCAGATCATGATCACCGGGCTGCGCGCAGCCGGCCTCCCGGCCGCTTATGCCTCCGGGTACATCCGCACCATCCCGCCGCCCGGTCAGGAGCGCCTGGTCGGCGCCGATGCCACCCATGCCTGGGTGCTTCTGTGGTGCGGCCCGGCCAGGGGATGGATCGGGCTGGATCCCACCAACGGCATCTGGATGGCGAGCGACCATGTCGTCATGGCGGTCGGCCGCGACTATGCCGAGATCGCGCCGGTGGACGGCGTGGTGCTCGGCTCGGGCGCGCAGGAGATGCAGGTGTCGGTGGACGTCGCCCCGGTTGATGAGCCTTAGGCTCTTCGCCGTCACGCGCACGCGGGCGGAAGAGTTGCACTCCCCAACTCGCTCTCCCACATAGCCGAGTAACACACCAACTGGGGAAACAATGGCGGATCCATATTCGACGCTCGGTGTGGCGCGGGGCGCGACCGAGGCGGACATCAAGAAGGCGTATCGCAAGCTCGCAAAGGAGCTGCACCCCGATCGCAATGCGGACAATCCGAAGGCGGCCGAGCGGTTCAGCCAGGTGACCGCCGCCTATGATCTGCTCAGCGACAAGGACAAGCGCGCCCGCTTCGATCGCGGCGAGATCGATGCCGACGGCAATCCGGCCTCCCCGTTCGGCGCCGGCTTCGGCGGCGGCGGGTTTCAGGGCGGTCGCGCCGGCGGGGGCTTTCGCAGCCAGGATTTCGGCGGCGCAGAAGGCGTCGACATGTCCGACATCTTCGAAGGGCTGTTCGGTGGCCGCGCAGGCGGGCCGGGCGGCAATTTCTCCAGCGGGTTCGGCCGCCGCCAGCCGCCGCCCAAGGGCGCCAATGCCGCCTATCGCCTTCGCGTACCCTTTGTCGATGCGGCCGCCCTTGCGCCTCAGCGGATCACGCTTGCGGACGGCAAGACGATCGATCTGAAGCTGCCCGCGGGTGTCGAGACGGGCACGCAGATGCGCCTGTCGGGCAAGGGTGAGTTCGGTCCGGGCGGCGCCGGTGATGCGATCGTCACGATCGATATCCAGCCGCACCGCTTCTTCTCGCGCGACGGCGACGATGTTCGCCTGAATCTGCCGATCACGCTCGGCGAAGCGGTCAAGGGCGGCGCGGTGAAGGTGCCGACGGTGGAAAAGCCGGTGATGCTGACGGTGCCCAAAGGATCCACCTCGGGCCGAACCCTGCGCCTCAAGGGCAAGGGCTTCCACAAGAAGGATGGCACCCGCGGTGACCAGCTCGTTACCCTGATGATCGACATCCCTGCGGACGATGCGGCGCTCGCCAGCTTCGTCGACGGCTGGACCGGCGCGGGGAACCCACGTAGCGACATGGGCGTCTGACCCTCAAGACAGAGGGGAAAAGATCGTTGAATGACAGCATCGTCACGCTGACACCCGAGGATCGCCAGCATCACGGGTCCGCGCACGTGCGGCTCAATCGACAGCTCGCGAAGGTAAAGCCCGGCAGCTATGCCTATGAGGTGGGCCGGCGTGCCTTCGCGGGCGTCTATGCCGATGGGTTCATCCATGCAGGTAACCTGGCCTATCTGGCGCTGATGACGGTCTTTCCGTTCTTCATCGTCGCCGCGGCGGTCCTGGCGCTGCTGGGGGAGAATGACGAGACACGCCGCGCGGTCGCATCCTTCCTGCATGTCCTGCCGCCGGACGTGTCGGATATCCTGCGCAAGCCGATCACCGATGTCCTGTCCGCGCGGACCGGCTCGCTGCTCTGGCTGGGCGGCCTGGTTGGCTTGTGGACCGTCGGCAGCTTCGTCGAGACGATCCGGGAAATCTTCCGCCGCGCCTATGGCACGAAGAGCAAGCAGTCGCTGTGGCGGTCCCGCCTCGGGCTGACCCTCGGCATCGTCGCCTCGGTGATCATGGCGCTGCTGTCGTTCCTGGTTCAGGGCATTCTCACCGCCGCGGAGCAGTTCATCTATCAGCTGCTGCCCTGGGCGGAGGATCTGGCCGGCTGGATCGGCATCAGCCGCGCCATTCCCGGCGTCGTGATGTTCGGTGCGCTGTGGATGCTCTTCTACTTCGTCACCCCCTCCCGCTATCGTGATTCGGACAATCGCGTATGGCCGGGTGCGCTGTTCACCACGGCATGGTGGGTGGGGATGACGGCGGGCCTGCCGCTCGTCCTTTCCAATCTGGGCGGTTATGATCTGACCTACGGCAGCCTTGCCGGCGTGGTGGTGATGCTGCTGTTTTTCTACCTGATCGGTCTCGGCCTGGTAATCGGCGCGCATCTCAACGCGGCACTGGCGGAACCCCCCGAACCGGCGCTAGAGGGGGCGCCCCCCGTTTCGGAAGCAAAGGCAGTGTCGTGAACGCATTGATGGCAGGCAAGCGCGGGCTCATCATGGGCCTGGCCAACGACAAGTCGCTCGCCTGGGGAATTGCGCAAAAGCTGTCCGAGGCTGGGGCGGAGCTCGCCTTCTCCTATCAGGGGGAATCGCTGGCCAAGCGGGTGCGTCCGCTGGCCGCGCAATTGGGCTCGGACCGCCTCGTCGACTGCGACGTGTCCGACATGGCGGCGCTGGACGCCGCGTTCGACGGCCTCGCCCGGGATTGGCCGACACTCGACTTTGTCGTCCATGCGATCGGCTTTTCCGACAAGAATGAACTGCGCGGGAAGTATGTCGACACCAGTCTCGACAACTTTCTCCTGACGATGAACATCTCCGCCTACAGCTTCGTCGCAGTGGCCAAGCGCGCCCGCGCGATGATGCCGAACGGCGGCAGCCTGCTGACGCTGAGCTACTATGGCGCCGAAAAGGTCGTCCCGCACTATAACGTCATGGGTGTGGCCAAGGCCGCGCTGGAGACGAGCGTCAAATATCTGGCGATGGATCTCGGGCCCGAGAACATTCGCGTCAACGCGATCAGCGCCGGCCCGATCAAGACGCTGGCGGCTAGCGGTATCGGTGATTTCCGGTACATCATGAAGTGGAACGAACTGAACTCGCCGATGCGTCGCAACGTCACGATCGAAGATGTCGGCGGCGCGGGCCTGTACCTTCTGTCGGATCTGGCGAGCGGCGTCACCGGCGAGATTCATCACGTCGACGCCGGCTACAACGTCATCGGCATGAAGGCTGAAGACGCACCCGATATCGCCCTCGCCTGACCGTCGCGGCTGCGGGCGTGGGCGCAGGCGCAGGCGCAGGCGCAGGCATGATGCGTGGTGGATCCGGCGTTGCGCGCACCATCTGTCCTACCCTGCCTCGATCTGTCAGTAAGCGCGCATGAGAACCTGCCCCGTCCGACAACCCCGCGATCGCCTCAACTTCCTCAACATTCGCGGCGACGCAGCATGAGCTTCAACACCTTCGGGCGGGTGTTCCGCTTCACGACCTGGGGGGAATCGCACGGTCCCGCGCTCGGCGTCATAGTCGATGGTTGCCCTCCGGGCATTGCGCTGACCGAGGCGGATATCCAGCCGTGGCTCGACAAGCGTCGCCCCGGCACCTCGCGCTTCACCACCCAGCGGCGCGAGCCCGATCAGGTCCGCATCCTGTCGGGCACGTTCGACGGCCGCACCACCGGCACCCCGATCAGCCTGATGATCGAGAACGTCGACCAGCGCTCGAAGGACTATTCGGAGGTCGCCCAGGCCTATCGTCCGGGTCACGCCGATTACGCCTATGACGCCAAATACGGCTTTCGCGACTATCGCGGCGGCGGTCGCTCCTCCGCGCGCGAAACCGCCGCCCGCGTCGCGGCGGGGGCGGTCGCCCGCGCGGTGATCCCGGGCGTGCGCATTCGCGCCTGGGTCGAGGCGATCGGCGGCGACGCCATCGATCCTGCAATGTTCGATGATGCGCAGATCGACGCCAATCCGTTCTTCTCCCCCGATGCCGCCGCCGCCGCCCGGTGGGAGGCAAGGGTCGATGCAGCCCGCAAATCGGGATCGTCGCTCGGCGCGATCGTCGCGTGCGAGGCGACGGGCGTGCCCGCCGGCTGGGGTGCCCCGCTCTACGCGAAACTCGACAGCGAGTTGGCTGCCGCAACCATGTCGATCAATGCGGTGAAGGGCGTGGAGATCGGCGACGGCTTTGCCGCCGCATCACTGACGGGCGAGGAAAATGCCGATCGCATGCGGCCGGGCGATGACGGCCCCATGTTTCTCGCCAACCATGCCGGCGGCATTGCCGGCGGCATCGCCACCGGCCAGCCGATCCGTCTGCGCGCGGCGTTCAAGCCGACCAGTTCGATCCTGACGCCGGTAGAAACCATCACGCGTGATGGTGAGGCCACCGCCATCGCGACGCGCGGGCGCCACGATCCCTGCGTGGGGATCCGCGGCGTGCCGGTGGTGGAGGCGATGATGGCGCTGGTGCTGGCGGACCAGTTCCTGCTTCACCGCGCACAACTCGGTTGAACAAAAGTAATTGATCTGGGTTGCATCAGAAAATGCACGAACGGCGCGAAACTCGCAAGATAGCGTACATACCCGATGAAGTGAGCGTTTAAGTCGACGATCCGAAGAACTTTCCGGTGTGCTTGTGCATTATTCCCTCACGATAGGGACACAATTAGGAGAGTTCGCTATGAAGTTCACAGCTCTTATCGCCGCCGCGGCGCTGATGGCCCCAGGCGCCGCGCTGGCGCAAACCGCGCCGACTAGCCCGCCGCAGTCCACGACAATGCCGCCCGCTGGCACGATGGAAAGTGACTCCGGCATGCCGACGGGGCAGGATCCGAGCACCGCGCCTTCTACGACGGACACGATGACCCCGGCACCGGCACCGACCGACGAACCGAGTGCGACCGATCCGGCAACCACAAGCCCGACCGATCCGTCGACCACGACGCCGCGCGTGCCGCCGCAGGGCTGAACCTTGACCATGTGAAGAACAGCCCGGCAGGAAACTGCCGGGCTGTTCGCATTGTTGCGCCCATGCTGGCAGCGGGCGCCTGCGGAATGACGGAGAGAAAACCAGATGCATCTTGCAGCCTCGGCCAGCGTTGCGCTGATCGCCCTTTCAACGGCAACGCTCGCGCAAGTCGCAGCATCGCCCGGCGCGCCTGAAAGCAACATGGTCGTTCAAAATGCTGCCGAGCCGGAAAACGCCCAGGTCCCGGTGCGAGTCGATGGTGTAGACTCAACCCGCAACATGCTCAGCGATTCAGCGTCCCCGCCCCCTGCCGAGCCGAAGTGAGCATCGGCTCGCTTTAACCTTCTTCTGTCCGGTTTCCGGACAGCATCGAATTCGGGGGCGAGAAACCTTCCCAAACGCGCTACGTGCGGCCGCACGGCTATTCCGCCGGCCACAGCGACGGGAGGGCCCGAACATGGATGTCGCGCTTCATCCCAGCGAACGTGCTGCCCGGCGGCGGACGCGGGGTCCTGTGCGGCGCCATCAATGGACGCAGGCGGCGAGGATCGCCGCCCCTATCGTCGGCGTGATCGCCGTCGTTCTCGGCATTCTCTTCATGGCCGCACCGGTGGGCACCCGCGCAGCCGTGCTGGATCGGCTGGTGGTCGGGGCGAGCCGGCAGAACAATGTGCAGGGCCGTACGGCGTTGGCGTCTCCCGGAAAGGGCGCGACCGGCACGGTGTCTTTCCCGGCTGCTCCCGAGTCACCGCACGATTATTCGCACCTTGAGTCTGCCGCTGTGTCGGCCGCCCCGTTCACGCTGCGCGGTGCCGCTGCCCGGGATCGATCGCGGGCGCTGGAGTGCCTGACCGCGGCAATCTATTACGAGGCCGCGTCCGAGCCGGACGACGGCCAGCGCGGGGTCGCCCAGGTCGTGCTTAACCGGGTTCGCCATCCCGCCTTCCCCGCAACCATCTGCGGTGTCGTCTATCAGGGTGCGGATAAAGCCAGCGGCTGCCAGTTCAGCTTCGCGTGCGATGGCGCGATGGCCCGCGTTCCCGTGCGCGCGGCCTGGTCACGCGCCGCCCGCACCGCCGCCGCGGCGCTGGCTGGTTACGTGTTCAGGCCGGTCGGGCTCGCCACCCATTATCACACCTATGCGGTGACCCCGGCTTGGAACCGCGGTCTCGTCATGACCGGCGCGATCGGGGCGCACTTCTTTCATCGCTGGAAAGGGCAGTGGGGCACGGCCGCCGCTTTTCGCCAGCATTATGCCGGGAACGAGCCGCCACCCGGCCCAGGCGCGATCATTCCCGAAGAGCCGATCGTCGCGCTCGTCCGCCCGGTGCCGGTGGCGCCTTCCCCTGTTCAGCCTGTGTTGGGCAGCGATCACGAGGATGCGGACATCCCGATATCACGGCAGATCGGCCAGGCCTCGTCAGAATCACAGATCCTCGATCGATGGAAGGACAGCGGAAAGCCCCTGCGCTGACCTCACCTGGATACACGATCGTCGCGGAGCGTTCTGACGCCGGCCGCGATGTGGGCGGTCGTTGTTGCGTGGAGTAGGATATGCCGACCTATTACGGTACCAATCGCAGAGACATCTTCGACGGGGGCGCCGCAGACGAGCGGGTGTACGGCCTGGCCGGCGACGATGATCTATACGGCAACGGCGGCCGGGACGAATTGTACGGCGACAATGGCTGGGATCTGCTGGTCGGGGGCTCCGGCGACGATCGGCTGTTCGGCGGCGCGGGATCCGATCTGCTCGATGGCGGCCAGGGCGATGATCTGCTGAATGGAGGCTCTGGCTTCGATTATGCCGACTATCACTTCGCTGCCTCGCGCGTGGTCGTCAATCTGGGCAGCGGTAAGGCAACGGACGATGGCGATGGTGGGCGTGATCGCCTGCAGTCGATCGAGGGCGTGTACGGATCGCGCTTCGGCGATCGGCTTACCGGAGACGGCGGTACCAACGAACTGTTTGGCGAAGACGGCAATGATTGGCTCACCGGCGGCGGCGGACAGGATTTGACCATCGGCGGCTTCGGGGCGGATCGGTTCATCTTCGCTGACGGCGACACATCGTCGAATCTCGACCGCGCTGACCTTATTGGGGACTTCCGTCGTAATGAAGGCGATCGGATTGATCTGCGCGGCATCGACGCCGACACCGCCGATGCAGGGGATCAGGCGTTCGCCTTCGTCGGGTCAGCGGCGTTCAGCGGCCGTGCCGGCGAGTTGCGGTTCACTCATCTGAACGGCGAAACGCTGCTTCTTGGCGATACCAATGGCGATGCCGCGGCGGACCTCTACATCCGCATGTCGGACACCCAGACCCTCGTTCAGGGCGATTTCATGCTCTGAACGCGAATGTGTGAGGCGGCGGCACTCATTCGATCGCGATCCGGATTGCCGCCGCCGTCACGAACGGCGCCCCTGCGAGGAGCAGGAGGCTGACGGCGGCAAGCAGCTTCAGTCCGCCGGCTCCGCCGTCCAGGGCGCCGGCACCGAAAATCAGCAGCGGCACGGCCAGCGGCAGCAGAACAAGCCCGGCCACCGCGCCGGCGCCCCGCAGCCCGGCGGTCAACGCGCCGGTGGCGACGGCCAGGGCGGCTAGTCCCGGCGTGCCCGCCGCGAGGCCTGCCTCGATCGCCAACACCGTCGCGCCGTCGACGCTGAGCAATGCCGCGGAGAGCAACGCGGCGGCCATCACGGGCGGGCCGAATGCCAGCCAGTGGCCGGCGATCTTCGCCAGCGCGATCAAGGTCGGCGGATAGCCTCGCACCACCAGCTGGTCGATCACCCCCGCGTCCAGGTCCGGGCCGATCAGCCGCTCCACCGGCAGCAGGGCCGCCAGCAAGGCGGCCGTCCAGATGACGCCCCCACCGATACGCGCCAGCAACGCCGTGTCCGGCCCGATCGCGAAGGGGAACAGGATGGCGACCAGCAGGAAAAAGCCGATCGTCAACGTCGCGCCCCCGCCTGCATAGCCGCGCCGCATTTCGCGCAGGATCAGCGCTATCATGCGTCGGCGCTCTGGCGGGCAAGCAGGTCGAGCATGCAGGCGCCCGGCAAGTCCAAGCTTTGGTGCGTCGCCACGACGATGATGCCGCCGGCCGCCCGCTGGCGTGCCATCGCGCGCTGAAGCGCGTGCGTGGATGCGGCATCAAGTCCGGTCGCCGGCTCGTCGAGCAGCCAGATGTCCGCATTCGTCGCGATCACACGCGCCATCGCCGCACGGCGCCGCTGTCCCGTTGACAGCAGACGCACGGGCACGTCCTCAAGCGCGTCGAGCCCAACCTCGATCATCGCATCGGCAACCCGTGTCAGGCTGTCGGCGCGCCCGTCGAGCGTCGCCCACAGGCGCAGTGCCGCGCCCAGCCGGCGGTCTCCGTCCAATGCGCTGTTCTCACCGAGCAGCGCGACTCGTCCCTCCCGGCTGATCTGACCGGCAAAGGGGGGCAGCAGGCCGGCAATCATGCGCAACAGGCTGGATTTTCCGCAGCCGTTCGGCCCCGCGACGACCACGGCGTCGCCGGCGGAAAGGGCGAGCGAAACGCCGTGGAACAACAGTGTCCCGCCACGCCGGCACGCAACGTCGACGAGGGTCAGGTGCGGCGTCAATGCGTCACCGCATCCTCAAGGGCGTGCATGTCGTCATCGCTGAGCCCGAAGTGGTGGCCGATTTCATGGACCATCACGTGCGTGACAAGATCATCGAGGCGAACGCCCGTCTCGCACCATTCCGCCAGGATGGCCTGGCGATACAGGTGAATGCGGTCGGGCATCGCACCGGAGTCGAATGCTGATTTCTCGCCGATCGGCCGTCCGTGATACACGCCGGTCAGGTCGAGCGGATGTTCCAGTCCGACGCTGGCGAGCGTTTCGTCGTCCGCCTCTTCCTCCACGATCAGCACGATCTCGCTGACATGGCGGATGAATGCATCGGGCAATTGTGCCAGCACCCGGCGCGCGTGTCGCTCGATCGCCGCCAGCGAGGGCGGCTCGCCCGGAAGGTCTTGTCCGCTCATCGTGTTTCGCCATAGGCGTGCAGCGCCGCAGCGGACAAGGCCGCCATATCGGGGCCCACCGGCAGGAGGATGCGATGGTCGATCAACTCAGCGACGCCGAACGCGCAGAGGCGCTCGATGCCCTGCCGGATTGGGATTACGATGACGGCCGCGATGCGATCAGCCGCACCATCGTCTTCACCGATTTCGCCGAGGCGTTCGGCTTCATGGCGCAAGTCGCGCTGATCGCGGAACGGGCGGACCACCATCCCGAATGGACCAACGTATGGAATCGCGTGGAAATCACGCTCACCACGCACGATGCCGGCGGCCTTTCCGAACGCGACATCGATCTTGCCACCGCTATTGATTCGATCCTGGACGGCTGACCTCATGTTCCTGATCACACTTGCCCTTCAGGCCGCCACCCTCGGCGCCACCAACTATGCCGCGGACGCGCCGATGAAAGCGCCGGTCGCCACGCCGAACTTCGCCGACGAATTCGAGGGCAAGACGGTGGACACCACCAAATGGCAATATGACACGTCGTTCAACGCCAAAGGCTGGTTCAACAACGAGCTTCAATATTACGCCGAGAACCGCGCCAAGAACGCCCGGATTGAGGACGGCGCGTTGGTCATCGAGGCGCATGCCGAAGTGGCCGACAAGGCGCGGTTTCCCGACACGGGCGGGCAGCGTTATACCTCGGCCAAGCTGATCGCCCGGCAGCGGCTGGGCTACGGTTTCTACGAGGTACGCGCCAAGCTGCCGTGCGCGCGCGGCGCCTGGCCCGCGATCTGGCTCCTCCCGATCGGCGACAAATGGCCGGACGGCGGGGAGATCGACGTCATGGAAATGGTCGGCTGGGATGCCAATGTGATCCACGGCACGCTCCACACCGGCGCGTTCAATCACGCAAAGGGCACGCAGCGCGGCGCACAGCGCACCGTGCCGGACGCCTGCACCGCCTTTCATCGCTACCAGCTCGATTGGCAGCCGGACACGATCAGCATCGGCATTGATGACCGCGCCTTCATGCAGGTGAAGAACGATCAGCCCGGCGGCCATGCCGCCTGGCCGTTTACCAAGCCCTATGATCTGATCCTGAATCTGGCCGTGGGCGGCGACTGGGGCGGCAAGATGGGCGTGGACGACGACGCCTTTCCGCAGCGCATGACGGTGGATTACGTACGCTATTGGCAGACACGCTGAGCCCCGGCCTCAGCGCCGACTGCGCACCCCCATCATCGCCGCCCCGCCGACAAGGGTCAGCGTCGCCAGGATCAGCAGCACCGCGCCGAAATCGCTCGGCGTCGCCAGCGACCAGGCGAGGAGCGGCCCCAGCAACGCGGGCAGCGTATTGGTGAGGTTGAGCACGCCGAGATCGCGCCCCCGGTGCGACGGATGGGGCAGCAGCTGCATCGCAAAGGCCGCATGAAGCGACAGAAACACCGCCGATCCGGTGGCATAGAGGATGAAGCCGCTCGCCGCCCAGCGCCAGTCCGGCGCCAGCGCCATGCCCAGCAGCCCCGCCGCCGCCGTGATGGCGCCGGCCAGCAGCACGGGTTTGCGCTGTCCCCAGCGATCGGACAGGCGCCCGGCACCCAAGGCGAGCGGCAAAGACAGGACGTAAGCGAAGGTCAGCAGATGGCCGACGCGGGGCGCCAATATGGCTGCCGCGACGTCCGGGACGATGCTCTCGAAATAATAGAGCAGGTAGAGCGATAGCGCATTCCCCGCCACCTGGACGAGCAACCGCGCCGTCCAGGCGATCACCAGATCCCGCCGCGCGACCTGAACGTCGCACGCAGCAGCGGCATAAGGCGCCGCCGGTTTCATCGGCGTCGCCAGCAAGGGGGCGATGAACCCCGCCACAAGCAGGGCGACAATCCCCAGCCGCCCGGCCTCTCCCGCCCACGTCAATCCGACCAGTAGCGCGGATACCGCCGCGGCGATCGGCACTGCCGCTGCCAGCAACCCTCCGGCTACGCCCTTCTGTGCGTCCGGCACCTCATCCGCCATGATCGCGAGAAGCGGTGCCAGCATCGCATTCACCGCCACCTGGAACAGCGCGACCGCGGCGATGATCCCGGCCGGCGAGTTCGCAACGATGATCCCGACGAAGGCAGCGGCCGTACCGATCGCGCCTCCCCCCACCCAGCGACGCCTGCCGACACCGCGCGCCATGGCCAGGTCGCTCAGCCAACCGAAAAAGAGGTTCGAGGCGCTGGCGGCGACAGCGCCGACGATGATGGTGGCGCTGAACAGACCGATCCGCCCGGTGCCGGCGAGTTGCTCCACCTTCAGCGGCAGCATCAGCGTGAGCAACGGCTGGTAGGCGATCACGCCACCGGCGTGGGCAAGGGCATAGACCAGCAGAAAAGCCATGGACCGGCGTCGAACGGGCAAAGGCGCAATCATCGACATCGAAGCCTGCCGCTTTTGCGCCCGGAGTGGCGGCTCGGCAACTACTCAGGTCAGGCGTGCAGCAGCAGCGAACAGAAGAAAGGGAACACAAAGGTTGATATTGATAATGCATCGCACTACGCAGCGCTCATTCAAATGAGCGGGGTTGTGATGGTTCGTGGTCTCGGATTGCTGTTGTGCGTGGCGTGGCCGGCGATGGCGCAGGCACAAAGCGGCACGCCGTCGCGTAGCGATGCCGACATCATCGTCACCGCGACGGGGCAGGATTCGGCAACGTCCAGTACCAAGACGAACACGCCGATCATCGAATCTCCCCAATCGATCTCGATCATCAGCCGGGAAGAGATCGATCTGCGCGCCTCTCCCTCAATCGCCGATGCGCTCAGCTACACCGCGGGCGTGCAGGCGGAGGCGTTCGGGATCGACAGCCGCGTCGATGAAGTCTCCGTGCGCGGTTTCGGCGCCGGCGGCTTCTCGTCGAACAACAATTTCGTCGATGGCCTGCGGCTGCCGTCGGGCGGGCAGTGGACGCGGCCCGGCTTCGATCCGTTCGCCTTGCAGCAGATCGAGGTGCTCAAGGGGCCGTCGGGCGCGCTCTACGGCCAGACCGCACCGGGCGGCGTCGTGAACATCGTCTCGAAGCGGCCCACGTTCACGCCGCATGGCGAAGTGATGCTGCAGGGATCCGGCTTCACCGATCTCGCCGGCTGGAACTATCAGGGCTCGGCTGACTTCAGCGGTCCGCTCTCCGATACGCTGGCCGGCCGGGTCGTCGCGCTGGCCCGCTATGGCGATACGCAGGTCGACGGGATCGAGATCGCGCGCCAGTATATCTCCCCCAGCATCACGTGGCAGCCGACGCCCGACACCACCTGGACGCTGCTGGGGCAATATCAGCGCGACGAAGGCGGCGCGACCTTCCAGTTCCTGCCGCGCCTCGGCTCGCTGGTGGAAAGCAACGGCGGCTATATCGAGAATGATGCCAATATCGGCGAGCCGAGCTGGAACAACTTCGACCGCAATCAATATCTGATCGCCAGCTTCTTCGAGCATCGCTTCGGCGATCGCTTCGCGATCCGCAACAACACGCGCTTCACGAAGCTGGATTCGCTGTACCGCGTGGTCGTCCTGTCGGGCGATACGCTGACCACGTGTCCCGCCACCATCTCCGGATGCATCCCCGGCCAGACCATCGGCCGCCGCGCCGTGCAGGGGATCGGTGACAGCGAGGGCTGGGCGACGGACACGCAAGCGGAGGCGAAGCTGACGACCGGGCCGGTCGCGCACACGCTGCTTGCCGGTGTCGATTATTTCCACACCGAATGGCAGCATTACCGCGATCTTGTCGCCGGCAACCTCGTGCTGCCGATCCTCGACATCTTCAACCCGCAGCCGCGCGGCACCGCCGGCTATGCCACCGGCCTCAGTCCGCAGGTCTACACCGAAACGGTCAGCAAGCAGAACGGCGTCTATCTGCAGGATCAGATCGCCGTCGGCGGTCTCCGTGTTACGATCGGCGGGCGCTATGACTGGGCGAAGGACGATACCTACAATCCAGTCAATCAGCGTCGCTACATCAACGACAACGAAGCTTTTACCTGGCGGGCGGGCGCCGTTTACCTGTTCGACAACGGGCTTGCCCCCTACGCCAGCTATGCCGAGAGCTTCCAGCCGCAGGTGAGCGATCCATCCTCCAGCCTGGGCGGCGTGCCGTTCGTGCCCACGACGGGCCAGCAATATGAGGCGGGGCTCCGTTTCCAGCGCGGCAGCAACATCTATGTGACGCTCGGCGCCTATCAGATCACGCAGCAGAACCTGACCACCCCCGATCCGGCGGGAACGCTCTGCGGCACCGCGATCTGCCAGATCCAGACCGGCGAAGGGCGCGTGCGCGGGATCGAGCTGGAGGGCAAGGCCAGCCTGCCGTGGGGCACGGCGATCATTGCCACCGCCACGCGCGCGGACGGCGAAATCACCGAATCCAACGCGCTGCTGCCGGGCACCACCCGCACCCAGGTCGGCAATGCGCTGCCCCAGGTACCGGACTGGCTCGCCTCGCTGTTCGTTGACCAGCGCTTCCAGTCGGGCAGCCTGGCTGGGTTGGGCATCGGCGGCGGCGTGCGCTACACGGGCAAGAGTTGGGGTGACACCAACAACACCCTGCGCATCCCCGATTACACGCTGTTCGATCTGTTCGTCCGTTACGACTTCGGGGTCGCCGACGAGGCGCTCGACGGCATGTCGCTGTCGGTCAACGCCCGCAACATCGCCGACAAGCGGTTCGTCGCCACCTGCACGGCCACTTCCGCCTGCTACTACGGCCAGGGCCGCAGCGTGACGGCACGGTTGCAGTTCAAGTGGTGAGTGCCATGCTGCTCGCCGCCGCGCTCGCCTCGTCGCCGTTCGCGGCCGGCGGAGCAGCCGCGCCGGCCGAGCGGCCCTATGCGATCGAGCGGAGCGCGGTGACGCAGGTCACCGCCCCGGACGGACATGTCTATCGTATCTTCCTCTCCTGGCCGGAGGGATCTCCCCCATCCGGCGGCTGGCCCGTCCTGTATCTGCTCGACGGCGCCGATCACTTCGCCACCGCCACGGAGGCGTCCCGGCGCCTCGCGCGTGCCGGGGCGCGCAGCGGTATCGCGCCGGGCATCGTCGTCGGC
>JBELMF010000081.1:0-14846 GCA_042096015.1 Sphingomonas sp.
TTCGTCAGCCTCGCCTCAGTGTTGCTCTGGCTGCCCTTTGTCCACGAAGCCTAGCGAAGGGCGCGGCCTTGATGGGCCGCGCCCTTTTCGTGCGTTTCCTTCGTACGCGAGAAAGCAGAGAAAACTAGTAGCTTCGAACTATTTGCGGCCGTAGCTAGCCGCTGAGCATTGTTGTCGCGTTACTTAAAGCCATATGAACGACACGTAGTTTTTCGTTCACGCAACTTAGCTGTGCCCCTGTCGTTTCTACTCCGTCACTACCGAGGAGTTAGTACCATGCGTATCATCCTGGCCGCTGCCTTGGCGGCGACGACGGTTTCCGCCTTCCCGGCAAACGCTCAGGCCAATCGCGAATATCGTGACGAGGTGCGCGACGCTCGCCGCGACTATCGCAATGATCTGCGTAGCGCCGATTCACGCAGCGATGTGCGCCAGGCCAATCGCGAATATCAGCGCGATGTGCGGGACGCCCGTCAGGACTGGCGCCGGGATCGTAACCAGTGGCGCAATTACGATTACAACCGCTTGCCCCCGGGTCAGCGGGCTTACTACGCCGACAATTTTTACCGTGACGGTCGCTATTATCGCGCCCGCCGCCTGTACCGCGGTGACCGCGTGTATCGGGGATATAACGGCCGCTACTACTGCCGCCGCTCGGACGGCACGACCGGCCTGATCATCGGCGGGATCAGCGGCGGTGTGCTCGGCAGCCTGCTGGCCAATGGCCGGTCCAACACGCTCGGCGCGCTGATCGGCGCCGGGGCAGGCGCGGCGCTCGGCGCCTCGATCGATCGCGGTCAGGTGGTCTGCCGCTAAACAGTTCAGCCGGAAGTAACGGTGCGTACCAGGGGCCCGGCGAGCAATCGCCGGGTCCCTTCCTTTTTGTCGCGGGGCCGCGTTAGAATGGCCCCGTGACACGCCAGAACCTCATTGTCGGTGCTGTCCTTGCCGGTGGCCAGTCCCGCCGGTTCGGCTCGGACAAGGCGCTGGCGCTGCTCGATGGGACGCCGCTGATCGAGCATGTTGCCGAACGGATCGCGGTGCAGACCGATCGGCTGATCGTGGTGGGGCGCACGCACCCCGGCCTCGACAGCGTCCCGGATCGACCATCACCGGGCCTGGGGCCGCTCGGCGCGATTGCCGGCGCGCTGCACTGGGCCCGCTCGCACGGTTATGCCGCCGTGCTGACCGCGCCCTGCGACACGCCCCATCTGCCGCCGGACCTGAGCGAGCAATTATGCGGCTCGGTCCCATGCTACGCGGCAGGGTGCCCGGTGCTGGGCTGGTGGCCGGCCGCGCTGGCCGATCATCTGGACGCCTGGCTGCGCGCGGGAGAATCGCGTGCGGTGCGGCATTGGGCGGAGGCGGTCGGCGCGCGCCTCGTCACGCTGGCGGAGCAGCCCGCCAATGTGAATACGCCCGCCGATCTCGCGCGGCTTCGCCCCTAGACGATCCAGCGCCAGATCCCGGCGGCCCAGCCCGCGAGCGGGATGTGCGCCCAGGTTGCGGCCAGCCATACCACCGTGCCGCCCGCCAGCGCATGCATGCCGATCCTGCCGATCCGCGCCCGGCCCGCTGCGATGGCGGCAAACGGCCAATAGCTCGTCCGCCGCTCCCATTGCCGCCAGAAGTCGGGCTGAAGCCTTTCCTTCTTGCGGTCCTGAAGATGCGCCCCGACCAGCGCGAGGATGATGATCGCCAGCGACAGGACGATGTTGGTCGGGTCCGGAAAGACCAGGATGTGCACCGCGCCCCATAAGGCGAAGCCCCACATCATCGGATGGCGCGTGATCGCGAACACGCCGCGCGCCTCGGGCACGATCTCGGTCCGGGCCTCCGACATTGCGGGATTGCGCACCAGCGAGCCCATGAACAGGATCGCGCCGCCCAGCATCACCACCGTGCCGATCGCCCAGAGCAGATCGCCGACCGGCCACAGCGGCGTTGCCGCCGGTGCTGCGCGATAGGCCAGGGCGAGCCAGCCGAGCGTCACCGCGGCAACCAGGCTGTAGAGCGCGAGGAAGCCCCGCTCGCCGGCCGCGCGCACCAGCGGCGCGCGCAGCGGATGCGACAAAAGGAAATGCGTGCCCACGAACGCGATCGCCGCCGCCACGACATTTCCCATGTCCCGCTCTCCCTAGTGTCGCGTTTCGCCCGTGGTGTTGAGCCCGGCGCCTTGCGGCTCCGCCAACTCCGCCTCGCCCGCCATCGCATGGCCGGCCTCGTCCTTCAGCGTGTCGAGGTGCATCAGGCGGCGGATCAACGGGCTTAGCGCCAGCACGACGGCGGCGATGCCGATCGTCCACCAACCGATGGTGGAATAGACGGCAAGCGTCGCTTCCTTGGTCATTTCGCCGCTTTCGCCGCCGGTCGCCTCGCCGATCTTCCCCGCGACGAAATTGCCCACCGCCGTCATGTAGAACCAGGCGCCCATGATCAGGCTAGCCAGGTGCTTGGGCGCCAGCCGGTTCATCGCACTGAGCCCGACGGGGGACAGGCACAATTCGCCGGTGGTCTGCAGGAAATAGATGAGGAAAACGAAGAACACCGGCGTCGCCACGTCCATGCCGACGCTCTGCGCGCCCCACACGAAGACGAGGAACGACAGGCCGACCTGCACCAGCGCAAGGCCGAACTTCGCCGGTGCGGACGGCTCCAGTCCGCGCTTGCCCAGGAACACCCAAAGGCCGGCGAGGATCGGGCCGAGCAGCACGATGTAGATCGGGTTGATCGACTGGAACAGCGATGCCGGCACGTCCCCCCGATCGACATAGCGATCGGTGTAGAGGTTGAGGCTGCCGCCCGCCTGTTCGAACAGGCCCCAGAACACCGGGTTGAGCGCGATCAGGAACAGGACGACGAACATCCGGTCGCGGGCATGCGGTTCCAGCTTGAAGCTTTCGAACAGCACATAGCCGAGCAGCCCGACGCCGGAGATGATCAGCAGCGTCTGGATGACGTCCTGATATTGCACCAGCGCCCAGATTACCGCGATCGCGGCGAGGCCGATGCCGTAGAGCGACCATTCGGTACGCTTTGCCAGCGGCCGCGGTGGCTCCCCGCGGCCGAGCAGCAACGGCTTGCCTAGCACGAACACGACAAGGCCCAGCAGCATGCCGACGCCGGCCGCGCCGAAGCCATAGGCCCAGCCATAGGTCTCGCCCAGCCAGCCGGCCATGATCGTGCCGAGCGCCGCGCCGGTGTTAATGCCGATGTAGAAGATGGTGTACGCACCATCCCGGCGGATGTCGGTCAGCGGATAGAGTTGGCCGACGATCACCGAGATATTGGCCTTCAGAAAGCCCGAGCCGACGATGATGAACGCCAGCGCCAGCCAGAAGACGTTGATTGCTGCCGATGCCTGGCCGCCATCGCCCTCCACCGCCATCAGCAGGTGGCCCAGCGTCAGCAGCACCGCGCCATAAACCACCGCCTTGCGCTGGCCGAGGAAGCGATCGGCCAGATACCCGCCCAATACCGGCGTGATGTACACCAGGCTGGTATAAGCGCCGTAGATCAGGTTCGCCTTGCCGTCGTCGAACAGCCAGTGTTTGGTCAGGTAGAAGATCAGCAGCGCGCGCATGCCATAGTAGGAAAAGCGTTCCCACATCTCGGCGAAGAACAGGACGTAGAGTCCCTTGGGATGCCCCAGGAACTCGGGGCCCTTCTTGGTCACGCCGACAATGCCGCCGGCCAGCAGGATCGCTAGGAAACCCAGTGCGATCGATGGAATGATGGGCAAGAATACGCTCCCCGGAAATCAGGTGGGGATCAACGCTCCCCCGGATCGGGCAAGCCTAGCGCGCAAAGTCGCGATGCCAAAGCAGTTGTTGCCGTTGAGGCGACCATGGCCGTCCCGAAGCCAGCGAGGTTTGGCACGCCGCAACGAACGTGAAGGCTCGACTTGCGAACGTTTCGCGATAAGAGGCGTGCATGTTCAACGATATCTCCACGCCGCTGTCGCTTCTTTCCACCCGCCGCTCGGGCAAGCCGCGCGATCTCGCGGCGCCAGGGCCGAGCGAGGCGCAACTGCAGGAGATGTGCGCCCTTGCTTGCCGCACGCCCGATCACGGGAAGCTGGCGCCCTGGCGCTTCGTCATCGTCACCGCGGAGCAGCGTGCCGCCTTCGCCACGGTGCTGCTGGACGCCTATCGCGCCGGTCGGCCAGAGGCGAAGCGGCTGGAGCTCGAATCGATCGAGCAATTCGCCCATCAGGCTCCCGCGCTGGTCGTCGCCTTGTCCTCCCCGCGGGTCGCAAGTCAGATCCCGCTCTGGGAACAGGAATTGTCGGCCGGCGCCGCCTGCATGAATCTTCTGCATGCGGCCCATGCGATGGGGTTCGCCGGCGGCTGGCTCACCACCTGGGCCGCGTTCGACGATCGGGTCCGCGATGCGTTCGGCACCGCGCCGGAACGGATCGCCGGCTTCATCTTCATCGGCACGCCGTCGCGCCCGCTCGAAGAACGCCCGCGGCCGGATCTCGCCACGGTGGTGAGCACCTGGGCGCCCTAAATCGGCGATCAGCTGCGCCCGGCGAACATGAAGACGGCCGCGCGGCACGGCTCCCGCTTGGCCGCATTGGGCCGGGTGGACGCTAGCCCCCTTGCGGTTGCGCGCTGCAGGTGATCACGGTTCCGCCCGGACGCGTCAGCCGGGCCGAACTGCCCTTGCCGCGCAGTTCATATCCGTCCCCGGCATACCAGATGCCTGATGCGGGCCGCTGCCCCTTGAGCGTCACGGAGCGTCGCCGCAGCGTCAGCAGCGCTGTATCACGCTTGTTGTCGAACGTGGCCGTGAAGGCACTTTTGTCGTCACACCGATAGCGTGCCGTGATCGTCGATGCTGCATCGGTGTCGCCCCGCGGATCGCCATCGTTCGTCCCCGTCACGTTCTGCGGCTGGGGCCGCAGGCCGCTTTGGTGAATGCGCCACCGGCGCTGGCGCTCGGTCGCGCCATCTACATCGCCCGCACGATGGAGGGTCACCGGGCCCTTCATCGTCACTGGCCGCCCGTCTCGCAGCGTTCCGGAAAGGCTCACCGGAACCCTGATATAACGCTGCCCCGCGCCGGCATCGATGCGGCCGGGTTCACCGACGCTGGCACGAAGATCGCGATATTTGTCGAAGCTGCGCGCAAAGGCTTCCGCCGACATGCCGCTGGCGGCGCCATCATTGTCCCACAGCTCCCAGGCGGCGCGATAGCGTCGCTCGCCGATCAGCCGAAAATAGGTCCGCACCACATCGACGGCACCCTCGGCTGAGCCGTCGACCGAAGACGGTTCTGAGCTGGATGGCGTCGGTGTCGGAGACGCAGCGGGGGCGGGTGCGGGTGCGCTGCTCGGTTGTGTGGTCGGAGGCCGCATGGGCGTCTCACCGACATAATTGCCCATCGCCTCCTGTGCGGCGCGCGCCGCATTGGCGATATCGACATCGTCCGAATGCTGCTGCGGCGAACATCCGGCGGACAAGGCCACCGCCGCGGCCCCCAAGCGAAGCGCGCGGCCGCGCTCAGGGATTGACGGCAATGTCGTCGGGATCGTCGAGGTCTTCATCATCGTTGATCGAACCGTCGTCGAACTCGTCCTGCACGACATCCTCGTCGATGTCATCATCGTCCTGATCCGCATCGTCGTCCTGCTCGGCGACCTCGTCGTCGCGCATCAGCAGGTCGTCCTCGTCCTCCTCATCGTCATCGTCCATGTCGATGTCGGGGTCGAGGTCGGTGATGATCGTGCCGTCGCCGGGCCCGTCGCGCGTCGCCTCAAGGATTTCGGCGCGCTGGCTTTCGTCGTAACCGTCTTCTTCGTAACCGTCATCGCCTGAACCGTGGCTGGTCACCTGATGGCCGCCCATGATCGTTTCTCCTGATCGTGGATCATCGAACACCTGCGCCCGGCGCCCGGTTCCGTGTGGCTCACCGCCGGATGACGCGCCTTGCAGGGCACGCCCGATCACCCTAGTGTGTTACGTCGGTAAAGCACGGGGTTTGCCATGCGCGCGATAGATTTCGCTTCGGTTGCGGCGGCCATGCTGCTGATCGGCTGCGACGTTGGGGACAAAGGCGGTACGTCGGTGTCCATCGATGCCGGCAACGGTGTCGCGACGGCGGACGGCGGTACGGGCGAAGTGACGCTCGATACGCCGCTGATCAAGGGATCCTTCCAGCTGCCGACGGTGCAGTTCACGGCGGAAAATTTCGATATCAACGGCGTCCATCTTTATCCCGGCACGAAGATCAATGCGGTCAACGTCAATGCTGACGGCGGGGCGGGGGAGGGCCTGGTGCGTCTTCGCTTCGAAAGTCCCGCGTCGGTTGATGTCGTGCGCGATTGGCTGCGTGCCGAGTTCGCCAAGGCGGGTACGAGCGTGTCGGTGAACGGCAACACCCTCATCGGGACGACGGAGGATGAACGCTTCCGCATCGATCTGCGTCCTGCGGGGCAGCAAGCCGCCGGCTCGGTCACCATCGGGGAATGAAGCGCTGCGAAGGCTGGCAGCGTCCCGGCCGCCCGCCTATGTACCGCCTTTATAGTATGATCGGCAAAGGCGTTTGTGATGCTTGATACTCCCCTGGCAAAGGTTCCGACGCTCAGTCTTGCGGACCAGGGTCGCGATCCGGATCGCTTTGCCGAGGATCTGGGCGGGTCCTTCCGCCGCTTCGGATTTGCGATCGTCGCTGATCACGGGATTCCGCAGGATCTGATCGCCCGCGCATGGGCGGAGACGGAAGCGCTGTTCGCGCTTCCCGACGCGGAGAAGCGCAGCTATTTCGTTGAGGGAGCGGGCGGTGCACGCGGTTACACGCCGTTCAAGACCGAGATCGCGAAGGATGCGAAGCACGTCGACCTCAAGGAATTCTGGCACGTCGGGCGCGAGCTGCCCGCCGGTCACCGCTATCAGTCGGAGATGCCGGCGAATATCTGGCCGACGCGGCCCGCGGGGTTCAAGGATACGTTCCTCGATCTGTTCGCCGCCTTCGATGCGGCGGGCGATCGGCTCCTCTCGGCTATCGCCCGTCACCTCGGCATGGCCCCGGACTGGTTCGATCGTGCGGTGCGGGACGGCAATTCCGTCCTTCGCTTGCTGCACTATCCGCCGATCCCCGCCGATGCGGAGGGCGTTCGTGCCGGCGCACATGAGGATATCAACCTCATCACCCTGTTGCTCGGTGCCGAGGAAGCGGGGCTCGAGTTGCTCGATCGCGATTCGGGTCGCTGGCTTGCGATCAAGCCGCCCGAGGGGGCAATGGTCGTCAATGTCGGTGATATGCTCCAACGGCTGACCAACCATGTGCTGCCGTCGACCACGCACCGCGTGGTGAATCCGCCGGTCGAGCGGCGCGGCCACTCGCGCTATTCGATGCCCTTCTTCCTGCATCCGGCGCCCGATTTTCTGATCGAAACGCTGCCGCAGACGATCACGTCGGAACGGCCTAACCGCTATCCGCCGATCACCGCCAACGGCTATCTGCACGAGCGGCTGGTGGAAATCGGATTGATCAAGAAATGAATTGATGGGCGCGCGATCGCCTGATCGCGCGCCCATCAACCCCAATTCTGCCGTGTCAGGCGCCAAAGCGTCCGTTCAGTCACCCGCCGGCGCCTTCCGGACACCCGGATACACCCCGGTTTTTCGCATCAATCAGCGGCTCGCCAGAACCGATCCGCGTCCTTCCTGCACGGCCCCGTTGGCCGCCGCGGTCAGTTGCGCGTCGCTGCGCGGGGCCGGCATTCCCCCCATGTACGACATGTCGGTCACCTCGACTGTTGCCCCCATCTCAGTCGCCGCAAACAGCTTCTTGGCAAAGCTTGTGGGCACCCGAATGCATCCATGTGATGCCGGAAACCCCGGATTTCGGCCGGCATGGATGGCCACGCCATCCCATGTCAGCCGCTGCATGAACGGCATCGGCGCATTATCGTAGAGATTGGAATGATGCATCTGCTTCTTTTGAAGAATGGTAAAGATACCAACCGGCGTCTCATTTCCTTCTTTGCCGGTTGAAACAGTAGAGACTGCGACCAGATTATCGCCGCGATATACGTAAGCTTTTTGATCCGGGATGCTGATCAATATGCTGACCGGCCCGGCCGCTGCATCTTGTTCCCAAAGATATTGGCCTGGCGTGAGGCTGGCGGCGGCTTCAACTAAGGCAAGTCCTGACGCCTGTCCGCTTATCGCAGGCGTTGACGTTTCCGCAAAAGCGGGCATAGAAGTGATGGCTGCCAGTCCGAGGGCAGCCGGCAGCAAGGCGCGAATCGTGCGCATGGTGCGACCCCTTTCGATGTGGGGGCCCGAATGTCTCGGGCCGTCGCATCATAAACGCGCACCCTTGACTTTTGTGCCATACGATGAGCCGCAGCTTTTGCGCGACGGATGATCAGCTGGCCTGTGCTCGTAGGCACCGTGGGGGGAGATTATTCACCTTTTCCCTGCTATACAGCGGCTTACCGGGAACGGGGATAGCGACATCGATGGTGAAAATGGTTGAAGCGGCGCCCACGCGCCGCGGCTTGTTGAAGACGGCTGGCGCGCTGGCCGGAGCAATGGTGGTGCCCGATGCTGTGTCAGCGGCGATGCGCGCAACGGAGCAAGTTCCGCTGCCGTCATCCAGGCTGGCGCCGGTCCGTCCGGCACCCCGCGTGGAGCCGCGCTCATCGCGCGTCGTCAAGCCGGAACTGATGCGTCAGGCGCTCGCTGCCTTGGAGCAGCACGGCAGTGCGATCAAGCTGCGCGACCGGATGGTGATCGCGGATTTCGCGGCGTCGTCCTCGCAACCGCGCTTTCACTTTATCGATCTGGTGAGTGGCACGAGCGTTTCAAAGCTGGTGGCGCATGGCAGCGGGTCTGATCCCGGACATACCGGCTATCTGCAACGCTTCTCGAACCGGGATGGGTCGAACGCCTCTTGCGAAGGTGCGTTTCTCGCCAGCGAATATTACGTCGGCAAGCACGGCAAGTCCCAGCGGCTGATCGGTCTTGATCCTACCAATAACAATGCGCTGTCCCGCGCGATCGTGGTGCACGGTGCCTGGTATTCGAACCCGGACATGATCCGCACTCACGGCCGCTTAGGCCGCAGCCAAGGCTGTTTTGCGGTGGGGGAGCGTGAGTTGGCCGAGGTTTTCGATCGATTGGGTCAGGGCCGGATGATCTACGCTGCCAAGACTTAACGACGCCAAAGGGCGCGGGTGCGACCAATCGCTCGGTGCCAGATTAGTTCTTCGATACCCGTGTGTCCTAGTCCAAGGTGGCGAGGGCGGACGCTGAACGCATCTGCCAGGCACAGCGTGCCTGCGCGAAGCGACCTGCGTATGACCTCCGCCCATCGGCGTGCGGTCACCCATCGCACGCTCCGCACGTCGCTGTCCGACCAGGGCTGTTCTGCAATGAACGTTTCCTGCATTCGGACGAGGTACGTGCCGAGCCTGGTAAGCGTATCCCGGTTCGGTACGGGCAGTCGGTGCATCAGATGTTCGACGACCAGATCCGCCGCATCTGCAGCATCTGCACCCATGCTTGCTGCATAGGCCTCTCGCAGCACCCGCCGCGCGTTGGCGAGCATCGTGTCCTCGTACCGCTGCGAGGCGCCGCCTTCGTGGCGGCGGTAGGCGAGCAGCGGCGTGTCGATGCGGGCGATCGAGCCGAGTGCGGAGAGGCGGTGATAGAGGTCGAAATCCTCGGCATAGAGGATGTCGGGGCGGGTGAAGGGTTCCAGCCGGCGCGCGGCGTCGGCGCGGATCATCACCGAGGACCAGACGAACGGATTCTCGATGCGGATCAGCCAGCGCAGCAGCGCAGGCGTCGTGTGCGCGACGTGCGGGGAGGGCAGGAGGCGGGCGCCTTCGAGGACTTCGGTGGCGCTGGCGACCATCACCGTGTTGGGATTGGCGTCGAGGTAGGCGACTTGTTTCGCGAACCGGTCCGGCAGGCAGAGGTCGTCCTGGTCTAGGCCGGCGATATAGCGGCCGCGCGCCTCGGCGAAGGCGCGGTTGCGGGCGCGGACGGGGCCGCCGTTTTCCGCCAGCGCAATCATTCTTACGCGCGGGTCGGGCCAGGCGCGCAGCACCTCGCGCGTCGAGTCTTTCGAGCAATCGTCGACTACGATCACCTCGAAATCGGTGAAACTCTGCTTTTGCAGCGTGGCGAGCGTTGCCGGCAGCAGGTCGGCGCCGTTGTACGCCGCCATGATGACGCTGACGGCTGGCGGCGTCATGCGGCGGCTTTTGCCCGCCCGGCGAGCAACTGGTCGACGATCATCATGCCGACGTCGTTCTGCCACAGCCACAGGCCGTTGGCTTGGCCGACGAAGCTTGCCTCGCCGCCCAATTTGCCGTGCGGCACGAAGCCAGCGGCGAGGCCGATGCCGTAGAGGCCGGGGATGGGGGCGCCGAAGGTGTCGCGGACACGGCAGGCATCGTCGACCATCGGGGCGCCACTGTGCGCGGCTAAGCCGACGGGGCGGCCGTCGGCTTCCTCCAGGGGCAGCGCGCGGGGGCGGTAGCCGAGCGCGGCGATGACGAGATCGGCCTCGGCGAGCGCTTCGCGCGCGGCGAGATCGTCGTCGCCGGTGACGCGCTGGAGCGCGAGGCGCGGCTCGGGCGCGCGGCCGTCGACGCCGAGCATGCGCAGGACCAGTTCGCGTGCCTCAAGGCGGAAGCCAGCGAGGCGGTAGACGAAGCCGGAGACGGGGCAGATGTCGTTCGGGCCGAAATCGGTGAACCCTTCCGCGTGGGCGGCTTCGACCGAATGATAGAAGGGGCGCAGCGGGCGGCGGTGGAGCAGGGTGATGCCGCCGGCGCCGAACGGCAGCGCCGGCCGTTCGCGCAGCAGCAGGGCAACGGTGGTGAGCGCGCTGGTCGATCCGCCGATCACCGCAACCTTGGGCGCGCGCTTGCCGGCGAGGAGGTCGGCGACCATCTCGAACCCGCCGCGCGCCAGCACGGAGTCGGATTGCAGCAGGCGATCGCCGGCGATGTCCATCAGCGAGGCGCCGGCGACGCGCTGGGTGACGAGGCGGTCGAGCGGCTGGTGGCCGCCGGTGGCAATGACGAGGTTGCGCGCGACCCGCTCGGTATCGCGGTGGGTGGCGGTGTCGCGCAGGCGGACGTGCCACAGGCCATCCTTGCGCCGTGCGCCGAGCGCTTCGGTGCCGGTCAGCACGGCGCCGCCGTGCGCGGTGATGCTGGCGTGGAGCTGGCCGCCGATCGCGCGCAGCATCGGGCCGACTTCCGCCAGCGGCACGCCGAGCGAGGCGCGGTGACGGGCGATCGCCAGGGTCGAGGGGTGGTCGGCGAGCGCGGCGATGGCCGGATCGGGGTTGCCCTCGATGGCGGAGAGGAAGGTCTGCGCCGTCGAATCGGAGGTGATCGAATAGCGGCCGAGCTGGCCGCCGCCGATCGCGCTGTCACGTTCGACGATGACGAGGCCCTGCGACAGTTCGGGAAGCAGGCCGTGGCGGGCGGCGGCGGTGAGCATCGCGGTGCCGGCCGGGCCGCCCCCGATGATCATCGTTTCGGCGACGGGCGGCGCCGCCTTGGCGGTGGGCCGCGGCTTCACCGCGACGATGCGGTCGAGCGTGTCGATCACGCGCGCGACGTCGTCGGTGGTCATGCTGTCCGACAGCGGCAGCGAGAGGAGGCGGCCGCCGACCATGTCGGCCACGGGGGTGGGCTCGATCAGGGCGATCTCGCGCACCCAGGGCTGTTCGCCGAGGTGCGGGCTGAAATATTTGCCGGCGCCGATCCCTTCCTCGCCGAGTCGTGCGATGATCGCGTCGCGCTCATGCGTGCGTTCGGAGGGGAGCAGCAGCGGGAAGAAGCCGAGCGCCTGGCGCCCGGCGCGGGGCGGTTGTGCGCCGTAGCGGCCGGCAATGGCGTCGCGATAGGCGTCGGCGAGCTGGTCGCGGTGGCGCGCGATCTTGGCGAAATCGTCCAGCCGCGCCTGTGCGACGAGTGCCATCACCTCGGGCATCTTGGCGTTGAGGCCGGGCAGGGTGGCGGTGCGCGGGGCGGTGAAGCCGAAGTTCGCCATGGCGCGCAGCCGCTCGATCCGGTCGGCGTCGGCGCAATGGATGAGACCGCCCTCCTGCGTGGCGAAGGGCTTGGTCGCGTGCATCGAGAAGACGACGGGGAAGGGCGCGCCGGCGCCGAAGCCGACGCCCGAGGCGTCGGTGGTGCCGAGCGACGCGGCGGCGTCGATCACCACGGCGACGCCGAAGCGCTTCGAAAGCCAGCGGTAGCGGTCGAGATCGATGCCGTAGCCGAAGGTGGCGTAAGGGACGACGGCGGCGATCTGCGCGCCATGGCGCTCGAGCAGCCGTTCCTCTTCCTCGGCGGCGGCGCTCCAGTCGTCGGCGTCGATGTCGCAGACCAGCGGGGCGAGGCCGGCCCACCAGGCGGCCTGCGCGGTCGCGGCGAAGGTCAGCGCGGGCATCAGCGCGAAGCGGCCGGCGGGTCCGTCGCTGACCGCGTCGCGCAGGGAGATCATCAGGCCGAGCGTCGCGTTGGCGACGGCGAGGCAGGCGCCGCGGCCGCCGAACAGGCGCTTGGTCGCGTCCGCCTCGAACGCGCGCAGCACGGGGCCGTTGTTGCTGTACAGCCCCGACGCTTCGATCGCCTGCAGCGCGCCCGTCATCTCGGACAACCGCGGCGGATGCGGGGTAATCAACGGCAAGCGCTTCATCGGACGGTCTTCCTCCCGCCCGCCGACTTGCCGCAAGCGGGCTAAGACTTGGTTACCCGCAAATCGAATTCGGCAAGTTCATAGGCGATCGATGCTTCGACCAGCATGTCCCACAACTGGCCGATCTCTTGCTCGGGCAGGCCGACGGCGGCGGCGTTTGCCTTTGCGTTGGCGATCACCTGCGCCTTGCGGGCTTCGTCGCGAACGTGGCCGCGCTCCGGCTTGATGCGGGCGGCGGCGTCCATGTAATCGAAGCGGCGACGGAGCAGCGCGATCAGCTCGCGGTCGAGCGCGTCGACGCCGGCGCGCACCTCGGCCATGGTGGTGCAGTCTTGTCCGGGGAGGGTGGTCATGCCGCGCGCTCTGACGGGGCGGGGGGCGGGTGTCTAGCCTTGAGGATAGCGCAGAACGTTGCGCCGTTCGATCCGTCGTCCCGGACTTGATCCGGGATCCATGGTGCCGTGAGCGGTGCGGCTGATGTGGGCCACAGCGCGCGCGGATGGTTGGATCCCGGATCAAGTCCGGGATGACGTGGTGTATGTGGGGCGCGAAGCTGCTCCTCAGCCCATCGCCTTGACTCACAACCGTCACCCGGCTAGGCACGCCGCTTCGCGATTGCCCCTGCATCCCGGTGAAGCAGGTGGCGCAGCCGTGTCTTGCGGCTGGTGCGGATACCGGGGCCACCGTTGTTAGCAAATCACAAGGAAAGACGATGTCGAAGCGCCATAGCGCCAAGCACAAGCTCGACCGCCGGTTGGGCGAGAACATCTGGGGCCGTCCGAAGAGCCCGGTCAACAAGCGTGAATACGGCCCCGGCCAGCACGGCCAGCGCCGCAAGGGCAAGATGTCGGACTTCGGCCTCCAGCTGCGCGCGAAGCAGAAGCTGAAGGGCTATTACGGCGACGTCACCGAGAAGCAGTTCCGCCACTGCTACGACGAGGCGGCCCGGATGAAGGGCGATACCTCGCAGAACCTAATCGGCCTGCTCGAGCGCCGCCTCGACATGATCGTGTACCGCGCCAAGTTCGCGCCGACGATCTTCGCCGCGCGCCAGCTGGTCAGCCACGGCCACGTCTACGTCAACGGCGTGAAGTGCAACATTGCGTCGCGCCGCTGCGCGGTGAACGACGAGATCACCATCGGCAAGAAGGCGCAGGAAATGGCGCTGGTGCTCGAGGCGCAGAGCCTCGCCGAGCGCGACGTGCCCGATTATGTCGTGCAGGACGGCACTACCAAGGTGACCTTCATCCGCGTGCCCACGCTGGATGAGGTGCCCTATCCGGTGAAGATGGAACCGAACCTGGTGGTCGAGTTCTACAGCCGGTAAGGGAATGCTCTGGCTCCGGCCGGAGCTCCGCCGCCACGATGGATGCAAAGGAAAAGGGCGGTCCTTCGGGGCCGCCCTTTTCCTTTGTTCATATGCCAAGCGCTTTGCGCAGGAATGCATCCGACTTTTCCAGCATATCGGCCCGAACCGCGCTATCTTCGAGCGAGTGGGCGACACCCTTATATTCGTGCAGTTCGACGGTCTTGCCAGCGCTTCGCAGCGCGCGCTCCATCAGCCGTGCTTCCTCAATCTCGACGTTGAGATCGAGATCGCCGTGGAACATCAGAACAGGCGCGCGGATCGCGGACGCGTTCTGTGCAGGCGAGCCCTCCCGAATGTGAGGGCCGTCGCCGACCATCTGCAGAACCTGCGGATAGTTCGATCGCTCGAAGAATTCCTGCTTCCAGGCCGCAAGATCAGTGACGGGTGCGACTGCGATCACCGCCTTGTACAGATCCGGGTCCACGACGCCCGATTGCAGCGCCGCATAGCCGCCATAAGACCAGCCGACGATCGCAAGCTTACCCGGACGCGCGATGCCGGAGGACAAGAGCCAGCGTCCGGCATCGTTGACGTCGCCGATCGCCGTCTTCCAAGACTTGAAGCCGTTGTCCGCAAACCAGTCCGAACCGTAACCCGCCGAGCCGCGGAAGTTGGGTTGTAACACGGCGAAGCCCCGGGCCGCAAAGAACTGCGCCCACCAGTCGAAACCCCATTCATCGCGTGCGGAGGGCCCGCCATGTGGCATGACGATCGCAGGCAGATTCTTTCCGTCGCTGTTCACCGGCACAGTAAGATACCCGGGTATCTTCGTGCCATCGGCAGCCGGGAACATG
>JBELMF010000082.1:0-14844 GCA_042096015.1 Sphingomonas sp.
GGTGCCGTCGGTGGGCACGTCAAGGCAACCGAGAATGTTCATCGTCGTCGACTTGCCCGAACCCGAGGGGCCCATGACCGCGACGAAATCGCCTGCGGCGATATCAAGATCGACGCCCTTGAGCGCCTGGAACGCGGTGGCGCCGGTGCCGAACACCTTGGTGATGTTGCGCAGCGAGATGAGGGGATCAGACATGACGGCCTCTCTCACCAGCTTCGTCATCCCGGCCTTGAGCCGGGGTCCCGCTTCTTCTCCACCGTTGCGAAAGGCAGCGAGACCCCGGGTCAAGCCGGGCGCGACGGAGGGAGGTGAGGCGTAGGTTACGCGCCGGCACCCGAGCCTCCCGCGCGCTGCTTGGGCTGGCCGCCCTTGGCGGCAGCCGCGCCTTGCTCGCCCGACAATTGCCCGGTGATCACTTCCATGCCCGGCTTGAGCCCGCCCGAAAGCACTTCGGTGACGCTGCCGTTGGTGTCGCCAGTGGTGACCTGCACTGCCTGCGGCTGACCGCCCGCCCCTTTCACATAGACCGTCTGCTGCGCGCCGCGGCCAAGCGTCGCGGTACGTTCGGGGCGGTCGCCGCGGCGCGGACGGAAGGTGAGCGAGCCGGCAATGCCGCCGCTGCTCCCGCCGCCGGCCGCCGTCGTCGCGGGCGTGAAACGGAAAGCCGCGTTGGGGACGAGCAGGACGTTCTTCTTGTCGCTCGTTACGATGTCAGCCGTGGCCGTCATGCCTGGGCGCAATTCCATGGTCGAATTGGCTACGGTGAGGTCGGCGGCGTAGGACACCACCTGGCCGGTCGTGCTGGTCGTCGATGTGCTGGTCGAAGAGGAGCTTGCGCTGCTGGCCGTAAGATTCGAACCTAGATCAACGCGCGTGATGGTGGCGGGGAAGGTTCGTCCGGGAAAGGCATCCACGGTGAAGTTCGCCGTCTGTCCCTCCTTCACCGAGCCGACGTCCGCCTCGTCGATCGCGACCTCCAGCTTCATCTTGCTGAGGTCCTCGGCAATCACGAAGAGGGTCGGCGTGTTGAACGAGGCGGCGACCGTCTGCCCGGGATCGACCTGCCGCGCCAGCACCACGCCGTTGACAGGGGAGCGGATGATCGCGCGCTGGCGCTGCGTCTGGTTCTGCGCGAGGTTTGCGCGTGCGGCCTCGACGTTCGCTTCCGCTACGCGCAGCGCCGCCACGGCCCGCTGCGCGTTGGCGCGGCCGGTCTGCAGCTCCGTCTGCGAGGGCACGCGGCCGTTGGACAGGCGGTACACTTCCTCCAGTCGGGCGAGCTGCGCCTGTGCTTCCGCGACGGTGGCGCGCGCCTGGTTCACGCTGGCGATGTTGGCATTGAGCTGTGCCTGACCGGCGCGGATCTGATCCTCGATCTGCTCGGGATCGATCAGCGCCAGCGCCTGCCCGGCGGTGACGCGATCGTTGACGTCGACCACCACGCGCGTGACGAGGCCCGACAGCTGGGAGCCGACCGTCACCTGATTGGTCGGCGCCAGCTTGCCGGTGGCGGAAACGGTGACGGTGAGATCGCCGCGGCGCACCGGGGTGGTGGCGAAACCGGCGGCTTCCTTTGAGCCGAACAGGCGAAGGCCGAGCAGGATCAGCAGCAGCAAGCCGACGCCGATCGCCACCCACTTGATCCAGCGGCGCCACGCCGGCTGCGGCTTCACCCCCAGAAAATCGTCGGTCTGTTGGGTCGCCATCAGCGGGTTCCGTCCTGGCTGGATCGTTGGGGTTCGGGGGCTTGCGGCGTGACGCTCGAATCCCAGCCGCCGCCCAATGCGGTGTAGAGCTGGACGAGCGCGGTGGCGTGGTCGGCGCGCGCCTGCGCCGCGCTGTTGCGGGCGGAGAGCAAAGACGCCTCCTGCTGGCTCAGCGTGGTGAAATCGGTGAGGCCGGTGCGATACTGGCTGCGGCTGAGGATCGCGGAGTTGTTCGCCGCCTCCAGCGCGACGGCAAACTCGCGCTCGCGCGTCTCGGCGGTGCGGAGTGCGACGACGGCATTCTCCACCTCTTCCAGCGCGGTGAGCACGGCCTGCTTGTACGCGGCGAGCGCGGCGTCGGTCGCCGCCTCGGCGCTGCGTACCTGGCTGTTGAGGCGGCCGCCGTTGAAGATCGCCTGCGTCAGCCCGGCGAAGAGGCCGCCGGTCAGCGTCTCGAACAGACCGCCCAGATTGCCGGCGTTGGTATTGATGTTGCCGCTGATCGCCAGCGCCGGATAAAGCGCGGCCTTGGCGACGCCGATCTGTGCGGTGACGGCGGCGAGCGTGCGCTCGGCGGCGCGTACGTCGGGGCGCTGCCGCAGGACGTCGGCGGGGATGCCGACCCCCGCCGTCTGCGGCCCGCGCGGGATCGGCTTGGTCGCTGAGAGCATCGGCTTGAGCGCGCCGGGCGCCTGCGCGGTGAGCACGCCGAGGCGTGAGACAGCGGCGTTATATTGCTGCTCGATCTGCGGCACCGAGGCAGCGGTCTGCGCGCGCTGCACGCGGGCCTGTTCCTGGTCGAGGCTGGAGACGAGCCCGGCCTGCACGCGGAAACCCGCGATCTCCAGATTGTCGTCCTGCAGCGCGAGGCTGTCGCGGGCATTGGCGAGCTGGAGCTGGTAGAGCCGGGCGAGGACATAGTTGCGCGCAACCTCTGCCTGTACCGACAGCAGCACGGTGGCCTGGTCGAAACCCGATGCTTCATATTGCGCGCGGCTCGCCTCCACCGTGCGGCGCACCTCGCCGAACAGGCCGAGCTGATATTGCGCGTCGAGGCCGAGCGAGAAGTTGGAGCCGCCGCCGCCGCCGATGCTCTGCGTGGTGCCGTCGGGCAAAGTGATCAGCGTCTGCCCGCCGCGCAGCGTCTCGGAGCGGCTGAACCCGCCCGAGCCGTTGACGGTGGGGAGCAGGGTGGCGCGGGACTGGACCAGCGCCTCGCGCGCCTGGCGGAGGCGGGCGGTGGCTTGCGCCACATCGAGGTTCGCGGCGGCGGCCTGCTCGACGAGATCGCCGAGCACCGGATCGTCGAAGCTGCGCCACCAGCGGGTCAGATCCTCTCGCGTCGGGGCGGCGGTGACGGAGAAGCCGTCCGGCACGTCGAGCTCCGCGGCGGTGCGCAGGCGATAGTCCGGCCCGACGGTGCAGCCGCCGAGCGCTGCGGCGAGGAGGAGCGAGGCACGAAGGCGTCTCATGGCGGTGGGAAATGGCCGGGCAGGCCGAAAGGGTCCAGCGATTTAGTGTCGCGACTTGTCGCAGCGTGGCGCGCTTCGTTCAGGCAAGCTCGATCAGCAGCTGATCCACCGCGACGCTGTCGCCGGCGGCGATGCGGATCGCGGCGACCGTGCCGTCGGCTTCGGCGCGGACGACGTTCTCCATCTTCATCGCCTCGATCACTGCCAACGGCTGGCCGGCAGTGACGGTGTCGCCGGGGCGGACGTCAAGGCGGGCGAGCAGGCCGGGCATGGGCGCGCGCACGTGCTTTTCGGCGGTTTTGGCGGCACGATCGGGAAGAAATCCGGCGTAAGCGGCGATGCGCGCGGGCAGCACGCGCGCATCGTAGCGCCGGCCGCGCGTGATGAGGGTGAAGCCGGTGCGCGTGCGCGTGACCTGCACCGCCACTGACGTGCCGTGGAGCGTTGCTTGAACCAGCGGGGCGCCGGGAGTGTAGTCGTGATCGATTGTGAGCCTGGTGCGATCGACGGGGATGTTCTGTTCGGCGATCCGGACGGACCATTGGGCCGCGGGCGCGGCGCGTTCGTGGCTCGCGGCCATGAGCACCGACAAGTCGGCGAGCGCGCGGATGAAGGCATCAGTCACGGGGGCGCCGTGGAAGCCGTCGGGATATTCCTCCGCGATGAAGCCGGTGGAGAGGTCGCCGGCGCGCAGGCGCGGGTGTTGCATGAGCGCGGAGAGGAAATCACGGTTGGTGGCCGGGCCGTGGATCTCGAACCGGTCGAGTGCCGCGACCTGCGCATCGAGCGCGGCCGTGCGGGTGGGCGCCCAGGTGATCAGCTTGGCGATCATCGGGTCGTAGAAGCGGCTGACCTCGCCGCCCTCGGCGACACCATCGTCGATGCGGACGATATCCTCCCCGGCACGGGGAGGGGGACCGGCCGCAGGCTGGTGGAGGAGCGTGTCCACAAGCGAATCGTCCAGCGGCACCGCCCCTCCACCACCGCCTTCGACGGCGGTCCCCCTCCCCGCGGAGCGGGGAGGATGATAGCGCTCCAGCCGTCCGGTGCTGGGGAGGAAACCGCGGTACGGATCCTCGGCATAGATGCGGGTTTCGACCGCCCAGCCATCGCGGCGCACGTCGTCCTGCGTGAAGGAAAGGCGCTCACCCGCCGCGATCCGGATCATCTGCTCGACGAGATCGAGCCCGGTCACCATCTCGGTCACCGGATGTTCGACCTGGAGGCGGGTATTCATCTCGAGGAAGTAGAAGCTTTCGCCGCTCGGATCGGCGCCCGAGACGATCAGCTCCACCGTGCCGGCACTGTGATAGCCGACCGCGCGGGCGAGGGCGACCGCCTGCTCGCCCATCGCGCGGCGCATCGCGGGGGTGACGAAGGGCGACGGCGCTTCCTCAACCACCTTCTGGTGGCGGCGCTGGATCGAGCATTCGCGTTCGCCGAGGTACACGATGCTGCCGTGCCGGTCGCCAAGCAGCTGGATCTCGATATGACGCGGACGATCGATGAACTTCTCGATGAACACGCGGTCGTCGCCGAAGCTCGCCTGGCCTTCGCGGCGGGTGGCGTCGAAGCCGTCGCGCACGTCCGCCTCGTTCCAGGCGAGCCGCATGCCCTTGCCGCCACCGCCGGCGGACGCCTTCATCATCACGGGGAAACCGATGTCGCGGGCGATGCGCACCGCCTCTTCGGTGCTCTCAATCGCGTCGAGATGGCCGGGCACGACGTTGACGCCGGCGGCACGGGCGATCTTCTTGGATTCGATCTTGTCGCCCATCGCGGCGATGGCGGCGGGCGGCGGGCCGATGAAGGTGACGCCGGCTGCCGTACAGGCCTCGGCGAAGCTGGCGCGTTCGGAGAGGAAGCCGTAGCCGGGGTGAATCGCGTCCGCACCCGTCGCGTGCGCGGCGGCGAGGATGGTATCGGCGTCGAGATAGCTTTCGCCCGCCGGCGCAGGGCCGATGCGCACCGCTTCGTCGGCCATGGCGACGTGCGGCGCGCGGGCGTCGGCGTCCGAGTAAACGGCGACGGTGGCGATCCCCATGCGGCGCGCGGTGCGGATGATCCGGCACGCGATCTCGCCGCGGTTGGCGATCAGGATCCTGCGGAACATCTTCATCTCCCCTCCCGCTTGCGGGAGGGGGACTTAAGCTGCGACCATGCGCATCGGCTCCTCCGCCTGCATCGGCGTTAGGCCAAGCTTCGCGAACAGCGTGGCGTCGGCGCTGTCGCCGCGGTTGCCGGTGGTGAGGAGCTTGTCGCCGGTGAAGATCGAATTGGCGCCGGCCATGAAGCACAAGGCCTGTGTCGCCTCGGACATGCTCTCGCGGCCGGCGGAAAGGCGGACCATGCTGAGCGGCATGGTGATGCGCGCCACCGCCACGGTGCGGACGAACTCGATGTCGTCGATCTTCGCAAGCGGCGTGTCGGCAAGCATGTCGCCGAGCACCGTGCCCTTCACCGGCACCAGCGCATTGACCGGCACGCTTTCGGGATGCCGTGGCAGCGTGGCGAGCGCGTGGACGAAGCCGACGCGATCGGCGCGCGTTTCGCCCATGCCGACGATCCCGCCGCAGCAGACGTTGATGCCGGCTTCGCGGACATGCTCCAGCGTGTCGAGCCGCTCGCCGAAGGTGCGCGTGGTGATGACGTCGCCGTAGCGCTCGGGCGAGGTGTCGATATTGTGGTTGTAATAGTCGAGCCCCGCGTCGCCGAGCCGCCGCGCCTGCTCGGGCGTCAGCATACCCAGCGTCATGCACGTCTCCATGCCCATCGCCCGCACGCCTTCAACCATGGCGACGATCGCGTCCATGTCGCGGTCCTTGGGGTTGCGCCACGCGGCGCCCATGCAGAAGCGCTGGCTACCGGCGTCCTTGGCCTCGGCGGCGCGCTGGAGAACGCTGCGCACGTCCATCAGCTTGGTTGCCTTCACCCCGCTGTCGGCATGGGTCGATTGCGAACAATAGCCGCAATCCTCGGGGCAGCCGCCCGTCTTGATCGACAGCAGGGTGCACAGCTGCACTTCGCCCGCGGCGTGATGCGTGCGGTGCACGCCCTGCGCCTGCCACATCAGGTCGTTGAACGGCAGGTCGAACAAGGCGGCGATTTCGTCGCGCGTCCAGTCGGTGCGAATCAAATCGGGGCGGGTTACGGTTGCGTCCACATCAGGTCCTTCAATTGCTTCGTCCGCTCGCGCGTCAGCCGGGCCAGGCACTGGCCGCGCGCGAGCGGCTGCATCGATCCGCCGGCGAACTGTCCGCCTTCGATCACGCATTGCCGGTCGCGGAATTGCAGCCAGGCGCGCTGGCTGGCAAGCGTCGCCGCGGCATAGCCGAACCCGCCGCCGCGCGAGGTGTTCTGGGCATCGCGCTGCTTCATGCGGGCATAGGTGGCTTTCCATTGCGCATTAAGCGCGGTGTCGGCGCGGCGCAGATCGTTGGCGGCCTGTGCATTCATGTCCGCCTGGGTCTGCGCGGCCGCGGGTGTGGCAAGCGCGAGCGCGGCGGCCGCGGTGAGAAGTTTGGTCATGTAGAACTCCCTATCCGTTGCGGTGACCAACGCACCGGGACGGCATCGAAGTTCCTGTGATGGCTTCCGCCTAGGCCGTCACCCCGGCCTTGAGCCGGGGTCCCGCTGCCTTCGCTGCCGATGGAAGAAGAAGCGGGGTCCCGGATCAAGTCCGGGATGACGGGGGTGGGGCGTTTGGAAGGGACTCAGCGGCCCTTGAACGCAGGCTTGCGCTTTTCGAGGAAGCTGAGGCCGCCCTCGCGCGAGTCCTCGGAGCCGCCGGCGAGACGCTGGCCCTCCGCCTCGGCGCGCAGCACCTGATCGAAGGTGCCGTCGAGCGCGACCTGGATGTTGCGGCGCATCGCCGACAGCGCCACCGTCGGACCGGCGGCAAGGCGGGTGGCGAGCGCGAGCGCTTCGTCCATCAGCGCCGCATCGTCGACCGCCTTGTAGATCAGCCCCCATTGCTCGGCCTGCTCGGCGCCGATCCGCTCGCCCAGCATCATCATCTGCGTGGCGCGCGCCTTGCCGATCGTCTTGGCGAGCAGCCAGGTCGAGCCGCCATCGGGCACCAGCCCGATATTGACGAACGCCTGGAGGAAGTACGCGCTCTTGCCGGCGAACACGAAATCGCCCGACAAGCCCATCGAGCAGCCAACGCCCGCGGCCGGGCCGTTGACCGCCGTCACCACCGGCACCGGCAGGTTCATGATCTGGCTCATCAGCGGGTTGTAATAGTTCATCAGCGCGCGGTGGCTGGTGTCGCCGCCCTTCACGCGCGTGTCGCCGCCGCCGCGCGCCTGGAGGTCAGCGCCCGAGCAGAACGCCCGGCCCGCGCCGGTCAGCAGCACGGCACGCGCACCCTGGAGATCGTAGAGCGCGATCGTGAGGTCCTCGGCGAGCTGGATCGATGCGGCGTTCAGCCGTTCCGGACGGTTGAGCGTGATGACGAGGACGTCGCCCTTCTTTTCGGTCAGGATGGTTTCGTAATCGGCCATTTCGGTCTCTCTCCTTTGATGTCCCGCTCCGTTCTCGGAGAAGGGTTGCTGGCAGCATGCTGCCGAAAAGCTTACGCCGGGTGTGCGGCCCGACTGGGCGGCGCACCGCGCATCTCACGCAGCGCCGTGGCGATGATCCCCCGCGTCTCCTGCGGCCGGATCACCGCATCGATGAACCCGCCTTCCTGCGCCGGGTACGGATTGGCGAAGCGATCGACATAGTCACGTCTTTTCTCGTCCGACGCCGCAAACAGCATCTCGGACGCCGCCTGCGCACCGACCAGCGCAATCTCCGCCCCAGGCCAGGCGAAGATCCGGTGCGCGGCGCCTGCCACCGGAGCGATCACCGACCAGATGCCGCCGAATGCCCGACGGGTGACGATCGTCACTCTCGGCGCGCCGGCGGTTGCAAAGGCGGCGAGTAACGCTGCGGCCGCGCACACCATTCCCCCCTGCTCTGCGGCCGTACCCGGCAGGAAGCCCGGTGAATCCACAAGGCAGACGAGCGGCATGCCGAACCCATCACACAGGCGCACGAAGCGTGCCGCCTTGTGTGCGGCGGCGACGTCGATCACGCCATCCAGCACCATCGGCTGGCTGGCGACGATTCCGACGCTTCGTCCCTCGATCCGCGCGAAGGCGCACAGGATGCTGCCGGCATTCGCCGGCTGAAGCTCGAACACCTCCCGCTCGTCGGCGATTTTGCGGACGAGTTCGCGCATGTCGTACGGCGTGTCCGGATCGAGCGGAACGAGTGTGTCCAGCCCTGGCTCGATCCGGTTCGGCGGATCCGCGCTCCGCCAGTGCGGCACCGGGTGAGCGGCCGACAGCGGCAGGATATCGACCAGCTCACGCGCCGTGAGCAGCAGTTCGATCTCATCGGAAAAGACCCGATCGGCGAGCCCGGTGCGATCGGCATGCATCGCCGCCCCGCCCAGCATCTGCGCGCTGGCCAATTCTCCGGTGGCCATGCGCAGGATATCGGGACCGGCAAGAAGCAGCGTGGCGTCGCTCATCATGAAGACGATATCGGCCAGCGCCGGCGACAATGCCCCGAGGCCGGCCGTGTCCCCCATGACGAGCGCGATCTGCGGGACGATGCCCGAAGCGGTGACCTGCCGCTGCAGCAGCGCCGTCTGGCTGCCCAGCACCGACAAGCCATCGGACATCGCCAGCCCCGGTGAATCATGCAGGCCGATCAGGGGCGCCGCGGCGAGGATCGCACGATCCACGACATCGGCGATCCTGGCGGCGTGATCCGGCGTCACCGCTCCGCCCCTGTCCGTCACGTCCTGGCCGAACACGAATACCGGCCGGTGATTGATCGTCCCCGATCCGGTGACGACGCCGGCGCCGGGCGCGCCGATCGGCGCGAAGCTACCCTCATCGAGAAGAACGTCGATCCGCTCGCGCGCCGTCAGCCGGCCGCGCGCGTGCTGCGCATCGATTCGTTCGCGCTCCCCGACCGTCGCCATGGCTTCCTCCCGCGGTATCGGCTTCCTGCGCCGCCCGGTCACGAGACGCAAATGGCAAGTTGGTCAGGCTGGCGGACGAAGCGCCACGGCTACCAAGCCTGTACCGCGTCCGGATCCGACAGCGCCACCAGCCGCCGCGCGGCGCGGCGCGCGAAGGCGAGGGTGCATTTCTTGCGCGCATGGGTGTTCATCGGATCGGAGCGCGCCTCGCGCAGCACCGCCGCATCATAACGATCGGCGACGATCAGCCCCGTTCGTTCCGGCAGGAACGCCTCGCCCGCGATCGGCGCATGATCGAAGCCGGCCGGCACCGCCCAGAAGAAGCGATCGCAATGCGGCAGGTAATCCTGCCACTTGGCATCGCCGAGCAGATCCGCGCGCGACACCTTGATCTCTACGATGGTGATCTGCCCGCGCGTGTCCAGCGCCATCAGATCGACCCGCCGGCCGCCATCAAGCGGCACTTCGGCCATGGTCACCAGATCATGACGCAGGAACAGCCGCGTGACGCCACGCGCCACATCGGCCGCACAAAGACGCGCCTCAGGATCGTCAACGCAGGAAGCGGGCGTGGTCAGCACGCCCGCTTCATAGAACATTTAAAGAACGTTGAGAAGGCGATCAGCGCCAGAAGATGTGGTTGCCGATTGAGGCGACCTTCGTCAGGCCCGATGCCGGCGCGCGGCCGCGGTTGAAGTACAGCGCGCGCTCCGCCTCACCATCCCATGCGTCGGCCAGCGCCACTTTGGCGACGGCCACGGCGGTGCGATACGAGCGGCTGTCCTCGTTGATCGAGGGAATACGGCCACCGCGGACGAAGCCGAACTGGCCGCGCTGCGTCACGACATCGCAGATGTCCGACGGGAAACGGCCCGACTGCGAGCGGTTGATGATCACTTCGGCGACGGCGAGCTGGCCCGACAGCGGCTCACCCTTCGATTCGAAGTAGATAGCGCCGGCAAGGCACTGGAGCGCATCGTCATCGCCGTCGTGGGGCGACTGGGCGGCGACGGCCGCGGCCAGAGTCGGATATGCAACTGTATCGCCCGCCGCGAGTTCATCACTGGCGAGTTGTGTCGGTTCGGACATTATTGCCGGCGCAGTCAGGAGCGCCGGAGCAGGCTGCGGGAGCGTACGCTCAACCTCGGCAGCCAGGCTGACCGTGCTCTGAGCGGTCAGGCCGAAGAAAGATACCGTCATGGCCACAGCAAGCGCGGCCCGCGAAAAGAAAGCCATCTTCAATATTCAAGTGCGGTGGCTACGCGGACACGATCCGTCGTTCAGATGAACCTACGATCGGCCGGGATCCCCCCCGACTGCGTCACCGAACGGATCGCACCCGCCGCGGCACAACGCGAAAAACGATGGGCGGCCGATCGCCATATCCCACTTAATGAGTCAATTAAGTGAGGATCGTTTCAGCGGCGAACCGTTGGCCATCTGCGACATCCAGAGCAACGACCCACAGATCGGGATCGCGCGCCCGCCGGCGGCGCCAGTAATCGTCGGGCGATTCGCCGCTGCCGGGGGCAGGTCCGCTGGGCACCAATGCGTCAGCGCCGTCGGGGCCGATGGCACGCTCCAGCAGCCGTTCCTCTCGTTCGAGCAGCAGCAGGATCGACCCCGCATCGCCATCGCCGCGCGCGCGGACCACGGCGATCCCGCCGGCATCGTTGACGCGGCGCAGGAGCGCACCGATCAGCAGATGAGTCGGCAGTCGGGCCGTCATGCCATACGATAGCCCGGGAGCCCCGCGAGCGCGATTCGACTGCGCATGAACGTGCCGGTGCCGCGTGCGACCTCCTCACCATCGGCCGCGATCAACCGGGCGTCGCCGACGAACACCCGGCGCTGACCGCTGACCCACCGGCCCTCCGCGGTCACCGGCCCGGAAGGCAACGGCCGCGTCAGCAGCAGGTTGAACTGTGTCGTCAGCAGGAAACGATCGGTGATGAGGCTGTTGCAGGCATAAAAGGCGGCGTCGTCGAGCATCTTGAAATAGGCGGTGCCGTGCGCCGCGCCGGCAGCGTGGAAATGATCGGTGGCGATCTCGAAGCTGATGCGGGCGACGCCGGGCTCCGGAATCGTGAGCGTCGAGGCGAACAGCCGGTTGATCGGGGCGGCCGCATATAAAGCCTCCAGCGCCCGGTGATGCGCCTCCGCACCTTCAGGCCGCATCGCGCGCATTCCCCGGCTCATCGGCGGTAAGCAGGGCATAGATCGCGTCGCGCGAGCCTGCGCCGCGCAGCTTCGCGACAAACGCGCGGTCACGGAAACGACGCGACACCCGGGCCAGCGCCTTGAGGTGATCCGTACCGGCGCGCGGCGGCGAGAGCATGGTGACGACCATGTCGACGGGCATGTCATCAACCGCCTGGAACTCGATCGGCTGGGCGAGCCGGGTGATGATCACGACGATACGCGACAGGCCGGCGACACGGGCGTGCGGGATCGCCACGCCGCCGCCGAACCCCGTCGACCCCAGCTTCTCGCGCTCGGCAAGCGCCTGCGCGACGGCGGGGCCGTCGACCTCCAGCACCGACGCCGCACGCAGGCCGAGCTGCTGAAACAGATTCTTCTTGTTGGTTGCCGCCACCCCGACCTCGACGAGATCGGGATGGAGCAGATCACTCAAATCACTCGCCATAACGAACCGGCGTTCACCCCGCGCGCTGCGGCTCGACCCAGCCGATCGTGCCATCGCCGCGGCGATAGACCATGTTGTACGCCCCCGTCCCTGAATTCTTGAACAGCAGCGCCGCGGTGTTGCGCAGATCCAGCATCATCACCGCGTCGGACACCGTGGCATCGGGCACGTCGACGCGCGTTTCCGCGATGATCAGCGGTGCATCGCCCTCCCCCGCATCGTCGTCGCCGATCCGCTCGGCGAACAGCGTGTAGCCGGCGTTGTCGAAATTGTCATAAGCGCCGTTCTCGGCGAGCGCCGCCGCCTGGCCGGCGTTGCGGTCCTTCAGCCGGCGCATGTAGCGGCGCAGTTGCTTCTCGATCTTCTCCGCCGCACCGTCGAAGGCGAGATGCGCGTCATGCGCGTCGTGCTTCCCCTTCAGCACCAATCCCTGCATCACATGGACGACGATGTCGCAGCTGAACCCGGCATCGTGCGGCCCCTTGCCGAACGTGACCTGCGCCGAGATCGCGCGACTGAAATACTTATCGGCGATACCTTGCAGCCGGTTGTCGACATGATCCTTCAGCGCGTCGCCTGTCTCGACCTGGTGACCAGAGATCCGGATATCCATCGACTCATTCTCCATTGGCTGGCCCGGCGTGACCCCGCCGGAACGTTGGGCGTCAACCGGACGCCGCGGCCCCCCAGATCGGATTTTTTACCTTCGTCATGAACGCCGCATGCGCGGCAAGTTCCGCCTCGCTCGGCGCGAAATGACGCGGCGGTCGCGCCACGCGCGGTGCCGCCTGGGCCACGACGATCTCCTCGACCACCAGATCGCTGACCAGCGACAGGCCGATCTGGCGGCCGCCCATCAGCTCCACATACACCTGCGCCAGCAATTGCGCGTCGAGCAGCGCGCCGTGCAGCACGCGGTGTGAGCGATCGATGCCGTAACGCGAGCAGAGCGCGTCCAGCGTCAGCTTGGCGCCGGGGTGACGCTGCTTGGCGATCGCCAGCGTATCCACCATCCGCGTCATGCAGATCACGTCGCGCCCGCAGCGGCCGAGCTCGCCGTTGAGGAAGCCGAAGTCGAACGAGGCATTGTGCGCGACCAGCGGCGCCTCGCCGATGAAGGCGACCAGTTCCTCCGCGACGGCGTGGAACAGCGGCTTGTCGGACAGAAATGCGTCGGTGAGGCCGTGGATCGCCTGCGCCCCCGGCGGCATGGTGCGCTCGGGGTGGAAATAGGCGTGAAAGGTGCGCCCCGTTTCGACCCGGTTGACCAGCTCGACACAGCCGATCTCAACCATGCGATCCTCGCCGAAGGTAAAGCCGGTGGTTTCGGTGTCGAAGACGATCTCGCGCATCTTCGGTTTATCGGCCTTCCGCATCCCGGAGGCAAGCGATGACCCGGCGGACATGGGCGCGCGTCTCGTCCAGCGGGACGTCGGTGGGGATGACGAAATCGGCGCGGGCGCGCTTGTCGGCATCGGGCACCTGGCGGGCGAGGATCGCGTCGAACTTGCCCGCGCTCATGCCCGGCCGCTGGAGGGTGCGGGCGCGCTGCACATCTGGGGCGGCGGACACCACCGCGACCTTGTCCACGCCGCGCTGGCCGCCTGTTTCGAACAACAATGGCACATCGAATACGACGAGCGGCGCCGCCGCATGTTCCATGAGGAAGGCGGCGCGTTCCTCCCCCACGGCAGGGTGAACGATCGCCTCAAGCGCCTTCATGGCGGCGTCGTCGCCGAGCACCGCCTCGGCAAGCGCGGTGCGGTTGACGCCGCTTTCGCCGGTAGTGCCGGGAAAGCGCGCCTCGATCGCGGCGACCACCCGGCCGGCGGGGCCCTGCAGCTTGTGGACCTCGGCATCGGCGTCGAAGACGGGAACGCCTTCCTCGGCGAACATCCTGGCGACGGTGGACTTGCCCATGCCGATCGAGCCGGTGAGGCCGAGTTTGATCATGTTTCCCCTCTCTCTTCTTGTCCCCCGGCGAAGGCCGGGGCCCAGTTACGACCGACCGGATACTAGGCCCCGGCCTTCGCCGGGGTACAAGCTTATTGGATCAGCAGCTCCCGCAACTCGCCGTCGTGTTCACGGGGAGCGGGCTGACCGAAGAACAATTCAAATGCCGCCGCCGCCTGGCCGACGAGCATTTCGAGACCGTCGATCGTCTCCAGCCCGCGTGCCTCCGCTGCATCCAGGAGCGGGGTGTGGAGCGGCGCATAGACGATGTCGTACACCACCGCGTCCGACGGCAGGGGCAGCAGATCGAGATCGAGCGGCGGCTGGCCTTCCATGCCGAGCGCACTGGTGTTGACCAGCAGCTTGGCGGCGGGGAGTCGCCCGGTGAGCGGCAGGACATCACCCTTCAGGCCGAAGCGGCTGAGCAGGGCGGCTGCCTTGAGCGGCGAGCGATTGAGGATGGTGACCGGGCCGACGTTCATGCGTGACAAAGCGAACAGCACCGCGCGCGCCGCGCCGCCCGCCCCGACGATCGCGACGGGCGCGCCCTCCAGATCGAGATCGGCGATCGGCGCGTAGAAACCGGCGGCATCGGTGTTGGTGCCGAACAGGTCGCCCCCCTCGTTGCGGACGACGGTGTTCATCGCGCCGATCGAATCGCGCACGCCGCCGGGATCGGCAACGAGATCGAGCATCGCCACCTTGTGCGGGATGGTGACGTTGCACCCACGCCAGGCCGGATCGGCGCGGCGTTGTTCGATGAACGCCGGCAGATCGTCGGCCGTCACGTTCGTGGCGCGATAATCGCCAGCGATGCCGAGCTTTTCGAGCCAGAAACCGTGGATCACCGGCGACTTGGAATGGCTGATCGGATCGCCGATCACCTCGGCATAGGGCCGCACGATTGCACCTTCTGCATTCGAATGTTGAGGAAGTTGAGACACTGGCGCGTTTTCGTCCATCACGTGGCGAGCACCTGCCGCTCCCGCAGATACCCGAGCACCGGCATCAGCGGCATGCCGAGCACGGTGAAGTGATTTCCCTCCACGCGCGAGAACAGCTGCACCCCGGGGCCCTCCATGCGAT
>JBELMF010000083.1:0-14724 GCA_042096015.1 Sphingomonas sp.
CGGATGCGGACTACGGGAACAACAGCGTGAACTGGCAATGGATCGCCGGTTCCGGCGTGGATGCCAATATGTTCGGGCGTATCATGGCTCCGCTGGCGCAGTCGGAGAAGTTCGACGCCGCAGCATATATCCGGCGCTGGGTGCCTGAGCTGCGTGATGTGGCTGATGCCGCCATCCATGATCCGGAGGAGGCGGGGCGCCGTCCCGCCGGCTATCCACCAAAGATCATTGCACATCGCGCGGCCAGGGAACGTGCGCTCGCGGCGGGGCGCCAGGTGCGCTGAGCCCTTCCGCCCGCAGGCTGGGCGGTGCATGACGGGGATATGCATGCCATGGTCGAACACTCAGGTTCTGGAAGCCGCTGGACGCGCGCGTTTGCGCCTATTTTCCATCGTATCCTCGACCGGATCGACGCGGGATTGGCGATCGGCGCGATCGAGGCTGCGCTTCCGGATGGAACGCGCCGACTGCTCGGCGGGCGTGCGGACGGGCCGGTCGCAAGCATCACCATCCATCGCTGGCGCGCGATCCGCAGATTGGTGACCGGCGGGTCGATCGGCTGGTATGAGGCGTGGGCGGATCAAGACTGGACCAGCCGCGATCCCGTCCCGATCTTTCAGCTATTCGTGCAGAACCGCGCTACGTTGGGCAATGTGGCGCGAGCGAAACGCACCGCGCGTCTCGCCGCGCGGGTGCTGCATGCCATGCGCCACAACGATCGTCGGAATGCCAGGCGGAATATCGCGGCGCACTATGATCTCGGCAACGACTTCTACGCCGCCTGGCTCGATCCCACGCTGACCTATTCGAGCGCATTGTCGACGGCCGACCATTCTCTGGAGGCGGCGCAACGATGCAAGCTCGACGCGATCATCGATCGCACCGGTGTTCGCCCTGGCGGCACCCTTCTTGAAATCGGGTGTGGCTGGGGTTCGCTTGCCGAATCGGCGGCTTCCCGCGGGATCAATGTTCGCGCGATCACATTATCGGAGGAACAGCAGCGTTACCTGGCGGAGCGCACGCGCGGCTTGCCCGTCAGTGTCGCCCTGACGGACTATCGCGATGTGGCGGGGGCGTACGACGGCATTGCATCGATCGAGATGGTCGAGGCCGTGGGGGAGCGTTACTGGAACGATTATCTGGCAGCGATCGCCCGGGCACTTGTTCCCGGCGGTCGCGCCGCGCTTCAGTTCATCAAGATCGCCGACGACATCTGGCCTGCTTATTCGACAAATGTCGATTTCATCCAGGCCTATGTGTTCCCGGGCGGAATGTTGATCCACGAGCCTCAATTCGAACAACTCGCCGCGGCGAATGGATTGTCGTGGCAGGATCGCCATGCCTTCGGCGCAGACTATGCGGCGACGTTGCGGCTCTGGCGGGAGCGGTTCGATGCAGCGTCACGCGCAGGAAGCCTGCCGCCGCGCTTCGACGCTCGCTTCGTTGATCTCTGGCGCTACTATCTGATGTATTGCGAAGGCGGGTTCCGCGGCGGCGGGATCGACGTCGTGCACGTGACGCTGGTCAAGCAGTGACACCTGTTCTCGCGGCCAAATGCTGGCGGAACACATCACGCTTGTCATAGGATGTCAGCGGCCTGCCAGTGGGCCGCGACGCGTTAGCGCTCGACACGCTCCCAATGCCCGGTTTCAAATCCGGCGATGGCGAGCGCAGCAATACGGTCTGCCACTGCCTCGGGCGGCTTCACCGATGCGGAGTCCTCCCCCGGGTAGGCGCGGGCACGCATCTTCGTGCGGGTAGCGCCAGGATCGATGATCGCCGTCCGGACTCGGCTGATCTGGTCCATCTCATCCCCGTAAGCACCCAAAAGTGTCTCGAAAGCCGCCTTTGATGCCCCGTAAACACCCCAATATGCCCGCGGTTTCCGGCCCACCGAAGAGGTGATTCCGATCACCTTTCCAGCAGCGGAGCGCCGTAGCATCGGATCGAACGCCTGAATCAGGGCAACCTGCGCCGAAACGTTCAGCGTCAGCACCGATGCCAATTCCTTTGCATCGATAGCGGGCACCGCAGCAAGACTGCCGAGCGTAGCGGCGTTTAATACCAGCAGATCAAGCGCTTCCCAGCGTTCGGAAATGGCGGCCGCCAATCGCGCGATCGAGTCGTTTTCCGTCAGGTCAAGCGGGGCGATCGTGGCGGAACCCCCCGCATCGAAGATCGCCTCTTCCACGTCCTCCAGCCCCTTGGCCGTCCGCGCGGTGATGACGACGTGAGCGCCGGCGGCGGCAAGGGCCGTAGCCGTGGCTGCGCCGATCCCGCGGCTTGCCCCGGTCACAAGAGCAAGCTGCCCCTCCAGTGGTTTGTCTGGCATGCAATCCCCGTGCGTCCCAAGCCTGTCCAAGGGCGGTTCAACGTCGAGTGAATGGGCTATTACAGGTTCAGCCCCCAGCGATGCTGTGATGCGGCGCTACGCCACCCGCTCCTCAAGCATCGCAAACTGATCGACTGCGGCGCTATCGTCATGGTCCGTCAGCGTCGTCGGATAATCGCCGGTGAAGCACGCGTCACAATATCCGGGGCGGAACTGCGAGCGTTCCTTCTGACCTAGCGCCTTGTAGAGGCCGTCGATCGAGACAAAGGCGAGGCTGTCCGCGTGGATGAAGTCCGTCATCGCGCCGAGATCATGCGTTGCCGCCAGCAGTTTGGCGCGCTCGGGCGTGTCGACGCCGTAGAAGCAGCTATGTTTCGTCGGCGGGCTGGCGATACGCATATGTACCTCGGCCGCGCCCGCCTCGCGCATCATCTGCACGATCTTCAGGCTGGTGGTGCCGCGCACGATCGAATCGTCGATCAACACCACTCGCTTGCCCTTGATCAGCGCGCGGTTGGCGTTGTGTTTCAGTTTCACACCAAGATGCCGGACCTTGTCGCCCGGCTGAATAAAGGTGCGGCCAACATAATGTGAGCGGATGATGCCGAGTTCGAACGGAATGCCGCTTTCCTGCGCATAGCCGATTGCCGCGGGCACGCCCGAATCAGGGACGGGAATGACCAGATCAGCCTCCACCGGCGCCTCGATAGCGAGTTGCTGGCCGATGCTTTTGCGCACCGAATAGACCGAGTGATCGTCGACGATCGAATCGGGACGCGAAAAATAAACCCACTCGAAGATGCAGGGACGCGCGGCAACCGGACCAAACGGGCGGATGGACCGCATGTCTGTGCCTTGGACGATCACGAGTTCACCGGGCTCAACCACCCGCACGAACTCTGCGCCAACGACATCGAGCGCGACCGTCTCGCTGGCGAAAATGACCGAACCGTTCAGCTTGCCCATGACAAGTGGGCGAATCCCAAGGGGGTCACGGCAAGCGATCATGCCCTCTGGGGTCATTACGATCAGCGCGTAGGCGCCTTCGACCTGCTTCAAAGCGTCGATGAAGCGATCGAGCAAGGTGCGATAATTGGACGTCGCAACCAGGTGGATGATCGTCTCGGTATCGCTGGTGGACTGGAAAATCGAGCCGCGGCGGATGAGCTCCCGACGCAGCTTCATGGCATTGGAGATATTGCCGTTGTGAGCCACCGCGAAGCCACCACTGGCGAGTTCAGCGTACAGCGGCTGCACGTTGCGCAGCGCTGTTTCGCCGGTGGTCGAGTAACGGACATGGCCGCAGGCTACAGTGCCCGGCAGCGCGCCGATCACGGCCTCGCTGTCGAAATTGCCCGCAACGTGGCCCATTGCCTTCCGAGTGTGGAAGTGCGTGCCATCGAAGGAGGTAATTCCCGCGGCTTCCTGGCCGCGGTGCTGCAGGGCGTGCAGCCCTAGCGCCACGAGGGCAGCAGCGCCATCAGAGCCGGAGACTCCGAAGATGCCGCACTCCTCGTGCAAATGGTCGTCGTCGAAAGGATTAGTCGTCAGCATGGGCGTGGGGGCTCGCGTCGTGCGCGGCCCATATAGCGACTGTCGTCGATTTGTCATGGGGTCGATCGCAGACTGTGCCTCTGCCGGTCAGAGGGGAGCCGTCGTCGCGCATTCCGGGCAGAGCGGGGTGGCTGCGAGCGGTTCGCTGGTCAGACCCGATTTTCCGCCTGCCGCATAAGCGTCCGGCTGGAAGTCCGCGTGATTGAAGCTGTAAGAGCCGCATCATGACTGACCCTCGCGATGCCGACCTGGACTTGAACCCTAAATACGACGCGGATGGCCTCGTCACTGCCGTTGTCACCCATGTCGATACCGGCGAGTTGCTGATGGTCGCACACATGAGTGCGGAGGCGCTCGCCGCGACGCGCGAGACGGGCCTTGCGACATTCTGGTCGCGAAGCCGTCAACGCCTGTGGGTAAAGGGGGAAACCTCGGGCCATGTGCTTGCCGTACGCGAGATGCGGATCGACTGCGACCAGGACGCGATCTGGGTGATCGCCAAGCCCGCCGGACCGGCGTGCCACACCGGCGCACGGTCCTGTTTCTACCGCCGGCTCACTCCAGAGGGGCTGGAGTATGTTGATTGACGCGCGCCTGCGTCGTGCCAGTTGTGGCCCTTCTGCTGGCCGGGTGCAGTAGCGAGAAACCGTCGAGGACAGAACCGAACAGGGCAGGTGCCGCGCTTGAAGGTGCGGCGATCAGGTCAGGATTGGTCGATGACCCGATGACGCTAGACCCTGTGGGTGCTTATGCCTCCGCCACCGATCAGGTGTGTGTCATGCGCCGCGGTGAGGGTTACATCGTCGGTGCCAGTGTCAGCTATGGGGAACAGCAGACGTGCGTTGCGCGCGGCACCGCCACCGCCACCGGTGGGGAGACATTGCGCCTCGGCTTCGGTGAACGATGCCGGTTCGACGTCCGGTTTGACGGAAAAAGAATCGCGTTCCCGGCCGTGCTCCCGCCCGCGTGCGATCAGCGTTGCACCGGCCGTGCGACCTTCACTGCGCTCAAGGTCGATCTGCTCAGCCATGCGCAAGTCGAGGCACGCGCGATGACGACACCTGCTGGTGAAGGGCTTTGCATTTGACGTTCACGTAAACGGAAGATAGAGGCATAATATGTCGGTTGCCGGTGTCTTCGACTCGATCCCGCCCCGCGCGGATCGCACGCACTTCACGATTACGGATCTGGCGTCCGAGTTCGGCGTCACGTCAAGGGCTCTGCGGTTCTATGAGGACGAAGGGCTGATTGCGCCCGACCGCCGCGGAACGTCACGGATCTACTCTCACCGGGATCGTGCTCGACTCGCGTGGATTCTGCGCGGCAAGCGTGTTGGCTTCAGCCTCGCCGAGATTCGCGAGATGATCGATCTCTACGACATCGGTGATGGTCGGCATACGCAGCGCGCCGTAACGATTGCCCGCTGTCGCGCGCGGATCGACGCGCTCAACGCGCAGAAGAACGACATTGATGCAGCCATCGCCGAGCTCGAAGAGTTCGTCGCCTTGATTGACCATCCTGAAAACAAGGACTGATTTGCATGCCGCAATATACCCCGCCGGTGCGCGATACGCGCTTCGTTCTCGAGCATGTCGTCGGCCTCAGCGGCCATGCCAATGTGCCGGGCTTCGGCAATGCCACGCCCGACACGGTGGATGCGGTGCTGGAGGAAGGCGGTCGCTTCGTTGCCGAGGTGCTGTTCCCGATCAATCAGTCGGGCGACCAGGAAGGCTGCACGCGGCACGAGGACGGGTCGGTGACGACGCCGGCGGGGTTCAAGGAGGCGTACAAGCAGTTCGTCGAATCGGGCTGGGGCACGCTGTCGGCGCCGGAAGCGTTCGGCGGGCAGGGGATGCCGCATGTCGTCTCGACCGCGTTTCAGGAATATATGATCTCGGCCAACATGGCGTTCGCCATGTATCCGGGGCTGTCGCATGGCGCGATCGCGGCGCTGGTCGCCAAGGGCTCGCCCGAGCAGCAGGAAAAGTATTTGCCCAAGATGGTGTCGGGCGAGTGGGGCGGCACCATGAACCTCACCGAGCCGCAGTGCGGCACGGACCTCGGGCTGATCCGCACCCGCGCCGAGCCGCAGGGCGACGGATCGTACAAGATCACTGGCACCAAGATCTTCATCTCGGCGGGCGAGCACGATCTGACCGACAATATCATCCACCTGGTGCTCGCCAAGACGCCGGGGGCGCCGGAAAGCTCGAAGGGGATCAGCCTGTTCGTGGTGCCCAAGGTGCTGGTCAATGACGACGGCTCGCTGGGCGAGCGCAATGCGGTCAGCTGCGGCTCGATCGAGCACAAGATGGGCATCCACGGCAATGCGACCTGCGTGCTCAACTATGACGGGGCGACCGGCTGGCTGGTCGGCGAGGAGATGAAGGGCCTTGCCGCGATGTTCATCATGATGAACGCGGCGCGGCTCGGCGTCGGGCTGCAGGGGCTCGGCGTGGCGGAGACGGCGTATCAGAATGCCGTTCAGTACGCCGAGGATCGCCGGCAGGGTCGCGCGTTGACCGGCGCGGCGGAGCCGGACGAGAAAGCCGATGCCTTGTTCGTTCATCCCGACGTTCGCCGCATGCTGATGAACGCCAAGGCGTGGACCGAGGGGCTGCGTGCGCTTTGCCTGTGGGGCGCGCTTCAGGTCGATCTCGAGCATAATGCCGAGGACGAGGCGGCGCGGCAGGAAGCGGCGGATCTGATCGGGCTGCTCACGCCGGTGATCAAGGGCGTCGGCACCGACAAGGGCTATCAGGTCGCAACCGATGCGCAGCAGGTCTATGGCGGCCACGGCTACATCCAGGAATGGGGGATGGAGCAGTACGTGCGCGATGCGCGGATCGCGATGATCTACGAAGGCACCAACGGCGTGCAGGCGATGGATCTCGTCGGGCGCAAGCTGGCGATGAACGGCGGACGTGCGATCCAGCTGTTCTTCAAGGTGGTCGCCGAGGAATGCGCGGCGGCCAAGAGCGGGCCGGCGGCGGACTTCGCCGGGCGCTTGGAAAAGGCGCTGGGCGAGCTTCAGGCCGCGACGATGTGGTTCATGGGGAACATCAGCAATCCCAATAACATCGGCGCTGGCGCGGTGCCGTACATGCATCTGCTCGGCGTGGTGGCCACGGGGCTGATGTGGCTGCGCATGGCGGTTGCGGCCGCACGGCTGAAGGATGCGGGCGAGGGCGATGCAGCGTTCCTTGAGGCGAAGCTGGTGACGGCCCGGTTCTTCGCCGAGCGCGTGCTGCCTGAGGCCGGTTCGTATCGCCGCCAGATCGAGGGCGGGGCCGAGGCGCTGATGGCGCTGCCGCCGGAGATGTTCCGGGCGGCGTGAGGTCGCGACATCATTCTGGCGTCACCCCGGACTCGATCCCGGGGTGACGCAACCATTGCGACCGTCGAGAAGAAGCGGAACCCCGGATCAAGTCCGGGGTGACGAGGAATGGAGTTATTCGACCCCTGTCGCGTCGCCGATCGGGGGTTCGGTGGCAGTTTTGCGGCGGACGCCTTCGAGCATTGCCGGGCCCTTGGCGGGCTCCTCGATCTTTGGCGCCGGGACGGCGCGAAGCGCCAGGCGCTTCATGCACGGCGTGCGCTTCTTGAACTCCTCGCAATTCCACAAAGTGCGCTCGAAGCCGCTCGCGCGGTCGCGGATGTAGCTGAACGACATGGCGTTCATTTGCTCGGCCGACAGGGGGAGGGTGAAGGCCATCGCATCGGGCTCCGTCCAGCCCATGAATTTGCACTTGGCCCGTTCTCCGCACGAGGCGAGCGCCATGACGGCGAAGGTTTCTGCCTGCGCCGGGTTGAGCGCGGTGAGGAAGGTGTTCTGATCGCTGGCGAGCGGCAGCGGCGTGCGGCCGAAGAATGGGGTCGCCTCAACGATGGCGGCGTCGGCGCTGGCGAGCGCGGCGCCCATGCGGTGCGCCTCGGAGACCGCGGCGAGCTTGGCAACCGGCATCTCGCCGGGCTGCTGGCCGCGGTTGAACGCGGGGCCGGTGCCCCACCAGCCGGTCCAGCGGAAGAAGAGGTGGGTGTGAAGCTCGGTGATCTTGTCGAGGCTGGAGGACCAATAGGGCACGACCCAGTCGGTGTGGTAATGCGTCGCCCAGCCGACCGGCTTGTACACATAGCCCCGCAGCGCCTTGGTGGCGATGTCGCGCGCGCGGGTCCAGGCGGCGGGCGAGGGCGTGCGGGCGAGCGCGCCGTCGCAGGTGAAGGTGAACTGGCAGCCGGTGGTACGCTCTGCCCCCTGGAAGACGACACCGCAGACGGTCTTGGGAAAGGCCGGATGGCGGAGGCGGTTTAGGACGACTTGCGCGACGGCGCGCTCACCGACTGCGTCGTCTCCAGCCTCGTAATAGACGGCGGCGGCAAGACAGTCGGTAGCGCGCGCAAAATCGTCGGCGCCGCCGACGAAGCGAAACGGGCGCGCAGGGGAGATGGGGCCTTTGACGAACGGCACGGCGGCGTTGATCGCGCGGGCGTCGTTGGGGTCGATCGCCGCATATTCGACCGGCTCGACCGGGGGCGGCGCGATGCGCGGGGCGACGGTGCGCTGCTTGATGATGGTCGGGACGCCCACTTCGGGCTGAACCGTTGGAACGAGGCGCGTGACGATCAGCGGCAGCGCGATTGCCAAGATCGCGATCGCGGCGAGGATGAGGTGGAGCGGGCGTAGGTTCGACACGGTCGGGTGCTTAGACGAGAAAAGGCGAGCCGCGAAATTCAGGTTGGCTGACGGCTATGCCGCTCCGTCATGCCGGCCTTGTGCCGGCATCCAGGGTGCCGCGTGCTCCACCGGCGGTGGGTATGCGGAACGCTGGATGCCGGGACGGGCCCGGCATGACGGATGACGAGGGCGGCGTGGTGCCTTACGCTTCCGGGAGGAAGTCGGGCACCGAGAGGTAGCGTTCGCCGGTATCGTAGTTGAAGCCGAGCACGCGGGCGCCGTCGGGGAGGTCGGGCAGCTTCTGGAGGATCGCGGCGAGCGTCGCGCCCGAGGAGATGCCGACCAGCATGCCTTCTTCGCGTGCGGCACGGCGGGCCATGTCCTTGGCGACGGCGGCGTCGACCTCGATCACGCCGTCGAGCGCCTGGGTGTGGAGGTTGGCTGGGATGAAGCCCGCGCCGATGCCCTGGATCGGGTGCGGGCCGGGCTGACCGCCGCTGATCACCGGCGAGGCGTTGGGCTCGACCGCATAGACTTTGAGGCTCGGCCAGGTCTTCTTGAGCGTCTCGGCGACGCCGGTGATGTGGCCGCCGGTGCCGACGCCGGTGATCAGCACGTCGATCGGCGACTCGCGGAAGTCCTCGAGGATCTCCTGCGCGGTGGTCTGGACGTGGACGTCGATGTTGGAGGGGTTCTCGAACTGCTGCGGCATCCAGGCGCCGGGCGTGGTGTCGACCAGTTCGAGCGCGCGTTCGATCGCGCCCTTCATGCCCTTTTCGCGCGGAGTCAGGTCGAAGGTCGCGCCATAGGCGAGCATCAGGCGGCGACGCTCCAGCGACATGCTTTCGGGCATGACGAGGACGAGCTTGTAGCCCTTCACCGCGGCGACCATGGCGAGGCCGATGCCGGTGTTGCCCGACGTCGGCTCGATGATCGTACCGCCCGGCTGGAGCGCGCCCGAGGCCTCGGCGGCCTCGATCATCGCCAGCGCGATGCGATCCTTGATCGACCCGCCGGGGTTGGCGCGTTCGGACTTGATCCACACCTCCGAGCCCGGGAACAGCCGCTGGACGCGGATGTGCGGGGTGTTGCCGATCGTGTCGAGGATCGTGTTCGCCTTCATGGCTGGCTCACTCCATGCTGAGTTTCGGGTGGGATGACGCTGAGGGGTTCTTCGGGCGGATCAAAGGTTCGCGCGTTCTTCAGTTCCGGGAACAGGCGCGACCATAGCAGAGTGACAGCGATCGCGCCGACCCCGCCGACCACCACCGCGCCGACCGGGCCAAGGAGGGAGGCCATGAGGCCGCTCTCCGCTTCGCCGAGTTCGTTCGACGCCGAGATGGTGAGCTGGCTGACCGCGCTGACGCGGCCGCGCATCTCGTCGGGCGTGTGGAGCTGGATTAGCGAGCCGCGCACGTACATTGAGACCATGTCGGCGCTGCCCGCGACGATCAGCGCGGCGAGGCTGAGCACGAAGTTCTTGGAGATTCCGAAGGTGAGGATCGCTAGGCCGAACACGACGACGGCGATCAGCATCTTGCGGCCGACGTCGGTCTTCATCGGGCGGAACGACAGGAAGATGCCGGTGACCGATGCGCCGATGCCCATGCCGGCGGCGAGGAAGCCGAGGCCGGTGGGACCGACGTGGAGGATGTCGCGCGCGTAGATGGGCAGCAGCGCAGTCGCGCCGGCGAGCAGCACCGCGAAGAGATCGAGCGTGATCGCCGCCTGCACCAGCCGGTTGCGCTTCACGTACGCAAAGCCGTCGGCGATGCGGGCGAGGGGGCGACGGTCCTTCTGCGCGGGCGGTTGCGGCACCTTTCGGATCGTCAGCAGCAGGACGAGCGCAAGGAGGAACATCGCGGCCATGCCGCCGTACGCGACGATCGGGCCGATCGCGAACAGGAGGCCCCCGACGCTGGGGCCCGCAATGAAGCCGACCTGCATGGCGATCGAGCCGAGTGCGATGGCGGTGGGCAGGCTTTCCCGCGGCACGAGATTGGGGGCGAGCGCGCCATAAGCGGGGCCGGCGAAGGCGCGGGCGACGCCGACGAGCACTGCGGCGCCGAACAGCACCGGCAGGCCGATCCAGTCCTCCCAAGTGGCGAAGCCGAGCAGCATTACGTTGGTGGCGAGCAGCGTGGTGGTGCCGCGCACGATCCAGCGCCGGTCGATCGTGTCGGCGACGAGACCGACGATCGGCGTGAGCACGAACAGCGGCACGAACTGCGCGAGGCCCATCATGCCGAGCAGGAACGCGGCTTCGCGGATGTCCATCGTCTCGCGGGCGATGCTGTATACCTGCCAGCCAAGGACTATGGCGAGCGCCGACTGGGCTATGGTGCTGAACAGGCGCGCGAGCCAGTAGCTGCGGTAATTTACGATGCGGAGCGGGTGGACGGCCGTGCACATGTGCAGCGGGACTTAGGTCGGGCTGCGTTGCGGCACAAGAATCCCCAGCGGGGTGGCGGGGATTGAAGGTGGAATCGCGCGGGGATGACGGACTGAATGGGGCAACAGTAGCGCGAGCGCCGGACCTTTGGCACGTCAAACATGACGTTACGTTACGCAGCGTCACCCCTCCCGTTGCACCTACACCGCAACCGGGCCTATAGGCGCGGCTTCTCTCTCCCCAGGAACCTACGAGGCTTCACCTCCGTGGCAAGAAACGCCCGCGCGAAGAGCGCAGAACCCCCCGTCCCCAATCGCGAGCGCCCCGGCGAGCCGCAGCCGTACCAGGCGACGAAGGACGAACTGCTGCAGTTCTACAAGGACATGCTGCTCATCCGCCGCTTCGAAGAGAAGGCCGGCCAGCTTTATGGCCTCGGCCTGATCGGCGGCTTCTGCCACCTGTATATCGGCCAGGAAGCGGTCGCGGTGGGCCTTCAGTCTGCGCTGACCGAGAAGGACAGCGTGATCACCGGCTATCGCGATCATGGCCATATGCTGTTGTGCCGCATCCCGCCCAAGGACGTGATGGCCGAGCTGACCGGGCGTCAGGCCGGCATCTCGAAAGGCAAGGGCGGCTCGATGCACATGTTCAGCGTGGAGCATAAGTTCTACGGCGGGCACGGCATCGTCGGCGCGCAGGTGTCGCTGGGCGCGGGCCTAGGCTTCAGCCACAAGTACAACAACGACGGCGGCGTGTGCCTCGCCTATTTCGGCGACGGTGCGGCCAACCAGGGCCAGGTGTACGAAGCGTTCAACATGGCCGAGCTGTGGAAGCTCCCGATCATCTTCGTGATCGAGAACAACCAGTACGCCATGGGCACGAGCGTGAACCGCGCCTCGTCCGAGGACCAGCTGTATCGCCGCGGCGAGAGCTTCCGCATTCCCGGCATCCAGGTCGACGGCATGGACGTGCTGGCGGCGCGCGGCGCGGCGGAAGAGGCGCTTGCCTGGGTTCGCGCGGGCAAGGGGCCGGTCATCCTCGAGATGAAGACCTATCGCTATCGCGGTCACTCGATGTCCGACCCGGCGAAGTATCGCAGCCGCGAGGAAGTGCAGGCGGTGCGCGACAAGTCCGATCCCATCGAGCACGTCAAGAAGCTGCTCGATGCCGAGGGCGTCAAGGAAGACGAGCTGAAGACGATCGAGGCGGAGATCCGCAAGATCGTCAACGAATCGGCCGATTTCGCCGAAAGCACCCCCGAACCCGATCCCAAGGAATTGTATACCGACGTGCTGGTGGAGAAGTATTGAGATGGCGATCGACATCAAGATGCCGGCACTGTCGCCCACCATGGAGGAGGGCACGCTCGCCAAGTGGCTCGTCAAGGAAGGCGACACGGTGAAGTCCGGCGACATCATGGCCGAGATCGAGACCGACAAGGCGACGATGGAATTCGAAGCGGTCGACGAAGGCACCGTTGGCAAGATCCTGGTCGCCGAGGGCACCGACAATGTGAAGGTCGGCACCGTCATCATGCAGCTGCAGGGTGAGGGCGAGGATGCTGGCGCTGCGCCGGCCGGCACGACCGATCCTGCGGCGACCAAGGAAGACACCGCGGCGCCTGAAGCCAAGGCCGACGAGAAGAAGTCGGACCAGGTCGAGGACTCGGCGCATCCGGCGCAGGAGAAGGTCGAGACCGGTGCGCGCCAGATGTTCGAGGCGGCGAAGCACGACGCCGAGGTTTCCGATCCGGCGATCCCGGAGGGCACCGAGATGGTCAAGGTGACCGTCCGCGAGGCGCTGCGCGATGCGATGGCCGAGGAAATGCGCGCCGACGAGCGCGTGTTCGTGATGGGCGAGGAAGTCGCGCAATACCAGGGCGCCTACAAGGTGACCCAGGGCCTGCTCGACGAGTTCGGCGACAAGCGCGTGATCGACACGCCGATCACCGAATATGGCTTCGCGGGCGTCGGCACGGGCGCGGCGATGGGCGGCCTTCGCCCGATCGTCGAGTTCATGACGTTCAACTTCGCGATGCAGGCGATCGACCATATCGTGAACTCGGCCGCCAAGACCAACTACATGTCGGGCGGCCAGATGCGCTGCCCGATCGTGTTCCGCGGCCCCAATGGCGCCGCCAGCCGCGTCGGCGCGCAGCACTCGCAGAACTACGGCCCGTGGTATGCCAGCGTGCCGGGCCTGATCGTGATCGCGCCTTACGACGCGGCCGATGCCAAGGGGCTGCTGAAGGCGGCGATCCGCTCGACCGACCCGGTCGTGTTCCTCGAGAATGAGCTGCTCTACGGCCGGTCGTTCGAAGTGCCCAAGCTCGATGACTGGGTCCTGCCGATCGGCAAGGCGCGGATCATGCGCGAGGGCAAGGACGTGACGATCGTGAGCTATTCGATCGGCGTCGGGCTCGCGCTCGAAGCCGCCGACAAGCTGGCCGAAGAGGGCATCGATGCGGAGGTGATCGACCTGCGCACGCTGCGCCCGCTCGACAAGGAGACGGTGCTAAAGAGCCTCGCCAAGACCAACCGCATGGTGGTGGCCGAGGAGGGCTGGCCGACCTGCTCGATCGCCAGCGAGATCGTGGCGATCTGCATGGAAGAGGGCTTCGACGATCTCGATGCGCCGGTGATCCGCGTGTGCAACGAGGACGTGCCGCTGCCTTATGCGGCGAACCTTGAGAAGCTGGCGCTGATCTCGTCCGACAAGATCGTTGAGGGCGTGAAGAAGGTGGTGTACAAGAAGTGATGCTGCTCCACCTCACCTCGGTTGGTACGCTGAGGTGAGGTGGGCGGTTATAGTCCCGTAGCGGTGCTGCAGTTTTTCTTGGCGGGGAAGCGCTGATCGGGGGTGGGTGTCTGAAAGTCCTTGTTCCGTGCTCGGAACATGGCTGTTCGGGTAAAATCAGGGCTAAACTGCAACCAGCGCATTGGATAGCTGCTGAAGATCGGCTGATAGTTGTACGTGACCTGGACATGGAACAGGATTTCGTCGAGTGGCAGCATCCGGCTGTTCGGCAGCGTGGCGAAAGCAGTTGTGAGATTGCAGCCGAGATTTGGCGTCGCCGCCGTATATGCACCGTCGAACCGCTGCCAAAGAATCCGGTTCTCGACCACCCCGTCATTATTGTTGTCGGTGCCCTTGACGGCGGTGATGATGACGCGGCCGTGGTCGCGAAGGTCGAAGGGCTTGGCTGTTAAATCAATGGCGTTGAACAGATCATAAACTTGCGCTTCAGTGGCGCCGATCTTGCCCGTTCCGCTCTGCGCAACGAGGTCAGCCGTCATCGCGGCCAACCGCTGCACACGATTGTTGGCGAGCGCGTAGTTGCCGAGTTCAAAGCCGCTCAGGATCATCGCGATCAGCATCGGTGCCAGCAGTGCGAATTCGATCAGCGCTAGCCCGCGGGTGTCACGAGCAAGCAGGCGAGGCAACCGGCTCATACGCTCTTCCTCACCACGGCTTCGTTGCGAACAACCGTTGTGGCGGTAAGCGTCGCTTTTTCCGGAACGCCGAACAGGGTGGTGATCGATCCGAACAACATGCGTTTAGGAAAAGTTGCCGTGTATGATACGACGTCTCCCGGTCCGCCCAGCGTACCCGTGATCGGAATAGCGGGATCCCATTTGCCGTTGGCGTTACGGTCGATGTAATCTTCACCTTCATCCCAGATGCCGTTGCCGTTCGCATCTGTGAAGTTCTCTGGCGTGATCTGACCCCCATTTCACCGGACGGGTTCAAGCGGTTGCAGAAACCAGTGCG
>JBELMF010000084.1:0-14654 GCA_042096015.1 Sphingomonas sp.
CAATTTTGCACGCCGATCAGCCCCGAACGGGGTCAATATTGCACGCCGATTCACACACCAGAGGTATGCCGAGACGCTGGAGGCCAGTTGCCACTGTCCGCCGAATGTCATGCATTGTGAAGTGACCGGCTTCGTAGCCGAGCTTCTCGTCCACGCTTGCTCTGATCCGCTTCCATGCTTTCGAGAGGCCGCTAACGCTGTTCGTGCTGGTGACCTTCGATGCCAACAGAATCTGGGATTGCTTGTGAGCGTCGTCAGGGTCGATCCCTGCGGCCATGAAGACCTCTGTGACTACTGCAAGGGCCTGCGCGGATAGCGGCACCACATTCGCTTTGCCATTTTTCGCTCGGTCGCCTGGGACGGTCCAAACCTTCGCCTTGAAATCGAACTCGTCGCAAGCTGCATCGAGCACTTCACCCCGGCGTTGAGCCGTAAGAACAAGCATCTGCACAAGGTGACCGAACGGATAGCCATCCTCGACCGCAGATTGCCATAGCGCCGCGAGTTCTCGGTCGCTGAGTACGCGATCACGAGGTTCATTCCGCTTCGGTCGCCACGCGTCCCGGCAGGGATTAGCAGGCATATGCTCGAGTCTGGTAAGTGCCCACGTGTAGAAGGTCGAAAGATGGCGATAGACGATCCGCGCCATCGTCAGGGTTTCCTTGCCCCGCTCGAATGCGATCTTCTCAACAAAGCGGCTCACGTCACCTCGGGTAATGGAGTCCGCGAGGCGGTCTCCCAGCTCGGGCTCAATGTACTTTCGGAAGACCCGATCGAACTCCCTCGCGCTGCGCTTTTTGCCCTCGATCTGCTGGGACAGATACGTCTCGTAGAGCTCGGCAACCGTACCGACGCCCTTTGACCCCTTCCTCTTAGCACCCGGCTTCCTGGCAATGCTCTTGCCCTGCTCGACATCGACAAGCAGATCGCGCGCCTTCTTACGCGCATGGGCGAGGGTAAAACTCGGACCATGGCGTCCGATGGTCACATTCAACCACTTGCCCTGAACCCGCTTGCGCAGAATGTACGTCTTGATACCACTGGCGCCCATGCGGAGCCTCAGGCCGGGGACGATACCATCGGCCAGCTCAATCTGACCAGCCGCCGGCGCCTTGAGTCCTGCGATCTTCGCGTCCGTCAAACCTACTTTGTTCGCCATATGTGCCTGCTACCTTAGGTAGCTTTTTGTAGTGGATACTGGCGAACATTTCAAGAACAATGCGGACTATGAATCGCAGATTTCCGCCATTTTTGGACACATGCGGACGCGCTAGGACCCTCTGATCATGGCTCTTAATCAGCGGGTCCTTGGTTCGAGCCCAAGTGCGTCCACCACCTTTTCAGTGACTTAGCAGCATCGCAGCCGCCAAGTACGGGCCTTCCCGATCGGGAGTGCTAATCCGCCGCATTGGTCGTTTCGTCGAACGCCGGTCTCGCCGCGATCGCGTGCGATCGGCTGTCGCACTAGCCACCAGCCATGCCGAGCCTTCACCCATGAACGGGCTGGACGATCCCTCGGACGGCCTCGTCCGCTGGACGCTGGCGACGATGCTGGTCGTCGCGCTGCTTTGTCTCGCCGCCGCGCTTCAGCCCTGACCATCCCCCCCTTCCCCATTGACTCACCACGCGGCAGGCTCATAGCTGTGCGCGGATTAGGTCGATCGACTTAGTCAATCCGATCGCCCGTCCACGTCGACGGGCGACGGGAGGAGAGCGGGCATGACGTACGATCTGATCATCGTCGGCGGCGGAATCGGCGGTTCGGCGCTGGCGACGGTGATGGCGCGGGCCGGGCGGTCGGTGCTGCTGCTGGAGAAGACCACCGTCTATGAAGACAAGGTGCGCGGCGAGTGGATCGCGCCTTGGGGCGTCACCGAAACGAAGCGGCTCGGCCTGTACGATACGCTGGTCGCCGCCGGCGGCCACCACCTGACCAGCCACGTCACCTATGATGAAACGCGTGATCCTGCGGAGGCGGAGGCTCGCGCCATGCCGCTAGGCATGTTCGCGCCCGATGTCCCCGGCCCCTTGTGCATCCGCCATCCGGTACATTGCCAGACGCTGTTCGATGCGGCGGCTGCGGCCGGCGCGGCCGCGCTGCGCGGCGTCGACGTGAAGGTCGTCGACCTGGCCGTATTGCCCCGCGTCACCTTCTTCCACAATGGCGTCGAACATAGCGCAACCGCGCCCCTGGTGGTGGGCGCCGAGGGGCGCCAGTCGATGGTGCGCCGCGCGGCAGGCCTGACGCTTCATCAGGACAAGCCGCATCATTGGTTCGCCGGCCTGCTGGTGGACGGCGTCGCCGATTGGGACGACACGCGCCAGGCGATCGGGACGGAGGACGATTTCGCCTTCCTCGCCTTTCCGCAGGGCGGCCAGCGGATGCGCGTCTACGGCGGCTGGTCGCTGGCCGAGACGAAGCGCTTCGCCGGGCCGGAAGGCCCCGCGCGCTTCCTGCAGGCCTTCCGCATGAAGTCCGCCCCCCACAACGGCGCGATCGCCGGCGGCACCCCGGCGAGCCCCCTGTTCGCTTACTACAACAATTGCAGCGCCGCCGAGCGCCCCTATGCGCCGGGCGCCGTGCTCATCGGCGATGCGGCCGGGTGGAACGATCCGATCCTCGGCCTGGGTCTGTCGATCACCTATCGCGATGTCCGGCTGGTCAGCGACATCCTCACCGAAACGCCGGTTGGCGCCGCTCCTGACTTCGACCCCTATGCCGAAGAACGCGTCGAGCGGATGCGCCGCCTGCGCGTCGCGGCCGAGATGCAGGCGACGCTCGACATGGAATTCGGCGAGGCCGCACGCGCCCGTCGCCGCCGCTATCATGAGGGCACGGTCACCGATCCGATGCTTGGCCTGCACGGCGTGGCGACGCTCGCCGGGCCGGAAGCGGTCCCGGCAGAGATCTTCGAACCGGCGCATGTCGCGCGCGTGGTGGGGGCCTGAACCATGGATATCGCCAGCTACAATGCCGATTGGCTCGCCGCCTGGACGGTCAAGGACGTGCCTGCGCTGCTCGGCTTCTACGCCGAGGACTGCTGCTATTTCGATCCGCAGACTGCCGCTGGCATCACCGGCCATGATGCGCTGCGTGCCTATTTGACCGGTCTGTTCGCCGCCACGCCCGCGATGACCTATATCCCGGACGAGACCTGGCCGATCCCCGGCGGCTTCTGCGGGCGCTGGTATTGCGACGTGGCCGGCGGCGGGCGCTTGCGCGGGTTCGACATGGTGCTGCTCGCCGGGGACCGGATCACGCACAACGAGGTGTACGTGCACCAGCTGCCGCAGGAATAAGAGGGAGGGGATCGATGCAGTTCGATTTCAACGAACAACAGAATGAATTCCGGCAGGAGGCGCGGCGCTTCCTCGCCGCCGAATGCTCCACCGATCGCGTCCGCAAGGCGCTGGAAGGTGGCGGGTTCGATCGCGCGCTGTGGCAAGGTGTGGCGGAGATGGGCTTCCTCGGCATCGCCATTCCGGAGGAGCATGGCGGCCTCGGCCTCGGCTATCTCGAGCTGTGCGCGGTTGCCGAGGAATTCGGCCGCGCGCTCGCGCCGCTGCCGATCGTCTCGTCGGTCTATCTTGCCGCCGAAGCGATTAAGTCGTTCGGTACCTCCGAACAGCAGGCCACCTGGCTCCCCAAGATCGCCGCCGGCGCCGCGATCGGGTGCCTCGCCAGCGTCGAAGGTGAGCGGCTGACGGAGAAAGCGGTTCGGACCAGCTTCGTCAACGGTACGGTCAACGGCGCCAAGCTCCCGGTGCTCGACGGTGACATCGCCGACGTCGCGATCGTGCTGGCCAGGGAAGGCGACGCGCTGAGCTTCGTCGTTGTGGACCTGTCGGCTGATGGCGTCACACGCCGGACGCTCGACACGCTCGACCCCACCCGCGGCCAGGCCGAACTCACCTTCGCCGATGCCGCGGCCGAGCGGCTGGGCGAACGGGGCGAAGGCTGGGCAATGCTCCAGATCCTGCTCGATCGCGCCGCGGTGCTGGTCGCCTTTGAACAGATCGGCGGCGCGGACCGTGCGCTCGAGATGGGCCGCGATTATGCGCTGGAGCGCATGGCGTTCGGCCGCCAGATCGGCAGCTTCCAGGCGATCAAGCACATGCTCGCCGACATGTACGTCTCCGCGACGCTCGCCCGCTCCAACGCCTATTACGGTGCTTGGGCGCTTTCCACCGGCGCCGCGGAACTACCGCGTGCTGCCGCAACGGCACGGGTATCCGCCACCAACGCCTTCCGCCATTGCGCGAAGAACAACGTGCAAGTGCATGGCGGCATGGGCTTTACCTGGCAGATGGACTGCCACCTCTTCTATCGCCGCGCCAACCAGCTCGCCCTCGCCCTCGGCAGCCAGCCCGACTGGGAGGAAAAGCTCGTCACCCGCCTCGCCGCCGCCAACGAGCCGCTCGCGGCGTGAGCGCCCACCTTCCCCGTTCGTGCCGAGCGCAATCGAGGCATCCTCACCGCCCACACGAACGCCCATGATCTCGGAGTCCTGACGCCATGAACTTCGACGACACCCCCGAAGAAGCCGCCTTCCGTGCCGAAGCCCGCGCCTGGATCGACGCCAACGCCCCCACGCACCTTTACCCGATCCTGTCAGGTTCGGGCTTCGGCACCTCCGCCGACGCCGGCGAGATCGACATGCTGGCCGAGGCCAAGAAATGGCAGAAGGCCAAGCGCGACGCCGGCTGGGCGTGCCTCCACTGGCCGAAGGAATATGGCGGTCGCGGCGCCACACCGATGCAGCGCGTGATTTGGAACCAGGAGGAAGGCGTCTACGCGCAGCTCTCCTTTACCTTCATCATCGGCCAGGGCATGTGCGGCCCGACCGTGATGGCCTGGGGCAGCGAGGAGGACAAGCAGCGCCTCCTGCCGCCGCTCGCCGCGGGCGAGGACATCTGGTGCCAGATGTTCTCCGAACCCGCTGCCGGCTCGGACCTTGCCGGCCTGCGTACCCGTGCGGTCAAGGACGGTGACGAATGGGTGGTCAACGGCTCCAAGATCTGGACGTCGGGCGCCCACATCTCGCAATACGGTATCCTACTGACCCGCACCGACCCCACCGTCGCCAAGCACAAGGGGCTGACGATGTTCTGGATCGACATGCGCTCGCCCGGCATCGAAGTCCGCCCGATCCTCCAGGCGCATGGCCAGTCGGGCTTCAACGAGGTGTTCTTCACCGACCTGCGCATCCCCGACAGCCAGCGGCTCGGCGCGGTGGGTAACGGCTGGAACGTTTCGCTCACCACGCTGATGAACGAGCGGCTGTCGATCGGCTCGGGCATGTCGACCGGCTTCGAGCCGCTGCTCGACTACGCCATCCGCGCGCCCGGGCCGAACGGGGGCCGTCTGGTCGACGATCCCTCGATCCGCTCGAAGCTCGCCGACTGGGCGACAAAGGCGAGCGGGCTGAAGTACACCGCGATGCGCTCGCTCACCGCCTTGTCGAAGGGGGAACAGCCGGGTCCGGAAAATTCGATCGGCAAGCTGGTCGCCGGATCGACGATGCAGGATATCGCGATGTTCGCGATCGATCAGCAGGGCGAGATGGGGGTGCTCACCGATCCCGAACTGGCCGCGCACGCCGCCCGCTTCCAGGCCACGCTGATGCGCAGCCCCGCCACTCGCATTGAGGGCGGTACTGACGAAATCCTGCGCAACATCATCGCCGAACGCGTGCTCGGTCTGCCGGGCGACGTGCGCGTCGACAAGGATGTGCCGTTCGAGAAGATCCCGACCCGCGCCTAGCGGCCGGCCGACCACGAGCGGCAAGCCCCGTCGCCGCTCGTCCCCCGCGTGAATGCCGAACCGATGCCTGCAACGGTGTCGCGGGCATGGCGTTCTGCCTAGGGTTTGGCCTGCGACGCAGCCACGGTTCCGCTCGGCGCCGTAGCTCATCGCGGCGTGGGGAAAAGGATCATCGATGCACATCGCTTTCACCGTTGCTCTGCTCTCGGCGACATCGGCTGTCGGCGCGCAACAACCGACAAAGGGCCCGGATTGCAGCATCGTGCGTGCCGCGCTGCCGATCGAGCTGGCCGCCTGGTCGCAACAGATGCCCGTCGCGGCGGGAACGGAAGCAGGCGGCGGCGCCGCGATCGTGCCGGGGCGCGCGGTGCTCGCCTCGCTTCACCCGGCCCGGCATCTGACGCTCCGCCCCCAGCCAAAGCAGGCGGTCGCCAACGGCGGGACGCTGACGCTGGCCATCGCCGAAGTCGGCACCTATCGCGTGGCGCTGGGCGGCAAGGCGTGGATCGATGTCGTGCGCGGCGGCGCCGCCGTCGCCAGCGTGGCGCACGGCCACGGCCCGGCATGCACGGGTGTCACCAAGATGGTCGACTTCATTCTCGCGCCCGGCACCTATACGGTCCAGCTTTCCGGAAGCGAGGCGGACAGCCTCGCGCTGCTTGTCGCAAAGGTTGCATGATGCGGATGATCCTGTCCCTCCCCCTTTTCGTTCCCGGCCTGCTCGCCGCTGCGCCGCTTCTGGCGCAGACGAGCGAGGTGGCGCCGCCCTCCACATCCGCCGCGCCGGCTGAGCCCGCTCCGGCCCCTGCGCTCGCCGCCTTTTCCGATCCAGCCACCGCGACCAGGGTGACGTTGAGCACCGCCGCAGGCCCGATCGTTCTCGCCATCGAGACGCAGAAGGCACCGGTCACCGCCGCCAATTTCCTGAAATATGTCGATGGAAAGCGGCTCGACGGCACCGTATTCTACCGGACGGTGAAGGTGCAGGACGAGCCGCGCTACGGCTTCATTCAGTTCGGCACGCAGAACGATCCCAAGCGAACCCTGCCCCCGATTGCGCACGAACCGACCAGCAAGACCGGGTTGAGCCATGTCGACGGCGCGATCTCCATGGCGATGGCACAACCCGGCACCGCCCGCGGGGATTTCTTCATCATCGTCGGCAACACCCCGGCGATGGACGCCTCTGCCGAGGGGCCGGGCTATGCCGTGTTCGGCCGCGTCGTCGAGGGCATGGAGGTCGTCCACCGGATCATGGACATGCCGACCTCGCCGACCAAGGGAGAAGGGATCATGAAAGGCCAGATGCTTGAGCCTACCGTTCGGGTGACGACTGCGGCACGCACGCCCGCCGCTGCGGGAGGCGGCAAATGAGGGCGGTCACGCTTGCGGCGCCCGGCGGGCTCGACAAGCTCGCGCTGTCCGATCGGGCCGATCCGGGTCAGCCCGGCCCCGGCGAAGTCCGCGTGCAGCTGCACGCCAGCTCGCTGAACTTCCACGACTATCTGGTCTGCTCCGGCAAGTCCCCCACCGCCGACGGTCGCATCCCGATGGCGGACGGGGCTGGCGTGGTCGAGGCGATCGGCGATGGCGTCAGTGACTTTGCGCCAGGGGATCATGTCGTCTCCTGCTTTTTCCCGGATTGGCAGGCGGGGCCACCCCGCGTCGGCGATTTCCGCCGCGTCCCCGGGGACGGGATCGACGGCTTTGCCCGCGACACCGTCATTCTGCCCGCAACCGCTTTCACCAGGGCGCCGTCCGGATGGAGCCACAAGGAGGCCGCGACGATCACCACGGCGGGGCTCACCGCATGGCGGGCCTTGGCGGTGGATGCCGGGCTGCGGGCCGGCGACACGGTCCTGGCGCTCGGCACGGGCGGCGTTTCGATCTATGCGCTTCAGCTCGCCCGCGCGATGGGCGCGGAGGTGATCGTCACCTCCTCCTCGGATGACAAGCTCGCCCGTGCCAAGGATCTCGGCGCAACCCATCTGATCAACTATCGCGATCAACCGGACTGGGGCCGCACCGTGCTGGAGCTTACCGGCGGGCGCGGCGTCGATGTCGTGGTGGAGGTCGGCGGCCCGGGCACGTTGGCCCAGTCGCTGCAGGCCGTCCGGATCGGCGGCCATGTCGCCCTCATCGGTGTGCTCACCGGCGTCAGCGGCGAGGTGCCTACCGCCTTGTTGATGGCAAAGCAGGCGCGTCTGCAGGGCCTTATCGTCGGCAGCCGCCAGGATCAGGACGCGTTCGTCCGCGCCCTGGATGTGACCGGCATCAGACCGGTGGTCGATCGCACCTTCGCACTGGAAGAACTGGGCGACGCTTTCCGGCATCAGGAAACAGGCAGCCACTTCGGAAAGATCGCCTTGGCCTGGTAAGCGCAAGTGTTCCGCCCCTCGCCGCCGGTCCCGCGAAAGATGACGAGCGACATTTTGCGACACTTTACCGCCTCTCGGGCACAGCCGTGCGACAAGATCGTTTCATAACCCGCCATATCGATGGGGCTCTTCCCATCCAGTGGAAGGATTATGAAGCCATGAAACGTCTCGTCATTGCCGTCGCACTTGCCGGCACGATCATCACCGGCGCTGCGGTCGCTCAGGATTCTGCGTCGATGCGCCAGCCGGGGGCTGCCCGTGGGGCGGCCGCTGCCGATACCAACGGCGACGGGGTGGTGACGCGCGCCGAAGCGATGGCCGCCGCCGATGCGCTTTTCGCGCGGTTTGATGCGAATAGCGACGGCCGGGTCTCTGGCGACGAGCGTCCGGGCAAGCACGGCCAGGACAAGGCCGACATGACGCGCGAGCAGTTCCGTGAGCGCGCCGCGAAGCGCTTCGATCTCGCCGACGCGAACAAGGATGGCCGCATCGACCAGAGCGAGCGGCAGGAGATGCGCGGCAAGCGCGGCGGACATCGCGGCAAGGCGTTCGCGCAGGGTGGCCGCCGTGGCGGGCACGGCATGGCGGGCATGGGCATGATGATGCGCGCGGATGCCAACCGCGACGGCATTCTGACGAGGGCCGAAGCGACCACCGCGGCTCAGGCGGCGTTTGACCGCATCGACACCAATCGGGACGGCCGCGTTGATCAGGCGGAACGCGATGCCGCGCGTCAGCAGATGAAGATGCGCCGCGGCGGCGATTCGGCCGCCACCGGCGGCGTGTCGCGCTGAACATCATCGTAGCGCCGGGCGGCTCCTCCTCGCCGCCCGGCGCTTCTCCCAGGAGCATGACATGCTAGATGCGGACGTCATGGCCGACATGCCCCACCTGCTGCTCGTCGATGACGAGCGTTCGATCCGCGAGCCGCTCGCCCAATATCTCACCAAGCAGGGCTTTCGAGTCACGCAGGTCGGCGATGCCGAGGCGGCAAGAACCCGGCTCGGCGCCTATGCGATCGACCTCGTCGTCCTCGATATCATGATGCCGGGCGAGGACGGGCTCAGCCTGTGCCGCCATATCCGGGCGACCAGCGACGTTCCCGTGATCCTGCTTACCGCCCGCACCGAGGAGACCGATCGGATCGTCGGCCTGGAGATGGGCGCCGATGACTATGTCGTAAAGCCCTTCTCCCCGCGGGAGCTTGCCGCTCGGATCAAGGTCGTGCTGCGCAGGATGCAGGCCGGCGGATCGCGGCAGCACGCGCCGGATGCCGGCGCCTATGCCTTCGCAGGCTGGGTGCTCAAGACCGGAGAGCGCACGCTTGTTGATCGCGAAGGCGTGGCGGTGCCGCTGTCGACCGGCGAATACAATCTGCTGCATGCGCTTGCCACCCGGCCGCGCCAGGTCCTCACCCGCGATCAACTGCTTGATCTGACGCAGGGGCGCGAAGCAGCCGCCTTCGATCGTGCGATCGACAATCAGGTCAGTCGCTTGCGCAAGAAGATTGAGACGGATCCGAAGAACCCGCAACTGATCAAGACGGTCTGGGGCGGGGGCTACACGCTGGCCGCCGAAGTCACCCGGTTGTGAGGATTCCGTTCCCGCGTAACCTGGTCGGCCAGCTGGCGCTGCTCCTGGCGCTGGCCTTGTTCGCGGCCCAGGCGATCAATCTTGCCCTGGTGCTGCGTGAGCGCGCGGATTTCCGTCTCGCCCAGGCCACCCGTCCCGCCGCTGTCCGCATCGCCGATGCGCTGGAGCGGTCCCCGGAGCGCCCCATCTCCGGCGATCGCGGCAAAATCCGGCGGCGGCACCATAATCCCGTTCCGCCCGGGCTTGAGCGTCATCCCGAGGTCGCGGCCGAACTGCGCGCGCAGCTGGCCGAGCTCGGCGTTGCCGCAGGCCGGATCGACACCGGAATCCGGCCCCACGAAGCGCGGCAGTCGATGGACGAGCGGCGACACGGGCGACGGACTGACACGCTGCTGATCGCCGTTCAGCAGCCCGATGGATCGTGGCTCACCACCAACGCGCCCTGGCCGCGCCGCGACAGCCGCATCCTTTGGGCACTGCTCGCCCAAACCCTGATCATCTATATCCTGATCCTGTTGCCGGTCATCTGGATCGCGCGCCGCATTTCCCGGCCGCTGCGTGCCCTGGCGCTGGCGGTGCGTGATTTCACCCCGCGCAGTGAACCCGCCCCCATTGCCGTGGAGGGCCCCAGCGATCTGCGCGACGTGATCATCGCCTTCAATGGTCTGGCGCAGCGGGTCACCGCCATGCTCGAGGAGAAGGATCGCATGCTCGGCGCGATCGGCCATGATCTCCGTACCCCGCTGGCGGCGCTTCGCGTGCGCATCGAATCGGTCGAGGACGATCAGGATCGCGCCAAGATGGCCGATACGATCGAGGAGATGAGCCGCACACTTGACGACATTCTCTCGCTGGCTCGGCTGGGCCGGCCGAGCGAGGCGCAGACTGACGTCGATCTTGCCGCGCTGGTCGATGCGGTGGTCGAGGATTTCCGCGATCTCGGCAAGGATGTCGCCTTCGAGGACGCGGAGCGGCTGCGCATGCACCTGCGGCCGACGCTGTTCCGCCGCGCGGTGCGCAACCTCATCGAAAACGCAATCAAATATGCTGGCTCGGCCGAAGTGGCGATCGCGCCCGGCGCCGGACAGGTGCGGGTATCGGTGGCCGACCGTGGCCCCGGCATCCCGCCCGATCGCCTGGACGGTGTCTTCGATCCGTTCACGCGGTTGGAGGAATCGCGCAATCGCGACACCGGCGGCATCGGCCTCGGCCTGGCGCTCGCGCGCGCGATCGTTCGCGATGCCGGCGGGGAGATCACCTTGCAGAATCGCGACGGCGGCGGCCTCGTCGCCACGATCATGCTTCCGCGATAGGCCTCTGTCCCCGCTTGGGGCTTGCCACGGTCGCCGCGGCCCGCAAAGAGCACCCGCAAGGGAGCGTCACCAGGCCATGTCCATCCTTTCCGACCGCTGGATTCGCGATCAAGCGCAAGCGCACGGCATGATCGAGCCGTTCGTCGAGGCGCAGCGGCGGGACGGCTGCATCAGCTACGGGCTCAGTTCCTACGGCTACGATGCGCGGGTCGCCGATGAGTTCAAGATTTTCACCAACGTCGATTCGGCGACCGTTGACCCGAAGGATTTCGCGGCCAACAGCTTCGTCGACCGCAAGACCGACGTATGCATCATCCCGCCGAACAGCTTCGCGCTGGCGCGCACGGTGGAGTATTTCCGTGTGCCGCGCGACGTGCTGGTGATCTGCCTCGGCAAGTCGACCTATGCGCGCTGCGGCATCATCGTCAACGTGACCCCGCTCGAGCCCGGCTGGGAGGGCCATGTCACGCTCGAATTCTCGAACACCACGCCCTTGCCTGCGAAAATCTACGCCAATGAAGGGGCGTGCCAGTTCCTCTTTCTCAAGGGTAACGAACCCTGCGAGACGAGCTACGCCGACCGCGCCGGCAAATATATGGGCCAGCGCGGCGTCACCCTCCCACGCCTGTAAACCGTCGAAGCCGCGCCCCGAACCTTGGGGCGCTGGAGCCGCGCACCTGAAGTCTGCTCTATCTGATCAGACCCACCTCCCGGGCGAAGGCAGCGGCCAGTCGGGAAGACGCGAGTGAGAGGACGTCACGGATACTCGTAAACAACCAACAGGAACCGGTCTCGCCGGAAAACAAGGGGCAGCCCCTGCGACGTAGATAATTGGCCCTCAACCGGCTGGTCCGCTTATGTGACGATTTGGACTAGGGGCCGCCGGAACCCGGAAAAAGAAGCGGAATCGGCGCTATGCGCAGCCCCGCCCACGGCAGCGACCGCACGAATGGATCGCGGCCGCTGGATCAACTCCATTACCCCGGCACACCGCCCGCCCTGTCGGGCAAGCGGCGCCGAGGCCTCAGTTGCACTTGTTTGGCTTAGCGACCTGCCAGGGTAACGGGGCCGAGCGAATCGAGCCCGCGCTGCGCCACCGCATGCGATGTTTCGACCGCGCCGTTCGGCAGTGCCATGTCGACTGGGTCCTCCGCCAGCGCCCCGCGGTACAGCGATGCGGCCTCGGTAAGGCGCCCGGTGCGCGCGTAAACCGTGGCGAGATTGATCATCAGTTCCGGTCGCTGCGGAAAAATCCGACGCTCCGCCAGAAGCGTCTTCTCGGCCGTCTGGTAATCACCCGCCGCGATCGCGCGATAGCCGGTGCGATCGCTCGCAACCGCCGGCGTTGCGGCGGCAAGCGCCACACCGAAAAGAAGCACGTTGCGCATCCACCATCTCCTTACGTTACGCCGCCATGACTCTGGCGTTACCGTTTTGTGACATCGGTATGTCACTTTCGAGACAGTGGTGCAATCGGGATTTCGCCCGGAAACGCACAATGAACCAGCATCGCGGCCGTCGCGGCGGACAAGCTACGCTATTGTGCTCCATGAAGATGCGGGAACTGTCGGCACGGCCGAAGCGTGGCATTCGCCGGGCCCACGCCCGACCGTGCCGTTCATTTTCCTGCGGCATCTGGCGCTTAGTCCCCGCTCCGGCGCCCCGGCCTGCAACCCATGCCGACGATCAATCCCGGTCGGCTGTCGACCTGCCGCCCACTTTCATGCCCGATAAATGCGGGATTCGGACGGAGATTCTGGTGACCAAGCCATACCGAAATCACGGCAACCACACGTCGTAGCGATAGTGAACCGCCTGCTCACGCCTCAACCGCGCTCAACCGGAGCGGCGTGATGGGATGCGCGGCCTCTCCCGGCCATTGACTCTGAGCCCGTATAGGACCGGTCTCATCCGATGACGCTTCTGGCCCATTTCACCAGACTCAACTCTGATTGTGTAGGCCGGGACAGCATCTGCATGGCTGGAGCCTGATCCATCTGCCTTGAACCAGGCATCCGCCTGACGCCTCAGGAAGCCAGGATCCGGCATCCGGCATCCGGCATCCGGCACGGTCCGATACTAGCCCGCGTCCCCAAACAAAACGAACGCACCGGTCTCGCATCGTCCTTGAGCAAACCCCGCGGGAAAGCCGCCCGCTAGCGCGCCCCTCCCCCGGAGCGCGTACATAAAAAAAGAGCGGCCCCGCAGGGCCGCCCTGATGTGCTTGTTCGTCGCGAAGCGATCAGAACTCGCGGTAATATTGCTCGTTGCCGATAAAGCCGAGCTTGGTCACGTTCGACCGCTTGATCACCGCCAGCGTCTGATCGACCGTGTCGTACTTCACTTGCGGATCGGGCTGGAAGTGCAGCTCCGGCTCCGGGTTCATCGCCGCAGCCACGTCAAGATACTGGCGCAGCCGCACCGCGTCGACCGGGGCGCCGTTCCAGCTGACCGTACCGTCGGTCGCGATGGTGATCTTGTTCTTCTGCGGATCGACCGGGGGCCGGGTCGCATTGGGATCATTCACCGGAAGGTCGACCTTCACCGCGTGGGTCTGGATCGGGATGGTGATGATGAACATGATGAGGAGCACGAGCATGACGTCGATCAACGGCGTCGTGTTCATCTCCATCATCGGCTCGCCATCGTCCTTGCCGCCACTCATTGCCATTTCGAATACTCCTCGTGGCTGTGCTTACAGACGTTCGACGCCAGAGCCCGGCGGCGGTTCGGAAATGAAGCCGACCCGTGCGAAGCCAGCCATCTGCATGTTGTAGATCGCACCCGCGACACACTTCCACGGCACGTTCACGTCACCGCGGACATGGGCTTCGGGCAGTTCGAGGCCGGGGGCGTTGACGCCGCCCTGGCGCTCGATCTCGGCCTTCAGCTTGGCCACCGCACGATCCAGCAGTTCCTCGTGCGTCACCTTGGTCATGCCCCAATAGACCGAGCAGGTCCCATCGGGCGCGGCGGTGATCGAGAGGGAAACGTTCTCGGGCTTGGTGGTGGTCGGATCGAAGCGCACGCTCGGCAACTGGACCGGCACCGACTGGATCACGACGGGAACCGCGATCAGGAAGATGATGAGGAGCACCAGCATGACGTCCACGAGAGGCGTCGTGTTGATGTCCGACATCGGGGTTTCTGCGGCGGAGTCTCCACCAACGCTCATCGCCATAAGTCAGGCTATCCTATGTCTTCGTCCCCGCCGGCGATCCGGCCGGGGAAAGATCGCGGGGTCGCCACCACGGCGACCCCGCTGCACCCATTACGAACGGGTCTGCACGCCGCCGGTCTGGCCGGCCGTCGTGGTCGTCGGCTTGGCGGCAACCGGCTTGGCGGTGGCGCCAACGGCCGCCGGACGAACCGCACCGTTCGAGGCGAGGTAGCCCAGCACGTCGTTCGAGAAGGCCGACAGGTCCTCCGCGATCGACTTGTTGCGGCGCTGCAGCCAGTTGTAGGCGAGCACGGCCGGCACGGCGACCGCGAGGCCGAGTGCGGTCATGATGAGCGCCTCACCGACCGGGCCGGCGACCGCGTCGATCGACGCCTGACCGGCGGCGCCGATCTTGATGAGCGCGCGGTAGATGCCGATAACCGTAC
>JBELMF010000085.1:0-14320 GCA_042096015.1 Sphingomonas sp.
CATCGCCTTAGGGGTGGGCGCCATCGTCGGCACGGGCATCTACACCCTGACCGGCGTCGGCGCGGAACGTGCGGGGCCGGCGGTGATCCTGGCCTTCGCCATCGCCGGGGCGGTGTGCGCCTGCGCGGCGCTGGCCTATGCCGAACTGGCGACGATGATCCCCGCGGCGGGCAGCGCCTATACCTTCAGCTATGCCGCGCTGGGTGAGGCGCTGGCGTGGATCGTCGGGTGGAGCCTGATCCTTGAATATTCGCTCGCCTGCGCAACGGTGGCGGTAGGCTGGTCGGGCTATCTGGTCGGGTGGATCCAGTCGGCCGGTGTGGCGCTGCCGGCGATGCTGCTGAGCGGACCGCATGACGGCGGCCTGATCAACCTGCCCGCGGTGCTGGTCGCGCTGTCGGTGATGGGGCTGCTGATCGCCGGCACGCGCGAAAGCGCGACGCTGAACATCGTGCTGGTGATTATCAAGCTGACGGCGCTGGGTGTGTTCATCGCCTTTGCGCTGCCGGCGTTCAACGGCGACAACCTGCAGCCGTTCATGCCCTATGGCTTCGGATCGACCGAGATCGGCGGCGAGAAGCGCGGCGTGATGGCGGCGGCGGCAATCGTATTCTTCGCCTTCTACGGCTTCGACGCGGTGGCGACCTCCGCCGAGGAGGCGAAGAACCCGGGGCGGGACCTGACAATCGGGATCGTCGGATCGATGCTGGTATGCACGCTGATCTACATGCTGGTGGCGGTGGCCGCGATCGGGGCGATGCCGTTTCTCAGCCTCGCCAACTCGCCCGAGCCATTGGCGCTGGTGCTGCGCACGCTGGATCAGCCGCTTGCCGCGCATCTGATCGCGCTGGCGGCGATCATCGCGCTGCCATCGGTGATCCTGGTGATGATGTACGGCCAAAGCCGCGTGTTCTTCACCATGGCGCGCGACGGCCTGTTGCCGCGGCGGCTGGCGACGGTGAGCGCACGCACCGGCGCGCCGACTGCGATCACCCTGGTGACCGGGTTGTCCATCGCGCTCGTCGCGGGCATCTTCCGGCTCGACGAGATCGCCGAGCTCGCCAATGCCGGGACGCTGCTGGCGTTCATCGCAGTCGGCGCGTGCCTGATGGTGCTGCGCAAGCGCGCGCCGGATGCCGAGCGGTTGTTCCGCTGCCCCGCGCCGTTCGTGGTGGGTACACTGGCGATCCTGGGCTGCATCTACCTGCTGTTCAGCCTGCCCTCTTCGACGATCGGGCGGTTCGTGATCTGGAACCTGATCGGGCTGGCGATCTACTTCGCCTACGGTCGGCGGAACAGCGTGGAGGGCAAGCTCACCGCCAGGTGAAGCCCAGCTTCGTCTCGCCGTCGGGCACCCCCGAGGGGCCGAAGCGGCGCTCGATAATCGTGCCCGCTCCGTCTTGGTCGACCGCGATCACGGTGCTGCACCGCGTGCCGTAAACCGGATCGCGAATGAACACCGGCCGCTCGCCGGTGACCGCGGGCTCATCGTCACCGAGCAGGTCGAGCAGAGCGGCCATCGGGCGGTCCGCGGTGAGCCACGCGTCCAGCGCGGCGGTGAGCGTGCGGGTGCGCGGCGAGGGGGGATCGAGCGGCCCGTTGGAGATGCCGTGCAGACCGGGCGCTAGCGGGCGGTGCTCCGCCCCTGGCTGGTTCGTCCGGAATGCAGCGTCGGGCCCGATCGTCATCAGGCTGAAGCCGCCAAATGCCGGCAGCGCATCATCCACGGGCACGCTGCCGTCGCGCAGGAAATCCGCCACCAGTGCGCCGCGGGAGGGCGACGCCTCGCCGCGCGGATGACCGGCCACGTTCGTCACGACCGCAAACCGCCCCGCATCCGACACGCCGATCCAGCCGCCGCCGGACACGACATCGCGCCCGGCGATCACGTGCGGCGCGTCGTCCCACCGATCCAGCGGGAGCGCGGCGCGGGCGTGGAACTCATCGCGGTTGCCGGCCACCACCAGCCGCCAGCGCGGGTGCGCGGCCCAGGCGAGCGCAACGACACACATCAGCGCGGCACCCCGCGGATCACCTCTGCCCCGACGCGGTGACGCAAGGGGCGTCCCGCCTCGGCATCGGTCAGGCTGGCCAAAGTGGTCTCGGCGATGGCGGTGAGCGCTTCCTCGGTAAGGAACGCCTGATGGCCGGTGACGATCACGTTGGGAAAGGTGAGCAGGCGCTGGAACAGATCGTCCTGCACGATCTCGTTCGATAGATCCTCGAAGAACAGGTCGGCCTCCTGTTCGTACACGTCGAGCGCAACGCCGCCCAGCTTGCGCGTTTTCAGCCCCTCGATCAGCGCGGCCGTGTCGATCAGCGCGCCGCGGCTGGTGTTGACGATCATCAGCCCTTGCCGGGCCCGCGCGATGGCGTCAGCATCGATGATGTGCCGTGTATCGGGGGTGAGCGGGCAGTGCAGCGTCACGACATCGCTCGCCGCCAGCAGATCGGCGGGGTCGGTGTAGCGCACCCCGATCGCCTCGAGCGCGGGATCGGGCGCCACATCGCTTGCCAGAACGTCGCAGCCGAAGCCTAGCCGAAGGCTGCGGGCGACCAGCGCCCCGATCTGCCCGGTGCCGATCACGCCGACGGTGCGGCCGTGCAGGTTGCGGCCGATCAGCCCGTCGAGCGCGAAGTTGTTTTCACGCACTCGCGCCCAGGCGCGGTGGATGTTGCGATCGAGCGCCAGCATCAGCCCGACGGTGAACTCGGCGACAGCGTGCGGCGAATAGGCCGGCACGCGCACGACCGTGACGCCCAGCCGCTCGGCGGCGCGGAGGTCGACATTGTTGTAGCCGGCACAGCGCAGCGCGACCATGCGGGTGCCGCCAGCAGCGAGCAGTTCCAGCACCGCCGCATCGACCCGATCGTTGACGAACACGCACACGGCGGAAAACCCGCTCGCCAATGTCGCGGTGACGGCGTCCAGCCGCGGCTCGATAAACGTCAGCGCGTGACCGTGCGCCTCGTTCGCCGCGGTCAGGAAGCGTCGGTCATAGGCTTTCGTGCCGAATACCGCGACCTGCATGCCGCACCCCTTTTCTTATCCGACAAAGGACCGGTCGCGCAGTCCGCGCCAGACCCGCAGTGCCTGAACCGTTTCCGGAACGTCATGAACCCGGAGCAGTTGCACCCCCGCGTCCGCACCCTTCAGCGCCAGTGCGACCGAGCCGCCGAGCCGATCGCCGACCGGCGCCTCGTTGGACAAGGCGCCGATCAGCCGCTTGCGGCTGGCGCCGAGCATCACCGGGCAGCCGAGCCCGTGAAACATGGCGAGCGCGTTAACCAGCGCGAGATTGTCGTGGAGCGACTTGCCGAAACCAATGCCGGGATCGACGATGATGCGCGAGCGGTGGATCCCGGCCGAGGCCAGGGCGTCCACGCGTGCTTCGAGCCAGTCGAACACCTCCGTCACGACATCGCCGTACCCGCGGCTCCCGTGCCCGCCCTTTTCGGGATCGGGCGAGTGCATGACGATCACCGGGCAGCCGGCGCGCGCGACCACCTCGACGGCACGTTTGTCGTACAGCAGCGCGGACACGTCGTTGACGATTCCCGCGCCGGCGGCGAGCGCGCGCTCCATCACCAGCGCCTTCCTGGTATCGATCGAGACCAGCGCGCCGGCGCGGGCGAGCCGCTCGATCACCGGGACGACGCGCGTCGCCTCATCCTCTTCCCATACCTGCGCCGCCCCCGGGCGCGTCGATTCGCCGCCGACATCGATCAGCCCGGCACCGGCGCCCGCCATCGCCATGCCGGCCGAGGCGGCGGCTGCGGGATCGTCGCGGTGCGCGCCGCCATCCGAGAAGCTGTCGGGTGTCATGTTGAGGATCGCGGCGACGACCGGCTGCTCGAAGCGCAGCGTACGCGCGCCCAGCGCGAGCGGCGGCCGTGGCGCCGTGAAGCGGGCGTGGAGTGTAACGGCGCGGTCGCCCACCGAGGCAATGTCGGAAACAGGCACCGTGTGCTTCACGCCCCTATCGCTCACCTCATAAGCGGCGAACCACTGCATGCCGCCGGCAAGCCGCGCCACCGCACCATCGGGATAGGCAAAGGGCGCGTCGACGAACTGGACGGGGCGGAGGTGCATGACGATCCTTTTGCGGGACGGGCGCCGTTCTTGGGGCAGCGGGCGCATAGGGGCAAGGGCAGGCCTGCCGCAGCGGTGCACGTCATCACAAGCGGCACGGGTTGACGATCAGCCGCTTTCGAAACTATTGACGTTACATGATTCGTGACAGCCGTCTTTCGGGTGTTCTCCACGTCCTGCTCCATCTCGCCGAGCATGACGGCCCGGCCACGTCGGAGATGCTCGCGCGTGCCATGCAGACCAACCCTGTGGTCGTTCGCCGTGTGCTCGCCGGACTGCGCGATCGCGGCCTGGTGCGATCGGAGAGGGGACATGGCGGCGGCTGGACACTCGGCTGCGATCTTGCCGCCGTCACGCTGCGCGACGTCTATGATGCGCTCGGTGCGCCGACGCTGCTGGCAATCGGCAATCGCAGCGAGGCGCCCGACTGCCTGGTCGAGCAGGCGGTCAACGCCGCGCTCGACCACGCCTTTGACGCGGCGGAAGCGATCCTGCTCGCCTCGCTGGGCGACGTGACGCTCGCCGCGCTGAGCGCCGACTTCCACCGCCGCCTCCGGGCGCGGCCCCATGCCAGCGGAGTGCACCATGGCTGACGCAGAGCCGATCGATTTCATCAAGGCGTTCGACGATCCTGTCGCCGCGGCGCGCTACGCCGATGGCCCGCGGCGCTTCTTGCCCGGCCTAGACGCGGTCCACCGCATGACCGCGCTGCTGCTTGGCGAAGCGGCACCGGCCGACGCGCGGGTGCTGGTGCTGGGGGCCGGGGGCGGGCTGGAGCTCAAGGCGCTCGCCGACGCGCATCCCGGCTGGTCGTTCGTCGGGGTCGATCCGGCCGGCGAGATGCTGCGTGCCGCCGAGCGGCTGCTTGGGCCGCAGATGGAGCGGGTCGACCTGGTGCAGGGCTATATCGACGATGCGCCGCAAGAGCCGTTCGATGCCGCCACCTGCCTGCTGACGCTGCACTTCCTGGCGGCGGCCGAGCGGGAACGGACGGTGCGGCAGATCCATCGCCGCCTGCGCCCCGGCGCGCCGTTCGTCGCGGTGCACGGCAGCTTTCCGCAAGGGCCCGCGCGCGATCGCTGGCTCGATCGCTATGCCGCGTTCGCCATCGCGTCGGGGGTGGAGGAGGAGCAGGCGCTCGGCGCGCGGGCGGCGGTTGCGGCGAACGTCGCCATGCTTGATCCGGCGGAGGACGAGGCGATCCTGCGCGCAGGGGGCTTCGATGCGGTGGAGCTGTTCTACGCGGCGTTCACCTGGCGCGGCTGGGTGGCGCACGCCTGAACCGCCGCGTTGCCCGGCGCCTGATCAGACCTGTGTCGCCAGCAGGTACGTCTGGCGCAGCGCGTCGATCGGCTTGAGCGCGCCGTTCGCTTCGTAATGCCAGAAGCTCCAGCCGTTGCACGTCGGTGCGCCCTGCAGCGTCGCGCCGAGCTTGTGGATCGACCCGCTCGACCCGCAATCGCTGGCGAGGCTGCCGTCGGCGCAGACGGTGGCGCGCCAGCGGCGCTTGGCGTCGACCACCACGCTGCCCGCGGGCAGGTAGCTGTTCTCGACCAGCACGCCGAACGCGACCTTGGGCTGCTGCTTGGGGCTCTGCATCGTGCGCAGTGCCGATTCGTCGAGCGGCAGCGCGGCGTCGATGCGCGCTTGCGCGGCCTCGATATAGACGCCCTCGCGCTCGATCCCGATCCAGCGGCGGCCGAGCCGCTTCGCCACCGCGCCGGTGGTGCCGGTGCCGAAGAACGGATCGAGCACCACGTCGCCCGGCTTGGTGCAGGCGAGCAGCACGCGATAGATCAGCGCTTCGGGCTTTTGCGTGGGGTGCACCTTGTGCCCGTCGGCGCCCTTCAGCCGCTCCTGCCCGCCGCAGATCGGGAATTCCCAGTCGGACCGCATCTGCAGCTCGTCATTGAGCGTCTTCATCGAGCGATAGTTGAAGGTGTATTTCGCCTTCTCGCCCTTCGACGCCCAGATCAGCGTCTCATGCGCGTTGGTGAAGCGCGTGCCGCGGAAATTGGGCATGGGGTTGTTCTTGCGCCACACGATGTCGTTGAGGATCCAGAACCCCAGGTCCTGCACCGCCACGCCGACGCGGAAGATGTTGTGATAGCTGCCGATCACCCAGATCGTGCCGTCGTCCTTGAGGATGCGGTTCGCCTCGGCCAGCCACGCGCGGGTGAACGCGTCATAGGCGGCGAAGGTGTCGAACTTGTCCCATTCGTCGGTCACCGCATCGACATGGCTGCCGTCGGGCCGGAACAGCTCGCCGCCGAGCTGAAGATTGTACGGCGGATCGGCGAAGATCATGTCGACCGACTTGGCCGGCAGCGCGCGCATCTGGGCGATGCAATCGCCCGTCAGGATGCGGTCGAGCGGCAGCACGGCCGGTTCTGCCGCGGCCTTTACCGGGGCGCGACGCACGCGCGGTTTATCGATGACAGTCATGCGTTTCCCCCTGTTCGCACGCGACCGTCGCCGCGCGGTGGACTCGCCGTCAAGCGCTCAATGGTTAACGCGAGAAGCTGCGAAATCGTTAACCAGGCGGAACATTTCGCGGCCCTTCCCAGATGTTGAGTCCGGTCGATCCGGCAGACTCAAGGGATAGGGTGTGGCGAAAAAGACTCAGAACGGAAGAACCGTCTGCGCGACGGGTGCGAAGCTGCGCCGATGGAGCGGCGACGGGCCGTGTTCGACCAGGGCGCGGCGATGCGCCGGGCAGCCATAGCCCTTGTTCGAGGCCCAATTGTAGTGCGGATACGATTCGTGATGCCGAATCATGATCGTGTCGCGCGTATGCTTGGCGACGATCGAGGCCGCGGCGATCGAGCGGCTCTGCGCATCGCCGCCGACGATCGGCGTCGCCGCATAGCCCCAGCGGGGGAGGCGGTTGCCGTCGACCAGCACATGGCCCGGCGCGCAGCCGAGCGTGGCGGCGACCTGATCGACCGCGACCGTCATCGCCTTCATCGTCGCCCAATAGATGTTGAGCGTGTCGATCTCGTCGGCCTCGACGATCCCGACGCCGACGATCGCGCAATCGCTGATCCGTGCGTACAGCCGCGCACGCTCCGCGGCGGGCAGCTTCTTCGAATCATCGATGCCGCGCGGCACGCCCCTGGCGGGCAGGATCACCGCCGCGGCGACGACCGGCCCAGCCAGCGGCCCGCGACCCGCTTCATCGACGCCGACGACCGGGGCGAGATACAGGCGCTCATGTTTCAATCCGGGCATCGGCCCTTCCTAGCAAGGATCGCGGTGCGGCTGAACTCCGCTCGTCGCGCCGCTGCGGCGACCAGCCGGCCGGTTTCGTGGCGCAACGATCACATGTCGCCAGCGAATGAACCAAAGCGGAACGCCGGGCGCTTGACGCCGGACTCGCCGGCGCAGATTATTGCGCGCGCACCATTCACCACATTGCCGGGGACGAAGGAAGCATGGCGAGCAGGGCGCAACCGTCCTTGTGGCGCGAGACGGTGAAGGCGGGCGCGGTACGCAGCGGGGCGCTGGCGATGGCGATCGTGCTGTTCGCCGCCACGGCCCTGATGGCGCTGGCATTGGCCAGCTACCGGCCCGGTGACAGTGCGCTCAACACCGCGTCGGGGGCAGCGGCCGGCAATCTTCTCGGGGCGCCGGGCGCATGGTTCGCCGATCTTGCGCTGACGCTGCTCGGGCCGGCCGTGGCGCTGCTGCTGCCGGTCGCGCCGATCATCGGCCTGCGGCTGTGGCGTGATCAGCCTGCGGGCGCGTGGAAGCGCATGCTGCGCCAGGCGATGCTGGGCGTCGCGCTGATGGCGGTGGCGCTGGCCTGCGTGTCCGATGATGCGGTGCTGGCGTTGCCGTTCGGCTGGGGCGGCGCGGTCGGGCTGGGCGTCGTGGCGCTCGCGCGATGGGCGCTGGCGTTTGCCGGCAACGCGCAGGTGACGTGGTGGAGCATCATCGCGCTGGGCATCGTCACCGGTCTCGCCGGCGCGATTGTGTGGGGTCGCAGCCTGGAGATGGACCTGCCGCGCGGCTGGCTGGCGCGGCGCCCGCGTCTTGCGCTGCCCGGCGCCGAGGACGCTTGGGACGACGAGGCTGACACGCCGGTGGAGCCGCAGCGCCGGATCGAACCGCGCGCGACCGCGCAGCCCAGCGATCGCCCGGCGCCGGTGATCAACGATCGCACTGCCCCGCCCGCCACTGGCACCGGCAAGGAACCGCGCCAGGCCAAGCTCGCTTTGCGTGACGATTACGAGCTGCCGACGCTCGACATGCTCACCCCCGCGCCGCCCTCGCAGAATGCGCAGATCGACAAGACCGCGCTGGAGCGAAATGCGCGGCTGCTCGAGACGGTGCTCGACGATTTCAACGTCAAGGGCTCGATCGTCGAGGTCCGCCCCGGCCCCGTCGTCACGATGTACGAACTGGAGCCGGCGCCCGGCATCAAGGCGACGCGCGTCGTCTCCCTCGCGGACGATATCGCGCGCAACATGAGCGCGATCTCCGCGCGCGTCGCGACCATTCCCGGTCGGACGGTGATCGGCATCGAACTGCCCAATGCCAAGCGCGAGACGGTGTCGCTGCACGAGCTGATCGGCAGCCAGGCGTTCGAGGACCAGAACGCCTCGCTCCCCGTGATCCTGGGCAAGAACATCGCCGGCGACGCCGTAATCGCCGATCTCGCGCCGATGCCGCACCTGCTGGTTGCGGGCACCACGGGCTCGGGCAAGTCGGTCGGCCTCAACGGCATGATCCTGTCTTTGCTGTACCGGCTGACGCCCGATCAGTGCCGCATGATCATGATCGATCCCAAGATGCTCGAACTGTCGATGTACGACGACATTCCGCATCTGCTGTCGCCGGTCGTCACCGATCCGGCCAAGGCGGTGCGCGCGCTCAAATGGGCGGTCGAGCAGATGGAGGACCGCTATCGCCAGATGTCCTCGCTCGGCGTGCGCAGCCTGTCCGGCTTCAACGAAAAGGTCCGCGCGGCCAAGGCCAAGGGCGCGCCCTTGGGGCGCAAGGTCCAGTCGGGCTGGGACGAGAACGGCCGCCCCGTCTATGAGGAAGAACAGCTCGACTATCAGGTGCTGCCGCAGATCGTCGTGATCGTCGACGAGCTTGCCGACCTGATGATGACCGCGGGCAAGGAGGTCGAGTTCCTGATCCAGCGGCTGGCGCAGAAGGCGCGCGCGGCGGGCATCCACCTGATCATGGCGACGCAGCGCCCGTCGGTCGACGTCATCACCGGCGTCATCAAGGCCAACCTGCCGACGCGGATCAGCTTCCACGTCACGTCGAAGATCGATTCGCGCACCATCCTGGGCGAGCAGGGTGCCGAGCAGCTGCTCGGCAAGGGCGACATGCTCTACATGCCCGGCGGCAAGGGCATCGTGCGCGTCCACGGACCGTTCGTCAGCGACGAGGAAGTGCAGCGCGTCACCGATCACTGGCGATCGCAGGGCACGCCCGATTACATCTCCTCCGTCACCGAGGAGCCCGAGCAGAGCTTCGACATCGAAGGCGCGCCGACCGGCGAGGATTCGGCCGAGGACCAGCAATATCGCGCCGCGATCCAGCTGGTCTGCGAAAGCCAGAAGGCGTCCACCTCCTGGCTGCAGCGGCAGTTGCGGATCGGGTACAATTCCGCGGCACGTTTGATCGAACGCATGGAGAAGGACGGCATCGTCAGCCGGCCGGACCATGTCGGGCGGCGCGAGGTGCTGCGCGATGCCGAGGGGCATGCGATCTGAACTTGGGAGCGACGGTTCGCCGTGAACCACCGTCATGCCGGGCTCGTCCCGGCATGACGTTAATGGGCCAGCCAGCGCCGCATACTTTCGTCATCCCGGCCTTGAGCCGGGATCCATGGTGCCGCAGCTGCTGAGGCTGGAGGACCCGCGACAGCATTCGAGGACGGTTGGATCCCGGCGTAAGGCCGGGATGACGCATCCTCATGCCGTTCGCCCTGAGCTTGTCGAAGGGCTGCACTTCCTTCCTTGGTAAGAAGGACAGTGCTTCGACAAGTCAGCACGAACGGAAGGTAGTGCCAAGCGAAACCGCTTCGTCGCACGATCCTTGACTACACGCGTAATCAATGCGACCACATCCGTAGTCGCAAGGAGAAACGAGTCGTGGCCGAGCGGATCAGCGATGCCGAACATGCGGTGATGGAGGTGCTGTGGGATGAAAGCCCGCTCACCGCGCAGGACGTGGCGGAACGGGTCGATCCCGCACGCGGCTGGAGCGCCAATACGGTCAAGACATTGCTCGGCCGGCTGCTCGCCAAGGACGCGATCACCCATGAGGAGGACGGCCGGCGCTATCTGTATCGCCCGGCGGTGGAACGCGGTGATTATGTCGCCGGTGAATCGCGGCGGCTGATCGACCGGCTGTTCGGTGGCAAGCTCACGCCGCTGGTGGCGCACCTTGCCGAGCGTGACGAATTGTCGGCGCAGGACATTGCCGAGATCGAGACTCTCCTCAAGGCGTTGAAGCAATGACGGGCGCGGGCGTCTCCTGGATGGTGGAGGCGCTCGTCGCCTCGGCCCTCCTCATCGCCCTGGTGCTGCTGATCCGCCGGCCGGTGCGCCGCGCGTTCGGGGCGCCGGTGGCCTATGCGCTCTGGGGGCTGCCGCTGATCCGGCTCTTCCTGCCGCCGCTGCCGCAGGACGTGCGCGAACAGGTCGCCGCGCCGCTTGCCCAAGTCGGTCAGCAGGTGACGGTGTTCATCGTTCCTGCTGCCGGCGACGCCGCCGCGCCCGCATTCCTGACCGCGGGTTCTTCCCTTGCCTTGCTGTGGGGGCTGGGCGCGGCGGCGTTCATCGGCTGGCACACCGTCGCCTATTGGCGATTTCGCCGCCGGTTGCTGTGCCGCGCCATCGTGCTGGATCGGGTGGACGGCGTGACGATCGTCGAGAGCGCCGCGGCAGCCGGCCCATTGGCGTTCGGCGTGGCCAGGCGCTTCGTCGCTTTCCCACGCGACTTCGCGGCGCGCTACGACGCCGACGAGCGTGAGTCCGCCCTGGCGCACGAACTGGGCCATCATGCCCGCGGCGATCTGATCGCCAACTGGCTCGCGCTGGCGGTGCTGGCCCTCCATTGGTTCAACCCGATCGCCTGGTATGCCTTTCGTGCGTTCCGCGCGGATCAGGAAATGGCCAATGACGCGCGCGTACTGGCACGTCTGGGGGCCGGTGCGCGGCATGCCTATGCCTGCGCGATCGTGAAGGCGGCGCACGGCGGGGCGATCGCCGCCGCCTGCCACCTCCATACGGTGGATGATCTGAAAGGACGGTTGAAGATGCTGGGCATGAACCGGATTTCGCGGACGCGCGCGCTCACCGGGCTGGCGACGATCGCCGCTACGGGCGCCGGGGCGCTGGCGCTGACGGCGTCCGGGACGCAGGCGGCCGAGCGGATGCGCGTCAGCGTCGAGACAGCCGCCAAGGCGGCCCTGCCGGCGGCGATCCCGGCGATGGTTCGGCCGGCCGAGGACGTGCGCGTCGTGGTCGAGCGCGACGGCAAGCGCACCGTCTATGAGGGCGCCGCGGCAGAGGCCTGGGTTGCGGCCAATCCGGTGCCGGTGCCGCCAGCGCCGCCCGCCGCGCCTGCTCCCGCCGCCGCACCCGCGCCGCCCTCCGTGCCCGTCCCAGCGCCCGTCCCAGCGCCCGTCCCCGCGCCGCTGCCACCCGTGCCGCCGGTTTCCCCGGCGCCCCCCGCCGACATGCATGTCGCCGTCAACGTGCCCGAAGTCCGCAACGCCACCTGTGCCGGAGAGGTCGAGCGGCCGGTGGTGGTGCATGACAAGGTCGGCGGCCGGCGCCGCATCACCATCTGCACCGACCGGATCGAGCGCACATCGGCGCGCGCCCGCGAAGCCGCCCTGCACGCGGCAGATATCCAGCGGGTTGCCATGGCCAGTGCCCGGGACGCGATGCGCGCCGCGCGGCACACGATCGTCGAGAACCGCCATCTGTCCCACGCGGAACGCGCCGAAGCGCTCGCGGAGCTCGATGCCGGAATGGCGGAGATGGAGGCGGCGCGCGAGGATCACTAAGCGAAGCCGCGGCACGCGCTCTTGCCATCAACGGCATGAGCGGCCATCTGCCGAGCCATGGAGACGCCGCCCACGGGGATCCCGATCCAGCTGGAGCCGCTGGTCACGCGCGTGCTGGCGCCCAACGCCTCGGCTTACACCTATACCGGCACGCAGACGCATATCGTCGGCACCGCTGATCTCGCGATCATCGATCCCGGCCCTGCCGACGACGCCCATCACGCCGCGCTGCTCGCGGTGATCGCCGGGCGCCCCGTGCGGGCGATCTTGATCACTCACCACCATCGCGATCACAGCCCCGGCGCACCGCGACTGAAGGCGGAGCTCGGCGCGCCGATCGTCGGCGCTGCCCCCTTTGCGCTGGAAGATGACGGGCCACGGTCCGACGCGTCGTTCGACCATGATTACGCGCCCGATCGTGTGATGGCGGAGGGCGAGACGCTGGCCGGCGAAGGCTGGACGCTGGAAGCGATCGCGACGCCCGGCCACACCTCCAACCACCTCGCCTTCGCGCTGCCCGAGACCAAGGCGCTGTTCTCGGGCGATCATGTGATGGGCTGGGCGACCAGCGTCGTCTCGCCGCCCGATGGCGACATGACGCAGTACATGGCAAGCCTCGAGAAGCTGATCGATCGCGACGACCGCATCTATTATCCCGGCCATGGCGAGGCGATCGAGCGGCCGCAGCGGCTGGTGCGCGGGCTGCTCGGCCATCGCAAGCAGCGCGAGGGGCAGATCCGCCGCCTGCTCGCCGCGGGCACGGGGGCGATCCCGGCGATGGTGGAGAAAATGTACGTCGGGGTCGACCGGCGCCTTTACCCGGCCGCCGAACGGTCGGTGCTCGCCCATCTGATCGACCTTCAGCGACGGGGACTGGTGCGTGGCTCGGGCCAGGAGTGGGAAGGCGTGGATGCGGCCTGACGGGCGCGGGATCGCCATCGCCGCGCTTGGCCTGGCGCTGTCCTTTGCGATCGTGGTCGGCGCGCTCGCCGGCTATCGCTGGTGGACCGACCGGCACGTCGTGGAGACCGACGACAGCGGTCTGGCGGTGGCGCAGGTGGTCGCCGCGACGCTCCACACCAGCGCCGACCTGCGCGTCAGCCGCCTCTCCGGCACCGTCCAGGCGACCGGCGCGACCAGCCGCCTATGGGGCTGGCTGAAATCGACCCGGGTGGTGAAGGCGCCGTTCGACGTCGATTATTTCGTCGACGTGCGTGATCTCGACACGGGTGACTTCCGCTACGATCCCGCCAGCCGCACCTTGTCGGTCGAGGTGCCCGACGTGATGGTCGGCCGCCCGAACGTCGATCATGCGCGGGTGACGCTGGACCAGACGTCGGGCGTCTATGTCTCGCGCGACGCCATGGCGGAACTGCAGCGCCGGGTGGCAGGCACGGCGAGCAACGTCGTCGCGGCGCGGGCACGTGACCCCGAGAATATCGCCAAGGCACGCGAGAACGGCCGCGCCGCCATCGCGAAGCTGTTCGGCGGCGCGTTGGGCGCGGCCGGGCTGCCGGTGCGGGTGGAGGTGCGGTTCGCAGGCGAGGCGCGGCCGCGCGACGGCGAGCGCTGGGACGTGAGTCGATCGCTGGAAGAGGTGTTGGCGAACGCGACTTGAGCTGCGGCGTACCTGCCGAATTCCCTTAGTCATCCCCGGCGTGATCCAGAAATCAATCATCCGCAGGCGCTGCCGGGAATGACGGTGTTCTCTTTGCTACCGGCATCTGCTACAATGATCGTCCATCGGGGAGGGGATATTCCGATGGCCAGCATTGCACCGTCACGCGCCGGCATTCGCGACGATCGCGGGTTCTTCTTCGTTCTTGCGGTGGCGATGGCGACCGTCAACGTGCTCGGCTTCGGCCTTCAGTTCGCCATGGGGCGGTCGAGCTTCGCCGCGCCGGCGATCGTCCACGTCCATGCCTTGGTGTTCGTCGGCTGGATCGCGTTCTTCGTCTTCCAGACCTGGCTGGTCGCGAACGGGCGGGTGACGCGGCACCGGCGGCTCGGCTGGCTCGGCGCGGGCTGGGCCGCGGTGATGATCGTCGTCGGCATCTCCATGACCGTCGTGGTCGTGCGGGGAGGGCGCGTGCCGTTCTTCTTCCTGCCCGGCTATTTCCTGGTCATGAACTCCCTCGCGGTGCTCACCTTCGCCGGGCTGCTGTGGTGGGGAGTGAAGCTGCGTCGGC
>JBELMF010000086.1:0-14185 GCA_042096015.1 Sphingomonas sp.
TGTTCCGGTGTCTGCAGGCGCGACTGTACGGAAACCGTCGCATTCAGCATCTGCTCCTTCGGCGCCGGCTGGGCACCAATCTGACCGGCCGAGACCTGCGCGTTCTGAGCCTGCACAGCGCTGGTCACATCGGCGATGGTCAACTGGTAATTGTTGAGCTTCAGCGGATCGACCCAGATACGCATCGCATATTGCGAACCGAATACCTGCAACTCACCGACGCCGCTCACGCGGCTGACCGGGTCTTGCAAACGAGCAACCACCATATCCGACAGGTCGGTCGCTGTATGCGATCCATCCTGCGAATAAAGGCCGACGATCACCAGGAAGCTGGCCGCCGATTTCTGGACCTGAATACCCTGCTGCTGCACTTCCTGCGGCAGCAGCGGTGTTGCCGCCTGCAGCTTGTTCTGCACCTGCACCTGCGCAATGTCGGGATCGGTGCCCTGTTCGAAGGTAAGCGTGATGGTCAACACGCCGGCGGACGAAGAGGAGGACGAGAAATATCGCAGATTGTCGATGCCGCGCAGCTGCTGCTCGATGATCTGGGTGGTGGTACGCTCCAGTGTCTGGGCGTCGGCGCCCGGGTAAGTGGCGTTGATCGTCACCGTCGGCGGTGCGATCTCCGGGAACTGAGCCACCGGCAGCGAGCGGATGGCGATGCCGCCCGCCAGCATCAGGACGATGGCGATCACCCATGCGAAGATGGGTCGATCGATGAAAAAGCGTGCCATCTGTGATTACTTCGCCTGCGCCTGAGGGCCTTGTGCCGCACCGCTTGGCTGGCCGGCTGCGGCGGGCTTCGCGTTGGGGTTCCAGGGCGACGGGTTAACCGGCGCGCCGGGTCGCAGCATGCCGCCGCCACCTTCGACAATGACCTTGTCGCCGGCTTTCAGGCCAGCGGTGACCAGCCAATTCTCGCCGATGGTCCTTGGTGCCGTCAGGGTACGCTGCTCAACCTTGTTGCCCTGGCCGACGACCAGGACGGTGGGGCGACCCTGCTCGTCGCGCTGCACGGCGCGCTGCGGCACCAGCAGAGCATCCGCCTGGGTACCCTCGACCAACTCGGCCCGCACATACATGCCCGGAAGCAACAAGCCGCGCGGATTGTCGAAGAGCGCCCGTATCGTCTGGGTGCCAGTCGCCGGGTCAACGGTGACATCGGCAAACTGCAACGTTCCCTCGATCGGATAGATCGAGCCATCCTCAAGCCGCAGGCGGACCCGCGCGGCACCACCGCCGCGCGCCAGATCGCCAGCGGCAATCTGCTGCCGCAATCGCAGGAGATCGGCGCTCGATTGCGGCACATCGACGTAAATCGGGTCCAACCGCTGGATGGTGGTCAGCGCGGTCGTTTGCCCGGCCGTCACCAAAGCGCCGGTCGTCGCCACGGCCCGTCCGATGCGCCCGGAAATGGGCGCGCGCACCGTCGTGCGCTCCAAGTCGATTTGCGCGGTGCGCAAGGCAGCCTGCTGAGCCGCAACATCGGCGCGCGCCTGCTGCGCCGACGTGATCGCGTTTTCATATTCCTGTCGCGCGATCGCGTTGATCTTCACCAGCTCGCCATAGCGGCGCGCTAGCGCTTCGCTGGAGGCGATTGCCGCTCGCGCCCGCGCCAGCGCCGCCCGCGCGCTCGCCACCGCCGCCTCATAGGGCTGCCGGTCGATGCGGAACAGCGGCTGCCCGCGCCGGACCTGATCGCCCTCGCGGAACAGGCGATCCACGATCAGCCCGTTGACCTGCGGACGCACCTCCGAGGTCTCGTAGGGCGAGGTCCTGCCCGGCAATGTGGTCGTCAGCGTCACCGCCTGCGGCTGGACGCTCACGAACCCGACCTGCGGCGGCCCGGCCTGCTGCTGCGCCTGCTCGCTTTGTCCGCCACATGCAGAAACGGAGGCCATCAGCAGCGCCGATAGCGCGACCCTCTTGAATGACATATTGTTCTCTGTGATAAAGTGAGTGATCGTTCACTCACGTTTGCTGCTACTGCGAACCGCGGAACGGGTCAAGCGCGAGGAGATTGAACATTACGGAGTGCTGCATCGCCCCGCCGAGTGCGCGCACCGGGCGGGCAAACGCACGGCGCGAGAAATTGATCCAGGCAGCGCGGACGGCGTTTGCCGAAAACGGCTTTCACGCCACGGGGATCGCGCAGATCGCGCAGGCGTCCGGCGTTCGCGTGGGGCAGATCTATCGTGATTTCGCCAACAAGGAAGCCATCGTCGCGGCGATCGTCGAACGCGATCTGGAGGATTTTTTCGCCGAGCGGGGCCTCTGCGCCGCCGGGGCGACCGGCGATCCCGATGCGGTGCGAGCATGGATCGGCCGATATATCGCGTGTGAGGACCCGGAGGGCGGCCGCCTGATCGCCGAGATCATGGCCGAGGCGAGCCGAAACGAACGAATAGCCGAGATCGTTCGCGGCGTTCATCAACGCATGGGAGAAGAACTGTCTGCGGCCCTGCGACTGCTAACTCCCGCGAATGTATCCCCCGCCCGTTTCGCTTGCGTTGCGCAAATAATCCAGACCATCGGGGCAGGAGTATTCCATCGACGCGTCACCCAGATCGATCAACCCGGCCGGGACGTGGTGGAGGAATTGATCTCGCTCGTTAACGTGATGATCGATCAACTTCAGAAGGAAACGGCCTGATTTTGGACCCTAGCGTCGGACGCGTAAGCCAAGCCACAAGGTACGTGGCGCCGCGCGTTCCACGATGTCCGCGCCGCTCACTCCGGCCTCCACGCGCTCATCGAAGAGGTTCTCTGCCCGCGCCTCGATCGCCACCGCAGATGTCAGCGGCACCGCCAGATAACCGTCAAGGGTGGTCGCGGGCGCCAGCGCACGGCTGTTCTGATCGTCTTCGAACTGACGCGCCGAATGGCGCAGCGTTGCCGAAGCAGACCATTGCCCTCGCCGCACCCCAAGGGTTGCCGATAGCTGATCGAGCGGCGTTTGTGCCGGCCGTAGCCCATTAAGCGGGCTTGCCGCTCCTGACGCCTCGACGCGGGGATCAACGTGGCTCCACGACGCGATGGCGTAAAGCGGTCCCAATTCCCAACGCGCGTCGACTTCGAGCCCGGTCGAGCGGATCGCATCCAGGTTCTGGCGCATGCGATAGGCGCCGCTGACGAATCCGACGCCCGGGAAGGTGCCCGGCCCATGACCCAGCGTGACATTTGCAATCGCGCCCTCAAGCCGGTTCCAGAAGACCGTGGCAGCGACAGAAAGATTCTTGGAGGGCGTAATCGTCACCCCTCCGTCCACCCCGGTCAGCAGTTCCGGGTCGAGCGCGGCGTTGGCGGCAGTAGCGTCAGCACTAACCCTGAACGGCCGATACAATTCGTTGAGCGTCGGCAGCCGCCAGCCACGATACCCGCTGACGCGAAATGTGAGCGGCTCGGTCGGGACGAAGGCCGCTCCCACGCGCCCCGTCCACTCGGTACCGCTACGATCCGCGAAATCGACATCGGTCAGCGATGCCGCGGTCGCAAGTGTATATTCGTTCAGGCGACCGTTGGTGATCCGCCAACGATCCACGCGTCCGCCAAGGGTGAAGGTCCAGGCACCTGCCTCGACGCTGCCGTCAACAAATAGTCCGGCGGTGCGGCTGCTGCCCCCAGCGACCCGCCGCCGCGTCGGGGCACCGGCGACATAGGTGTAATTCTCCTGTGTTTTTCCCTCCACATCGCGCACGTCGAAGCCCAGCCGCAAATCCCGCCCTGTGCCAACCGGCGGGACGATCTCGAACCGTGCGCCCACCCCGGTTGCGGGGGTGTTGTACTGGTCCAGCACCTGGCTTGCGCTCACACGGCCGTCCGAGACGCTGGCAAACTGCGACGCGAAGGCACGTGTCTGAAGATATGCAAGCGCCGAGAAACCCCACTCGCCGCGCCCGACCAGGCGCAGGCTTGCGTCGGCCCCTTCGCTGCGATTGCCTGTGAAGGCCGTGCCGCGTTCACGCGAATCGGTGAAGGCGCTGAGGTTCGCCTGCAAGTCGGTGTCAGCAGCCACGCGGATCACGCCGCGGACCGCGCCCGATGCCTGCTCATATTCCGCGGAACGATCACCCGGTCCGCGAGAGGCGGCGACGACCGGCACGAAACCGTCCCCGCGCGCATAAGCGGCCGAGACCGTCGCGAAGCCATTGCCTGATCCGAACGCGCCGGATGCCTGTGCATCGAGGGAATCGCGGCTGCCGTACGCCAAGCTTCCGCTCACGGCATGCTGAGCGCTCGGCTCGGCACTTTCCAGTTCCACGGTGCCGGCGAGCGCACCAGCGCCGAAATACCCGCTCCCGCCGCCGCGGGTCACACGGATGCGGCCGATCCGATCGGTCGCATAGGCGGGGAACGGCACCCATCCGCCGAACGGATCGGTCTGCGGCACGCCGTCAAGGATCAAGAGCGCCCGGCTCGATGCGTTTCCGCCGATGCCGCGTAACGAAATGCCCTGGCTTGTCGGGTTTGCCGATCGCGAGTCCGAGCGACGGAATTGCTGCAGCCCGGCAACATCAGCCAGCACGCTTTCCAGCCGATCGCTGGCATTGGCGCTAATCCGCGCTGCATCGATCGTGACCACGTTCGCGGTGCGGTCACCGGGACGATCGTCAAGGCCGCGGCCCGTGACCACGATGTCGGGCGCAGTTTGCGCTGCAACTGGGCCGGCGACAAAGGCCAGACCGATGACGAGGGAACGGAAGGTCATGCAACGCCCATGTTCCGGTTTGCTGTCCTGAGGCAAGCCGACTTCAGGCGAGTGCCGGCTCCACCGCTGCAAGAGTCTCGGTGAAACGCTTGCGCCACCAGATCACGTCCTCGTTCACGACATTGTCGTACATCTTGCGCCAGCGCGCGACCCGCTCTTCCCGCGGCATGGCAAGCGCCTGCTCGATCGCGTCCGCCATCTCGTCCGGGCTGTAAGGATTGATCAGCAATGCTTCGGTCAGTTGCTCGGCGGCGCCGGCGAAGCGTGACAGGATCAACACACCTGGATCATCGGGATTCTGCGCCGCAATGAACTCCTTTGCCACCAGGTTCATCCCGTCGCGCAACGGCGTCACCAGCCCGGCCTTCGCCGCGCGATACACGCCGGCGAGCACATCGCGGGGCAAGCCGCGATTGACGTATCGCAGCGGCACCCAATCGATCTCGGCGAAGGCGCCGTTGATGCGGCCCGACAGTGCGTCAAGGGTCGCACGGATTTCCTGATAGCTCTGCACGGTCGCGCGCGATGGCGGCGCGATCTGCAGCAGCGACACGTTGGTACGTGCATCGGGACGCGTATCCAGAAAACGCTGATAGCCGTTGAAACGCTCCTCGATACCCTTGGAATAGTCCAGCCGGTCGACGCCGACGATCAGATCGCGTCCGATGACGCTCTCGCGCATGCGATCATGCGTGTGCCGCGCCTTTTCACTGTTCGCCCCTGCGATGAACTCCTTGGCGTCGATGCCGATCGGGCAGGCGATCGCCTTGATGGTACGGCCGCCGACCGTAACGTCCCCGTCTGCGCCGATCGTGCCGCCCATTTCCCGCTCGACGTAATCGTGAAAGGTTTCAAGCCACTCCTGCGTCTGGAATCCCACCACGTCGTAGCCGAACAGTGCCTCCACCAGCCGACGATGCTCAGGCAAGGCGATCAACAGGCGGGTCGGTGGCCAGGGGATGTGAAGGAAAAAGCCGAGCCGGTTGGCGATCCCCTGCTGGCGCAGCATCCAGCCCAGCGGCATCATGTGATAATCATGCACCCAGACCAGATCGTCGGGCTCGATATGCGGGCTGATCACCTCGCTGAACAGCCGGTTGACCCGCTCATATCCGCCTTGGAAATCGCGCTCGAACTCGGTCAGCCCGAGCCGGTAGTGGAACAGTGGCCATAAGGTCCGATTGGCATATCCCTCGTAATATTCCTCCACGTCCTGTTCGGGCAGGTCGATCGTGGCGGAGGTGACGCCATCATAGGTCTCGAACTTCAGATCGCCGGTCTCACCCGTCGCGCCCGACCAGCCGAACCAGATGCCGTCCGCCTCGCGAAGTGCTGCGGTAAGCGCGACGGCCAGCCCGCCTTGCGCACTCGGCTGTTGTGCCGTCGGGGCGGACACCCGGTTTGAGATGACGATCAGTCGGCTCATCGTATGGCACTCCATGGCTTGCTGAGCAGCACGGCGCAGTTGATGACGCCCACCAGCGAATAGGTTTGGGGATAATTGCCCCACAATTCTCCCGTTACGGGGTCGATGTCCTCCGACAAGAGGCCCGCCGGCGTGCAGCGCGACAGCATCTCCTCGAACAGCTCGCGCGCATCCGCGTCGCGTCCGGTGAAGTGCAAGGCCTCGATCAGCCAGAAAGTGCACACGTTGAAGGCGGTGTGCGGCAGACCGAAATCATCCTCGGTGGCATAACGCAGCATGTGCGACCCGCGCCTCAGCCCTCCCTCCACTGCATCAAGCGTCGTGCGGAACCGCGGATCGTCCGGTGCCAGGAACCGCAGGTCCAGCAACTGGAGCAGGCTCGCATCCAGATCGTCGCCGCCGAAGGTCGCCGACATCCGTGCGGTGTCGGGGCGCCACGCGGCGTCCTCGATCCGACGCCGCATCGTGTCCGCCCGATCCCGCCAGAACATCTGTCGTTCGTAGAGCCCCAGTACCTCCGCCGCGTTGGCCAGCCGGTCGCATGCTGCCCAGCACATCGCGGCAGAATAAGTGTGGACGTGGCTTTTGGTGCGTAGCTCCCATAATCCGGCATCCGGTTGGTCGAACTTCTCCCACGCCCGCTCGCCTACCGGCTCCAGCGCCTCGAAGTCGGCCAGCCCCGCTACGCGGAGCAGCCGATGGTCGAAGAACGCCTGCGCGTTAGACAGAACGATCTGGCCATAGGCATCGTGCTGGATCTGCTCATAGGCTTGGTTACCGACGCGCACCGGCCCCATCCCGCGATAGCCCGTCAGCGAGGGCGCTTCGCGCTCGATGAGCGTTGCCTCGCCGCCGACGCCGTAGAGTGGCTGGATATGACCGTCACGGGCGTTGTCGACAATATTGCGGAGATATTCGAGATAGCTCTCCAGCACGTCCAGCGCGCCAAGCCGGTTTAATGCCTGGACCGTGTAATAAGCGTCCCGCACCCAGCAGTACCGATAATCCCAGTTGCGCTGCGAATCGGCATGTTCCGGAATCGACGTGGTCAGCGCAGCGACGATCGCGCCGGTTTCTTCGTGCTGGCACAGCTTCAGCGTGATCGCTGAACGGATCACCGCCTCCTGCCACTCGTGCGGGGTCGCCAACCCACGCACCCAATGCCGCCACTCGTCCATCGTGCGGTCGAGCATGTTCTCCAGCGAGGCGCCGATATCCTCCGAAAAGCTCTCGTCCGGCCCGAGGAAGAAGTGCAGCGGCCGCTCGACGCGGAACAGGCGCTCGTCCTCGATCCAGCCGACCGGCGCCGTCGTCGACAGCCGCATGACGCTGTGATCCAGCAGATAACGAATATGGTTCGACCCGCGCGTCGTCTCCGCCTGCCGCTCGCCCCAGTTCACTGCCGGTCGCAGGCGCACGCGCACCCGCGGGCTGCCTGCCACCGGCCGCACGATCCGCGCAAAGGCGACCGGGCGATAGCGGCGACCGTTGCGAGTGAACCGCGGACAGAAGTCGATCACCTCTATCGCGCTGCCATTCTCGTCCTCGTGCCGCGTCACGAGTACCGGGGTGTTGCGCAGATAATATTGGGTGGTCAACTTCTTGTCGTCGATGTCGATCTCCCAGAATCCATAGGCATCCTCGCCCGCGGGCGGCTTGTCGTCGAGCAGCGAGCAGAACGCCGGATCGCCGTCCACGCGCGGCGTACAGCCCCACACGAACCGCCCCGCCCGGTCGACCAGCGCGGAGACCTGGCAATTGCCGATCGGCCACAGGTCCATTGTCGCCGTCATGCCGCCGTCCCCAGCCAGCCGCGCACCGCCGCGACATCGTCCAGCCGGTACGCCGCCGCCGTTGCGCGCTGTGGCCCGACCAGCACGCCCGTGCCGCCCATGTCCGCGACGACCTTCAGCCCGGCCTCGTCGGTCACATCGTCGCCCGCGAAGACCGGCGCGTGATCCGCAAACGGCGCGTGCTGCAGCAACGCTGCAATGCCGGTGCCCTTGTCGTGCCCGCCGGCACGCAGCTCCACCATCATCTTGCCTTCCTGAAGCACCAGCCTATCCTCGCCGGCGAAACGCGCGGCAAGGCGATGCGCTTCGGCGGCGCGCCCCGGCGCCATCCGGTAATGAACTGCAACCCCCAAGGATTTCACCTCGATCAATACCCCCTGCTCGTCCGCGAACGCCGCGGCGAACGCTCGTTCTGCCGCTTCCAGCGCCACGGGGCGCTCGGGCGCAATCTGCACGCCGGGCACGCGAAGCTCGGCACCATGGCTGCCGACCACCGCAATCCCCGGCACCGCCCCGCCGAGGAACCCCTCGATCTGCGCCACCGACCGCCCACTCACTAAGGCGACACGACCACCAAAGGTTCCCACCAGATGTTGCAACAACGTAACAAGCTGGTCGTCGACTATTACGCCATCGGGCCGGTCGACCAGTTCGACAAGCGTCCCGTCGAAATCGAGCAAGAGGCAATGGCCGGCGGCGATCAGCGGCGGCGGGGGCGGGAGTGTGGCGGCGGTTAGCATGAACCTGCCTCTAGCGGGCACCGGCAGATTCGTCAGCGCTCGCGTGCTTTCGCGCGGCGATCAACTCTGGCATCTAGGCGCAAACAGATACCGGAGCGGATGGCCGATGTTCCTCAACTTTCTCGACGAGCTACGCGTCGCGGGCATTCCGGCGAGCCTCAAGGAGCATCTTCTGCTGCTCGAAGCGCTCGACAAGGAGGTGATCGAGCGCACGCCGGAGGATTTCTACTATCTCTCCCGCTCGGTGTACGTGAAGGACGAGGGCCTGCTCGACAAGTTCGATCAGGTTTTCGCAAAGGTCTTCAAGGGGCTGGAGACCAGCTTCGCGCAAGAGGGCGCCGAGATTCCGGAGGATTGGCTGAAGGCCATTACGGAAAAGTTCCTGACGCCCGAGGAGATGGAGGCGATCAAGTCGCTCGGCTCGTGGGACGAGATCATGGAGACGCTGAAGAAGCGTCTTGAGGAGCAGCAGAAGCGTCATCAGGGCGGCAACAAGTGGATCGGCACAGGCGGCACCTCTCCGTTCGGCAATTCCGGCTACAATCCGGAAGGCGTACGGATCGGCGGGGAATCGAAGCAGAAGCGCGCGCTCAAGGTGTGGGACCAGCGCGAGTTCAAGAACCTCGACAACACGCGCGAGCTCGGCACCCGCAACATCAAGATCGCGCTACGCCGCCTGCGCAAGTTCGCGCGCGAGGGTGCCGCGGACGAGCTCGACATCGACGCGACGATCGACGGTACCGCGCGGCAGGGCTGGCTGGACGTTCACATGCGGCCGGAGCGGCGCAATGCCGTGAAGCTCCTCTTGTTCCTCGATGTCGGCGGATCAATGGATCCGTTCGTGAAGCTGTGCGAGGAACTATTCTCCGCCGCAACGACCGAGTTCAAGAACCTCGAATTCTTCTACTTCCACAATTGCCCGTATGAAGGCGTATGGAAGGACAACAAGCGCCGCTTCTCCGAACGCACGCCGATGTGGGACGTGCTGCATAAATTCCCACATGATTACAAGCTCGTGTTCGTCGGCGATGCCTCGATGAGCCCCTATGAGATCACCCATCCCGGCGGCTCGGTGGAGCATTTCAACGAGGAATCGGGCGCGGTGTGGATGCACCGCCTGACCACCACCTACCCAGCCGCAGTGTGGCTGAACCCGGTGGCGCAGGCGCAATGGGGCTATTCGCAATCGGTGAAGGTCATCCGCGAACTGATGAATGACCGCATGTACCCGCTGACGCTGGAAGGACTCGACGATGCGATGCGCGAATTGACGCGCAAGCGGTAAACACCCCTCCCGCAAGCGGGAGGGAAACACTCACCGCCGCCCCCGCCAGATCCGTACCTTGGCATTCGCCTTCACCCCACCCTGATGCGCGGGGCAGCGGGCGTATTGGAAGCGCTTGTCCAAACATATCCACACCTCGTCCAGCCAGCCCTGCTTGTCGGTGGTGATCTTCATCATGTCCGCCCGCATGCCCGGATTTACCCGAGCGATGGCACTCGCCAGCTTCCCCGCAGTCAACGTCCGGCGCGACAATGCGATCATGTCGGGATAATGCAGCTTGCGGTACAATGAGGTGGACTTGCCAAAGTAACTGTCCGGCGTTTCCCCTGCCATGCACGTCCCGTGCTTCGCCCATTCGTGCTGGAGCAGCTGCGCCGAGGGGGTCGCGCATAGGTTCGCGCGTACCGTCTTCGGCGAGATCAGCGGCGTCGCTTTGCAATATTGCGGCCACTCCTTGCCTACGCCGTCCGGCCACAACCCATGCAGGACGAATCCAAAGCGGTTGTCGCCGCCGCACTGAAAGCGCGACCGCGCCGCGGCGTCCGGCTTGCGGCAATATTGCGGCGACCAGCTGATCGCGAGCGTGTAATGGCCGATCGGCAGCAGCCGCTGCGGCTCCCGCTCGCTCGGCAGATCGGGTCGTACGGTCAGCGCGGCTGCATCCGGCACCGAACATTGATACGCCTGCGCCACGGCGGCGCCAGGCACGAAGGCCAGCGCGATTGCCAAACCCCGGATCATCGTTCCAATCCCCCTTCCCCATGAACCACTTCGCCAAACCACAATCGTGCATCACGGCGGAATAGATATGCCGCAGCCATGACGTGAAGCACGCCGGCGCCGATGCCGGCGATCGTCGCGATGATCGATGGCGCTGCGTCGACGATCAACGCGGTCATGCCAAGCAGCAACAAACCGAATGCAACGCCCGCAGACAGCACCAGCCCCCACTTTGCTGCTACCGTCGCTCTGCGAGCAGCGAAGTACCACAGTGCCACACGCACTGAGAACCAGACCGCCGGCACCAGCGGCAGCAACCATGGCAGATTTGAAAGCGCAGGCCAGTAGGCCAGGCTCACCTCCCAATGCGGCCAGATCAACGCCACGCTTACGGCGCTACATAGCATGGCGGCCGCATACAGCCGCTCGAAGCGGGCGATCGATGCCGGCTTGCGCATCGGATCAGGCAAGCGCGAAATCGAGGCCGATGTCGGCAGCAGGGGCGGACTGCGTCAGTCGGCCGACGCTGATGTAGTCGACGCCACACTCTGCGATGCTGCGGATCGTTTCAAGCGTAACACCGCCTGACGCTTCGGTGGGCACGCGCCCGCCTACCAAGGTGACGGCGCCGCGCAGCACAGCCGGCGGCATGTTGTCGAGCAACAGCCGGGTAGCGCCAGCGGCGAGCGCCGGCTCGATCTGATCGACCCGGTCGACCTCGACGATGATCTCCCCCACGCCCGCGTCGCGCGCTCGCCGAACGGCCTCGCCGATGTCACCGGCAACCGCGACGTGATTGTCCTTGATCATCGCGGCATCCCATAGCCCCATGCGATGGTTCTGCGCCCCGCCCATACGCGTGGCATATTTCTCCAGCACGCGAAGCCCCGGAATGGTCTTGCGCGTATCAAGGAGCACCGCGCCCGTTCCCGCGATCTGGTCGACATAGCGCGCGGTCAGCGTCGCGATGCCGGACAGGTGCTGCACCGTGTTGAGCGCCGATCGCTCGGCGGTCAGCAACGCCCTCGCCTTTCCGGACACACGCATGATCTCCGTGCCGCCAGGCACCCGAGCGCCATCTGACACGAGGAGCTCGATGGACGCTGCAGGATCGAGTCGCCTGAAAAACGCTGCCGCGATCTCCAATCCCGCAACGGTGATCGCATCGCGGGTGTCCATCACCGCATCGAAACGGGCGGTCGCCGGGATCACCGCCTCGGACGTGACATCGCGTCCCGGCCCCAAGTCCTCCGCCAATGTGGCAGTGACGAACGCGGCGCCATCGAAACCTTCGATCAAGGCAAGGTCTCCTCAGCGGCGACGCCCCACAACCGGCTGCTCTCGACATAGCCCGATTGGCCACGCACATCGAAGCGGCACCAGCCACGCGCGCATTGGCTGATGCGCCCGATCACGCCGGGCTCCGCACGCCACAGCACATGCGCGCCGAACGCCGGCCGGTCTCGCAGTTCCGTGATCGTCCCCTGTACCATCGCGGTGCGGGTCCGGCTGATCAACGTTCCGAGCATCCACCCCTGCGTGCCGCCCGGGTCTTCGACCTTGCGCCAATCCTTGAACACGTCGACCACCCGCACCGGCAGGTCTGCGCGCACATACAGCCAGGTCGCCGGATAACTGCGCCCCGGCCCCGAACGCATCCGCGCCTTGCCCGCGCCGATCGAGGCAAAATACGGCGGCTTGGGCTTGTCGCTTCCGGTCTGCGCGCCCGTTCCGGCGGCAAGGCCGACACATGCGGCGATCGCAATCGACACCGTCCAACGCCGCATCACCCAGTCCCTTTCACAAGCCGTCCCTGTAGCCGCGGCGACGCCGCGCCATCAACCGATCGTTGACGCCCGCGACCTGCTTCGCCAAGCCTTGCCGGATGGTTGATACCCGCCGCTGCCCCAATCCCCGGGTGGTCGTCACCCGCGAGTTGCCGAATGCCACCATGGATCGGCTCGAAACTCTGTTCGACACGGTGAACAATCGTGGCGACCTCGCCATGTCGCGCACGCAACTCGCCACCGCCATGGCAGACTGCGACGTGCTGGTGCCCACGGTTGTGGATGCGATCGACGCCGATCTCATCGCGGGGGCGGGCGAGCGGCTGAAGCTGATCGCCAATTTCGGTGCCGGTGTGAACCACATCGATCTCAAGGCGGCGCGCGCGCGCGGCATCATGGTCACCAACACGCCCGGTGTGCTGACCGAAGACACTGCCGACATGACCATGGCGCTGATCGTCTCGGTTCCGCGCCGTTTGGCGGAGGGTGAGAAGCTGGTGCGCGCCGGCGAATGGAAAGGCTGGAGCCCAGGCGGCATGCTCGGCCATCGCATCGGCGGCAAGGCGCTGGGCATCGTCGGCATGGGGCGCATCGGCCAGGCGGTGGCGCGAAGGGCACGCGCGTTCGGCCTGTCGATCCATTATCACAACCGCCAGCGCTTGCCCAAAGTGGTCGAGGCCGAGCTTCAGGCACAATGGCATCCCAATTTGGACGAGATGCTGGGCGCGATTGACATTCTGACGATGCACACGCCGCTGAACGCCGACAGCGCCAACCTGATCGATGCGCGGCGCATCGCGCTGCTGCGCCCGCATGTCTATCTGATCAACGCCAGCCGCGGCGGAATCGTCGACGAGGATGCGATGATCGCCGCGCTGGAGGCTGGGCGCCTTGCGGGTGCCGGTCTGGACGTCTGGACCCATGAGCCGGTGATTGATCCGCGCCTGCTGGCGCTGCCCAATGTCGTGATGACGCCGCATATGGGCTCCGCCACCTTCGAGGGCCGGTTGGCCACGGGGGAGAAGGTGATCACCAACATCCGCATGTGGGCGGACGGCCATCGCCCGCCGGACCAGGTGTTGGAGGGCTGGGCCTGATCGCAACGCGGCTGCGTCGCGTTTCATGGCTGCCGCCATTTGCCGGAATCCGTACCGAAAAACCCCGCCAGCCCTCCAAATCTACCCCGCTCAATCCCCCGTCAGAATGCGGTCGACGAGCTGCTTCACCGTCGGCACGAAGCCGTTCGAATAGAACGGATCACGCTTGAAATTGTAGGCGGCGTGGCCGGCAAACATCAGATTTGCCTCGGTATCCCCGCCATGCGCGATCTCCTGCAGCGTCTTCTGGATGCAGAAGCTGCGCGGATCGGCAAGCCGACCCGTCGAGTTGGTCTCCGTATCCGCCCAGCTGGAGAACAAACACTGGCTGAGGCAACCCATGCAATCCGCCTGATCCTTGCGGATCTCGGCTTTTTCCTGTGGGTTGACGAACACCAGTGTATTATCCGGTGTCTTCAGCGCATCGGTGAAGCCCTCACCGAACCACTGCCGGGCGCGCAGAAGATCATTGCGCGTGACCCAGAAGTTCTTGCCCTTCACGCCCACGTCGAGCTGGAACACATGGTCACCCGCTTCCTGCGTCGAGAAAGCGATCTGCCGTTCCGACCGCGCTTCCAGGCTACGGAGGAACGGGTTGCGGACCGCCGAAGAATAAAAGCCGGTCGGCG
>JBELMF010000087.1:0-14119 GCA_042096015.1 Sphingomonas sp.
CCGTAGAGAGCGAACTGAACGCCGACCACGAAGAACCCTGTTGCGCTGGCTGCAAAGATGGCCGTCGTGCCGCTCGCCGCCGCGAGCGCTGCGAGGCTGACGGCGAGCAGGGCGAAGCCGCACAGCAGCGTGCCCGTCCCGAAGCGGCGGGCGATCAGCAACCCGAACAGAACCGCCCCGCAGGCCCCCGCGGTACTGAAGCCGAACGCGGCCCACCCGACGCTCCCCTTGTCGAGGCCCTGGGCGATCATCAGCATCGGCAACCAGTTGAGGAGAAGGTACAGCATCAGCAGCGTGCAAAAGGACGCGAGCCATAGCGCCAGGGTGCGGATCGCTCGCCCCTCGCCGAATAGCGCAAGAATGAAGCCCCTGCGTTCGCCGGCCGTTGTCACGGCCTTAGCGCCCATCGGCGGCAGCAACGTCCGGACCAGGATCGCAAGCAGGATCGGCGCGACGCCCCCGACGTGGAAGATGGCGCGCCAATCGAATCCTTCGATGAACCGCACCAGCAGCGCGGCAGCAGCGCCGCCGAGTGGCATGCCGGCAGTGACCACCGTGACGCGGCCCGCCCGACCCTGCGGCTTGCCCGCCTCCGCGATCATCGAGATGAGGTTGGGGAAGGCGGCACCCAGCCCGAGGCCGGTGAGGAACCGCATAAGGGTGAGATCCGTGACACCCGAACTCAGCCCCGATCCGATCGAGAAGATCCCGAAGGCGAGCAGCGAGCCGGCAAGCACCGCACGCCGGCCAACCCGATCGGACAGGGTGCCGCCGATCAGCGCACCGCCGAACAGGCCCATGGTGTTGCCGGAGAACACCCAGCCGAGCTGGAGGCGGCTGAGTTCCTGCTCGGCGACAAGCGTGGGGGCTGCGAGCCCGGCCGACTGGAGATCATAGCCCTCGATCAGCGAGGCGAAGAAGCATAGCGCCCACACGCGGGCGTGGCTTCTGGACGGAACCGGGGGCATCCTGTTTCCTCTGATGTCTTTTGCGGCGTGCTGTCGGCACTAGCTCATGTGACGCGGCCCGAAGCTCGGCCGCGGCGGCCTGCAGATCTTGGCATGGCGATCGATCGCCACGCGGCAGATCTGCTCGGCCTGCGTGCACTGCCGCCGACCGGCCTTCACGGCGAGATGGACGCAGGCCTTGAACTGCGAAGGGCTCTGCCCGGCGTCACTCTCGCAGGCAGCCGCCGCCTCCGCGCCGATGCGGTAGTCGCGCGCGATCCTGCCCTTTGCCGAGGACAGGTCGATGTGCTTCAGGTCGACGTGAATCGTCGCGTCGGGAAGTTTGTTGCTGGCGAGCAAAGGGGCAGGCGACGCGAGGACGAGCAGCGCGGCGCCGGCGATGCGGCCCCGGGTGCCAGCAATCCCGAGCCGGTCAATGATCTTGAGCATGTTCACTCCGTTGTTGCGTGCGGTCCGGTTGAGGCTGCCGAATGATCTTTCGATGACGCGCAGGCGCTTTCCGGTTACGATCGGAACCGGAAAACGGCTCTACCCGCTGCAGGACCCGGGGATGGAGCGCGTCCGCGAGGAGTGACTTCCTGTGCCGACGCGCTTCGGCCCTTATTGTATCTGGCCGAACTCGCCGACGTATCATCCTGCGGTAGGCGAGCCCTGGTCCGGGGTATCGGCTCACTCGGACCGTCACGTTTCAAGCGACCCGGATTTGACTACCGCTGTCATCTCGTTCGAGGTGTCGCGACGGCAAAGGGCCCGCGGCTACCGAACCGGCGACCGCAGGCCCATCCTTGCCGCCGGATATTGTCAGGCGGCGAGCGTGTTTGCGCTTTGCCGGCGGGCTTCGGAAATCCTGCCGATCGCTTCGAGGATGATGGTCGAGGCGTGGTGCGCACCGATCGACCGGGCGATGCGCGACACGGCTTCGCGGATCGCCTGACCCCCAAGCGCCTGGTCGACCGCGGCGGCAAGGCGCTCCTCCGTCGGTTCGCCGGTGCGAAGGTTGATCCCGGCCCTCGACCATTCGATCCGTGCGGCGATGTCCGGCTTGTCCTCGCTGGCGCCGGCGACCACAACAGGGGTGGCAACCGCAAGCGCCTGCATGACCGTGCCGAACCCGCCATTGCTCACCAGGACGTCAACCTTGGGCATCAGCCAATCGAAGGGAAGATACTCCTCGAGCCGGGCGTTCGCCGGCAGCGCTGCGCGCTCGATCGGCACCGGGCGGCCGCCCGTCGTGCCGATGACGAGCAGGTCCTCGCGTCCGGCGAGCGCGCGAATTGTCGGCAGCACCAGCTGGTCGAGGTCAGCGTTCGCGACGGTTCCCTGGGTGACCAGCACGACCTTGCGCCGACCGTCGAGTTCATCCGCCCAGGCCGGCGGCGCCGTCGGGCTGGGCGCGTGCGGCCAGCGGCCGACGAACGCCACATGCTCCGGCAGTTCGGCCAGCGGGAACTCCAGCTCAGGCACGCCGGCCTGCCAGAACAGGTCGGCATAGGTGGCCATGGCGCTGATCGGCGATCCCTGGGGTTCGGTGCCGGCCGCGCGGATCGCCTCTTCATACATCGTCTGAAGCGGTGCCAAGGCCGCCATCACTTCGGGAACGAGCGTGTGCTGGAGATGGGCGCGGACCTCCGGCTCCTCGATATAGTCGAGGCCCAGGCCATGCGGCAGTCCGTCAGACCGATCGAGGCCGAGGAAGGAGATGCCGCAGCCGATCAGGACCGGGCGGTCCGCCTCGGATTCGAAGACGAGCGGGAGCGCCCCCAGGAACAGCTGCTCGGTGATCACCACGTCAGCGGGGAATGCCGCGAGCAGCCGCCTGAGCCCGGCATATTGCTGAGGGATGGGCCCGGTGAAGATATGCTCAAAGTCGAATTCGAGAATGGCGGCGCCGGTGAGCCCTTCGCGGGCCGGGAAGCATCTGTTGGGGTCGCGCAGGTCGAAGTCGACGGCCTGGGGCAGCGGCTCGAAGCGGGCGCCGATCTTCTGCGCGCGGTCGCGAAATGCGGAACCCGAATAGAGGACGACGTCGTGGCCGTTCTCGACGAGCAACCGCCCGACGCCAAGCAGGGGATCCAGATGGCCGGTGGCCGGCGTAGCGGCAAGGATGATCTTCATGCGTGTGACTTCCTGTTCGACTTTCGGTCGCTGACGCTTCAATTCGACGTCGGCGCATCGATCAGGGTTGAGGCCGCGTGCTACGCGGGCGTGTCCGGCCGATCCGCTTCGATGACATCTGCAATCTGGAGGATCGATCTCAGCGAGTTTGGATTACGGGCGTTCATCGCCTGCCGCTGACCGTCTCCAGGAACGTGGCGAGCACCGAGGTGACAGCCAGTGGCTGTTCAAGCGAAGCGGTGTGACCGCTGTCGATCTCCACGGGCGTGAGATCGAGTTGCGTTGCCATTTCGCGCGTCTCGCTGATCGGACGGGCCTGATCGCGCACGCCGCCGACCAGCAACATGGGCGCGCGGATCGCTCCGAGAAGATCGCGGCGGTCTGAACGGCCGAAGATCGCGCGACCGAGCGGCACAATCGACGTGCGGATGGCTTCACTCGAATAGCTCTGGATCACCGTTCGGAGCCGTGCAGGCAGCTCGGGTGCAGTCTCCGCGATATCCGGGGCAAAAAACAGCGGCACGATCGCGTCCGCGATCGCTTCGGGAACCCGGCCCGCGGCATGGACCGCGTCGAGCATGGTGCCATAAGCGTGGTTCCGCTCGATCGGCTCGGCACCCAGATAGCTGTTGAGAATGGCCAGGCCGGCGACACGATGCGGGACGGTGGCAGCGAGGTGCGCCCCCCACATGCCACCGACGGAAGAACCCGCCACGACGCAGCGCTCGACATCCAGCGCGTCCAGCACCTCGATCATCTGCTCGGCGATGTGCGGCAGGGTTGTGGTGCCCTGCGGGAGCGGCCCCGAGGCGCCATGTCCCCAAAGCTCGGGAATGATCACGCGGTAGCGCCGCGCGAGCGCGGCGACCTGGGGTTCCCACATGCGCCAATTCCACAGGTAGCCATGGCCGAGCAGAACGGCAGGCCCTTGGCCCGCCTCGACGACGGACAGCATGCTTGAGGCGATCGGAAGGCTGAACCGAGTAATGGGAGGAAGGGCGTGCATGGAATCTTTCTGACGAAAGGCGAAAGCTTGGCGACCTGATCAGGTGCGCGGCGGAGTCGCGAGATGGGGAAGCTCATCCAGTTCGGGAAGCAGCTCGACATGCTCCTGCTCCCGGGGATCGGTACGGGCGATCACTGCTACGAAAGGTTCGGACGCGCTTGGATTATAGGGCAGGTGCGGCGTGCCTGCCGGGATGTAGAGGAATTCGCCGGCACGCAGCGAGATATGCTCGGTCAGCCGTTCGCCAAACCAGCAGCCAGACGCGCCGGCGATCGCGTAAATCGCCGTCTCGTGGCGGGGATGCCTGTGCGCGCGCGAACGAGTGCCCGGTGGCATGGTCAGAGTCTGCAGGTGCAACGCCTTGGACCCGACGCTTTCAGCCGACACGCCCACGGCATAGTCGAGGCCTTGCCTTCCCGAGACTTCACCTGTGGGCCGGACCAGCGCCACGCATGCGGGCGATGTATCGTCCGTGTCAGGCGCTTGAGTGGAATTGATCATGCTGCCTCCGCCATCAGATTGCCGCCTGGCGACCCGGGCGGGCCGTCGATCAGAAGGATTCCGGCGACGAGCATGACGAGTGCGCGACCGACGCGAGCGGAGGTAAGCATGGGACTTCCTTTCAGAGCGACAGGGCGTGTTTCAGGCGTGCACGCCGGTGACCTGGATGAGCTGGAGCCCCAGCAGCACGAACATGCCGCCGGTCACGCGATCGAGTATCGGCATCACCCCGGGACGGCGCAGCCAAGGCCGGATGCCGCCGGTGAGCGCCGATAGTATCGAGAACCAGAGAAAGGCGATGATCACATGCGTGCCGGCGAGCATGAGCGCCGGTCCGCTGCCCGACGCACCCGGCGGCACGAATTGCGGCAGCAGCGTCAGGTAGAAGAGGCCCACCTTGGGATTGAGGATGTTGGTGGTGAAGCCGCGCCGCACCGCGTGCAGGGCCCCCGAAGTCGCCTCAACGCTTCCCGCCGGGGAGAGGGCGTCGCGCGGGCGCAGGATCAACTGCGCACCCAGCCACGCCAGATAGGCCGCGCCGCCCCATTTGAGCAGATCGAAGAGCAAGGGCCAACTCGCGAGCAATGCGGCCAGCCCGAATGCGGCGGCGCTGCCCCAGCACAGGCACCCGATGGCAATCCCGAAGGCGGTGGCGACACCGATGCGCGCACCATCGGCGCTTGCGGAACGCAGCACCATGGCCGTGTCCAGCCCGGGTGCCATGGTCAACACCGTCGCGGTCACCACAAAGGCGGCAAAGGTTTCGATCGACATTCGTATCACTCACGCAGTGCGGGAGGCCCTGATGGGTCTCCCGCCGCTGCGCTTTCGCGGCCGCGTATTTCACCTCGGCTTCAAAGTTCAGGATCAGATGTTTCAACCGTAGCGGGCGCTATGCCGAGGGTGTCGAGCATGACCGTTGCAGAGGCGACGGGCCCTTTACGTAGTCGGATCGTAGCGGTGGACCTGGCGACTGGATGCAATCGGGCCGACGCCGCGGGTCCACAAAGAGCCGCGCGCACGATGTCGTCTCGCCGCCTTTTTTTACCGCTTACCGGTGGTCGGGCAGGTTGGTGCCCGGGCGACGCCGTGATCAGCGCGCCAGAGTGGGAAAGCCCGCCTTGAAAGCCGCGACCTTCGGCTTGTCCCATCGCACGATATAGGGGTGCGTGGGATTGCGGGCGAAGAAATCCTGGTGATAGGATCCTGCCGGGTAAAAGCGCCCGTACTCGATCTTCGTCGCGATCTTGCGCGGGAAGGCGCGGGCCTGATCGATCTGCGCGATATAGGCCTTTGCCACCGCCGCTTGCTGCTGCGTCTGCGGGAAGATCGCCGAGCGGTAGCTTGGTCCCACATCGGGGTGCTGCCCGTTCACCTGCGTGGGATCGTGCGCAACCGAGAAAAAGACGCGCAACAGCGTGCCGTAGCTCACGATGCGCGGATCGAAGGTGATGCGGATCGCCTCCGCATGGCCCGTCCGCTCGGTGCTTACCGCCTGATAATTGGCGGTCTTGGCATCGCCCCCGGCGTAGCCGGCCGTGACGCTCCGGACCCCTTTCACCTGTTCGAACACCGCCTCCGTGCCCCAGAAGCAGCCGCCAGCGAAGACGGCATGCTGCAGGCCGGCGGTCTGAGGAACGTCCTGTGCCGCACGCGGCACCGGAACCGCGCGTTCCGCCTCCGCCGGACTGCAGCCGGCAAGGACGATCGCCGCGATGAAAGGCAGATGCCTGACCATCCCGCTTATATGGGGCGCAGAGTGGCTTGCGCCAGAGCCGCGCCGCTTGCCCTCACTCACGGCGCACGAATTGCGCTGGCCGAGCGACGCCGATCAGGGCGACAGCCGACCTGTCGGCAGGTCAACGTGAACCGCGGTATAGGGGATCTGGTAATATTGCAGGCCGGTGCGTGCGGCCTTGGACAACCAGCCGTTGCGTTTGTTGAAGAACAGCTCGGAGAAGTTGAAGCCTACGCCGAGGAAAGGGAGCCGTTGCGGCGTAATGCCTGCGAGGCGATCAGGAATGGTGAAGTCCTTGGCGCGATAGCCGGCGTGCAATTCGAGGAAGCGGAGCGGCGAATTGCGCAGCTTTTCGAAGCCGTAAAGCTTCAGGGCGAACAGGAAATGCTGCTGTTCGAAGTGTTTCTTGCCCCGCGGCGTGTAGAAATCGTCGTTGGGAACGATCATGATCCGAAAATCGAGCTTCGACTTCACGCCGGGCACGCTGTTCCGCAAGACGGAAAATGCCGCGCCGCCCATGTTGAAGGCGACGTCGCCGACGGAAAAGCCGCTACCGGCGTGAAAGGCGTCGAAGAGCTCGGCATAGATCTGAAGTCCTGAGCCGAGTACGGCAGCGGTAACGGCGCTCGGCGTGCCGCCGCCGGTCTTCCGTTCCATGCGCATATAAAGGATCTCGGAGATAAGGTAAGTATTATAGGCGTGGGCCAGCTTGTCCACGCCGAGCGTACCCGTATCCTTTCCGAACAGCCCCTCATCCTGAAAGCGGAAGGATTGCGGATCGTCGATAACCTTCTCGATATTCGTGGCGGTCAGAAGCGCGGCGATGCCGATCGTTTCCCACTTCACCGCGCCCACGCGTCCGCCGAAGGTGCGGTATCGCGGGTCCGGAGGTACTTTCAAATCCTGTGCCGCCAAGGACAGGCTGCCGACCGACGCGAGGCTGCTGTCTGTATTGCCGGTTGCGGGCGCGGCTAGGAACAGATCGGACGCTGCGGCGCCGTCTTCCAGTCGCCAATCCGTGAAGATCGGATCTACCCGTGGGGCCATTGAGAGGGCGCTGTCGCTGCCAGCTGCGGCGCCGGACGCCCAGGCGGATGTTGCCAGCGGAAGAGAGCCGGCCAGAAGCAGTCCGCAACGCCAGACAAAGCCTGAACGACTCGCATAGCTCATCATTTCTCTCCCTGCCTTTGGGAGGAGGCTGATCCTCAACCGAGCGCCGCGCAAGTCGTTCGGCGCCAAGCGGCGCAGAAGGGGTGACGCCCGCTACGCGGTGCGCAGGCCGGCGACCGGGGTGGCGCCGAGCGCGGGGAGGCTGCTCAAGATGCCGACTGCCAGCGTCGTGACGATCGCCGCCGCCAGCGTGATCGCCACGACAAGCGGATCAGGAGCCCAGGCAAGCTCAAGCACCTGCGTGACGACATACCAGCCGCCGGCTGTGCCCAGCAGTGTCGCCACACCGGCAAGGAGGAGCGCGAGCAGGGCATATTCGATCGCCTGGCCGGCCAGGAGCTGCGCGCGGCTGCCGCCCAGCAGCTTCAGGATGATGGTATCGTAGCGGCGCGCCTGACCGGAGGCGGTGACGGCGCCGATCAGCACGACGATGCCGGCGACCACCGTCACCGCCGCCGCGGCGCGGATGGCGATGGCGATCCGGCCGAGCAGCTCGCTGACCTGGCCGATTACGTCGCCGGTGCGCAGCATCGTGACCGAGGGCAGCGCCTGCGCAACAGCGGCGGCGATCGCGCCGTCGCGGCCGGGCGGGGCATAGACGCTGGCGAGGATGCTGTGCGGCGCTTCCTGGATGTAGCCCGGCGAGAAGATGAGCGCGAAGTTGAGGCCGAGGCCCTGCCAGTCGACCTTGCGCAGCGCGGCAATTTTCGCAGGCACCTCGACGCCGAGGACCGCGACGGTGATGGTGTCGCCGATCTTTAAACCGAGTTCCTTTGCGGCGCGGTCCTCCAGCGAGATCAGCGGCGGGCCGCGATAGTCGCGCGGCCACCAGCGGCCCGCGACCACGTCGTTGCGCGGGGGGATGGTGGCGGACCAGGTGATGGTTCGGTCACCGCGCAGGATCCAAGCGCCCTCGGGCAGCGTCTTCATCTCGGCGACGCGCTGGCCCTTCAGCGCGACGATCGAGCCGCGCAGCGAGGGGACGGCCTCGATCGCGGCGCTTGGCGCAGCGCGGCGGATGGCGGCGCGGAACGTGTCTTCGTCTTCGGGCTGTACGTCGATGGCGAAGAAGCGCGGCGCCTTGGCCGGGGCGGCGTTGGTGAGTTCGCTCGACAGGCTGGTGTCGATCACCGCCAGTGCAACGAACAGCGAAAAGCCGAGGCCGAGCGCGACCACCAGCCGATCGGTGGCGGCGCCGGGACGGTGGAGATTGGCGAGCGCGAGGCGCAGCAGCGGGCGGCGCGGGCGGGGCAGAGCGGCCAGCAGGCGGCGCAAGGCGAGGCCGAGCAGCCACAGCAGCAGGACGAGCACGAAGGTGGCGCCCATGAACCCGAGCGCGATGGTGCGGTCGCTGGCGGTGAGCACCGCAAGCGCGACGAGGACGCCGAGGACTGCGGCCATGCCGGCAAGCACGGCGTAGGTGGGGCGGCGCGCATTCGCGAGCGCGTCGCGGAGCAGGCTGGCGGCCGGAACCGAGCGGGCGCGGGCAAGGGCGGGCAGCGAGAAGAGCAGGGCGACGAGCAGGCTCAGGCCGGCGGCGGTCGCGAGTGGGCCGGGATAGAGCGCGAGGCGCGGCGGCACGGGCAGGGCATTGCCGGCGAGCGATCCGACGAGCCAAGGGACGGCGGCGCCGAGCGCGAGACCGGCGGTGACCGCCACGGCCGCCACGAGGCCAATTTGGATGAGGAACAGCGCGGCGATGGTGCGCGAGTGCGCGCCCAGGACCTTGAGCGTCGCGATCATGCGGCTCTTGCGGTCGAGATAGGCGCTGACCCCGCTGCCGATGCCGATGCCGGCGATCGCCAGCGCGGCGAGGCCGACGAGGAGCAGGAACTGGCCGAGCTGGTCGATGCTGCGCTTTGTGTTGCCGGCGGCTTCGGCGGGCGTGCGCGCGGTCCATCCGGCGCTGGGATAGCGGCGGGTGATGGCGTCGCCGACGGTGGCGGGGCTTAGGCCGGGGCGCAGCAGGATGCGGGTGCGGGCCTGGTACAGGCTGCCGGGCTGAATCACCTGCGTGGCGTCGAGCCCGGCCATGTCGACCAGCGCGGTAGGGCCGAAGCTGAAGCCCAGGGTGTCGGGTTCGGCGGCGATCAGGCCGATGATGCGCATATGCGCCGCACCGATACGGATGGGGTCGCCGACCTTCAGGTTCAGCCGCTCGGCGAGCGCGGGGGCGATGGCGACTTCGTTGCCATGAGGACGCGGCTTGATCGCGCCGGGCTGCAACGTGAAGCGGCCGATTAGCGGCCAGGCATCGTCCACCGCGCGCAGGTTGACGAGCGCGGGCGTGCCGGCGGCGAGCGGCTGCGCCATGGTGTTGACGGCGACTACCTCCGAGGCGCGGCCGTAGGCGGCGAAGGCGGCATTCTCCTCCACCGTGGCGCGGCGTTGCGAGACGCGCAGTTCGAGATCGCCGCCGAGCAATTGGCGGCTCTGATCGTCCAATGCGCCGGTGATCGAGGCCGACAGGCTGCCGATCCCGGCGAGCGCGGCGGTGCCGAGGAACAGGCAGACGAGCAGCAGCCACAGGCCGTGCCCGCCGGCCCGCAGATCGCGGATCGCGAGCCGGAGGGCGTTGCTCATGCGGCCCGTCACTCCGGCGCGCTGTCGCGGACGATATGGCCGTCGGCTAGCGCGATCACACGGCCGCAGCGCTCGGCCAGCGCGGGATCGTGGGTGATGACGAACAACGTCGCGCCGGCCTCTGCATGGCGGGCGAAGAGCAGGTCCATGATCGCGGTGCCGGTGGTGCCGTCGAGATTGCCGGTCGGCTCGTCGGCGAAGAGGAGCGCGGGGCGCGGGGCGAGCGCGCGGGCGATCGCGACGCGCTGCTGCTCGCCGCCCGAAAGCTGCGCGGGATAATGGGTGAGGCGGTGAGCGAGGCCGACCGCGGCAAGCTCGGTTTCCGCGCGGGCGAAGGCATCGGTCTCGCCGGCGAGTTCGAGCGGGACGGCGACGTTCTCCAGCGCGGTCATGGTGGGCAGGAGGTGGAACGCCTGGAGGATGATGCCGATGCGGCCACGACGCGCGACGGCGAGCTGATCCTCGTTGAGGCGGTCAAAGTCGAGCCCGGCGACCTGGACGGTGCCGCCGGTGGGGCGCTCCATGCCGGACAGCAGCGCCATCAGCGACGACTTGCCCGAGCCGGACGGGCCGAGCAGCGCCACGCTCTCCCCCTGGCGCACCGTCAGGTCGATGCCGCGCAGGATTTCAGTGCGAGCGGGGGGCTTGCCAAGCGCCAGCGTCAGATTGCGTGCGTGGATGACGATGCTATCGGCCCCGAACGGGTCGGTAGCGGGCGATGGAGAAGCGGATGCTGTCACACTGGCGCAAGTACAGGGCGATCGGGGTCGCTGTCCATTTGCTCCTGCTGCTGTTCGTGGTCGCCGGGCCGGCGCGGGCGCAGGCGAAAGGACCGTTGATCTGGGCGCTCGGCGACAGCCTGACCGCGGGCTATGGCCTGCCGCCCGCGCAGGGCTTCACGGTGCGGTTGCAGGCGGCGCTGCGCCGCAGCGGCGTGGCGGCGACGGTGAAGAACGGCGGGATCGCGGGCGATACGTCGGCCCAGGGACGGGCGCGGCTGGCATGGGGCCTGCGCGGGCTTGGGCGCAAGCCGGATCTGGTGATCGTCGAACTGGGCGCCAACGACATGCTGCGCGGTCTCCCGCCGGGCGCGACGGAGAAGAACCTCGATCTGATCCTGGCGGAGCTGAAGCGGCGGAAGATCTCGGTGCTGTTCGTGGGAATGCGGGCGGCGCCGAACCTAGGGGCGGATTACCGGGGCGCGTTCGAGGGGCTGTATCCGCGGCTGGCCCGGCGGCACCGGGTGGCGTTCTACCCGTTCTTCCTGGACGGTGTGGCGGGAAACCCCGCGCTGTTCCAGGACGACGGACGGCATCCCAATGCGCGCGGGGTGGAGATCATCGTGCGGCGGATGTTGCCGGCGGTGCAGCGGGCGTTGGGGTAGAAATATCCTCCCCGGAACGGGGAGGGGGACCAGCCGCAGGCTGGTGGAGGGGGAGTTCCACAGACGGAGCGCTGCGTGGAAAACCCCCTCCACCCCCGCCTTCGGCGGCGGTCCCCCTCCCCGTTCCGGGGAGGATAGTCAGGGAAGTGCCTTCAGCGTCTTCATGAAGGTGCCGATGTGCGGCTGGAGTTCCGCGAACAGCGGGTGCTTGCGATGGCGGAGCATCGTTTCGGTGAACAGCTTCAGGCCGATCGCAAAGCTGGCCGCCTCGTCCGCGGGGATAATCGCCTTGGCGCGGATGCGCTCCACGATGGAGAAGAGTTCATCGTGGTTGCTGGTGTCGAACACCAAGGGAGCGGCGGTGTTGGTGTCGTCGAGCGGCTCGACAGTGACACGGTAATGGTGGGCCATGGCGATCTCGTGTACGGTTGACACGTATCAACTGAACCTGTCGGTTGATCTTGTCAACCGATTGGGGGAAGAATGGCCGACGATACGCTCGCCGTGATCAAGCTGCTGGGGGAGATTTCCGCGCGCGCGCAGCTGCGGCTCGCGGCGATGGGCGAAGGTTTGGCGCCGGCGCTGGTGCCGTTTCAGGGCAAGTTGCTGGCGCTGATCGGGCGCAAGCCGGGGTGGTCGCAGCAGCAGCTGGCGGCGGCGGTGCAGCGCGACAAGGCGCAGGTGGCGCGCACGGTGAAGGAGCTGGAGGCGCTGGGGCTGGTAGCGCGTGAAGCGGCGGCGGGGGACTGGCGGAGCCGGTCGTTGCGGCTGACCGAAGCGGGGGCAGCGTTGTTTGCGGAGCTTCAGGCGCGGCGGGCGGCGCTGGGGGCGGAGATGCTTGGCGGGTTGTCGGCGGAGCAGCGGGTGGTGCTGGGGGAGATGCTTGTGAGTGTGCGGGATCGCTTAAAAGAGTGACCATCATCCCCGGAACGGGGAGGGGGACCGCCGCCGCAGGCGGTGGTGGAGGGGCGTTGCCACGAGGCGCATCGTTCGCGGAAACGCCCCTCCACCAGCCTGCGGCTGGTCCCGCTCCCCGCGCCGGGGAGGGGTTCAGGCCACTTCCGGCAGCTTCTCCAGATACTTGTCCAGCGTGATCGGATAGTCGCGTACACGCACGCCGGTGGCGTTGTAGATCGCGTTCGCCACTGCCGCGCCGACGCCGCAGATGCCGAGCTCGCCGACGCCCTTGGCCTTCATCGGGTTGGCATATTCGTCCGCCTCGTCGAGGAACACGACCTCCTGGTGCGGGATGTCGGCGTGGACCGGGACTTCGTAGCTGGCGAGATCGTGGTTGACGAAGAAGCCGAAGCGCTGGTCGACCGCCAGCTCCTCCATCAGCGCGGCGCCGGCGCCCATCGTCATCGCGCCGATCACCTGGCTGCGCGCCGCCTTGGGGTTGAGAATGCGGCCGGCGGCGCAGACCGCAAGCATGCGGCGGATGCGGGTGACGCCGGTATAGGCGTCGACGCCGACCTCGACGAAGTGCGCGCCGAAGGTGGAGAGCTGGTACGATTTCTCCAGATCGCCGAACTCGATCTTGTCTTCTGCGACCAGCTCACCCGAGGCGGCGGCATCGCGCAGCGCGGCGGAGCGATTGCCGCTCTTGACCTGACCGGCCTCGAACACCGCGTCGGCGGAGTTGTAGCCGAGCTTCTGCGCCACCTGTTCGCGCAGCCTGGCGCAAGCGGCATAGACACCGGCGGTCGAGTTGGCCGCGCCCCACTGACCACCCGAGCCGGCGGAAGCGGGGAAGGAGGAATCGCCGAGCTTCACCACCACCGCTTCGGCAGGCACGCCCATCATCTCGCCCGCGGTCTGGGCGATGATGGTGTAGGTGCCGGTGCCGATGTCGGTCATGTCGGTTTCGACCGTGACGGTGCCGTCGCGCGAAAGGCGCACGCGGGCGCCCGAGGTGGTGTTGATGTGGTTGCGGAAGGCCGATGCCACGCCCATGCCGACCAGCCACTGGCCGTCGCGGACCTGCGCGGGCCTGGCATTGCGGCGGTTCCAGCCGAATTTGTCGGCGCCTTCGCGCAGGCAGCGGACGAGCTGGCGTTCGGAGAACTTGCGCTCGGGATTTTCGGGATCGACCTGGGTGTCGTTCTTGATGCGGAAGGCGACCGGGTCCATGCCCAGCTTTTCCGCCATTTCATCCATCGCGATCTCGAGCGCCATCATGCCCGGGGCCTCGCCCGGCGCGCGCATGGCATTGCCCTCGGGCAGATCGAGCACGGCGAGGCGCATCGCTGTCATGCGGTTCGCGCCGACGTAGAGCAATTTGGTCTGCTGCACCGCCGTCTCCGGGCCGCCGTTGGGCAGATCGCCCGAGCCGCTTTCGTGCGCGATGGCTGTGATCGTGCCGTCCTTCATCGCGCCCAGGCGGATGCGCTGGTGGGTGGCGGGGCGGTGCGTGGTGTTGTTGGCGATGAAGGGACGGGGTAGCGCGATCTTGACCGGGCGCTTCGCCGCCTTCGCCCCGAGCGCGGCCATCAGCGCATCGGCGCGGACGAACAGCTTTCCGCCGAACCCGCCGCCGATGTACGGCGAGATAAGCCGGACCTTGTCCTCGGGGATGTTCAGCGTCCTGGCGACATCGCCCTTGCTCCAGGCGATCATCTGGTTGGAGGTCCACAGCGTCAGCTCGTCGCCGTTCC
>JBELMF010000088.1:0-14085 GCA_042096015.1 Sphingomonas sp.
CCACATAGGTGGCAAGCTCCACCACCCTGATCCCCTGCAACATTCCCGCCTCTCCCAATCGCCGGATCGATGCTCCGTCCGAAGCATGCCGCTCTTCTTGAGCCTCACTAACCCGTAATTTTCCGATCGTTCAAGCAAGGGTGCGCTGATGGGCGCTGCTGCACCCTGTCACTTCTGTCAGGGTGCAGCAGGATAGGGTGGTCAGATCGATGCGGCTGCCGTGATGATCAGCCCGTCATTCAGCTAACAGGGTCTCCCTCCGGCGCACTGCTAACAGGCGGCACCGGCGGCGTTGCGGAACGCGCGTCGCTCACCGCATCGTCATACCACCGCGACAGGTCCTCCTTCATCTGATGCAGTGCGTCCGGATTGAGATAGGTCATGTGACCGGCCGGATAATAAGTGAAGCTGAGGTTCGGCTGCTGCGCTGGCTCCAGCATCATGTGGCCAAGATCGTTTTCCGTTCCGAAGAACGGGGTGGCCATGTCGTAATAGCCGTTCATCGACAGCACTTTCAGATACGGATTGGTCCGCATCGCGGCGGCCAGATCGACGGCGGTGTTGGGATTGTTCTGGCTCCCGTAGCCGCCGCCCGGCGCCTTGTGCGCCCAGTTCCACTTCCAGCCCGCGCCGTCGCGCGCCGAAAGCCGGTACGGAAGATCGGTGTCATATCCCAACGTCGAGTGCAGATAGTCCTGGAACGAAGCGATATATGCTCCCGATATCGCATCGGATGACGCATCCGTCTCCGGGCGCTCGCCGGCCGCATCGCTGTCGATCCCCAGATACCTGGAGTCGAAGCGGCCCACCGTCCGCGCAGAATCGCGGAGCAGTTCCTTGCGGAAGCGGGAAAGTTCGATCCGCAGATTGTTCCGCTTGATGAACTCTGGGCTCACGCCGATCAGGCGGCTCATCTGTTCGGCGACCTGATCGCGCTCTTGTGGAGAGATCAGCTGCCCTTTCGCGAGCGCAGCCATATAGGGCCCCGTCGCAAAGGCGCGCGCCTCAGCAACCACCGTTGCGACGTCGGCAGGGCGGTTTGGCAGGCGATTGTGATACCAGGCGGTCGCCGCATAGCTCGGCAGATAGTTTAGATAGACCTGATCAAGACCGGGCTGCCGATAGCCGTAGTTCATGATCGAGCTGAGCAGCACCACCCCGTTCAGGGCCATCCCCCGGTCTTGCAGCTGATAGGCCAGCGCCCCGGACCGCAACGTGCCATAGCTTTCGCCCAGGATGAACTTCGGGCTCATCCACCGGCCGAATTTCGTGACATACCGAATGATCGCCTTGGCGAAGACGTCCACATCCTCATCCACGCCATAGAATTGCTCGGGCTTCATATCGCCGAGCGGGCGCGAATAGCCCGAGCCGATGGCGTCGAGGAAAACGAGATCGGTCTTGTCCAGCAGCGAGTCCGGATTGGGCCCTACGTCATAGGGCGCCGGGCGAACGAACTCGGGGCTGGTGGTGCGGATGCGGATCGGTGCGAAGGAGCCCATCCGCAGCCAGAAGGATGGTGAGCCGGGGCCGCCATTGTAGAGGAACGTGATCGGCCGCTTCGTCCCCGGCTTCGTGCCGTCGAGTGTATAGGCGGTGTAGAACATCGACGCGGTCGGTTTGCCCTCGCTGTCGCGGGTCGTGAGCGTGCCGGCCGACGCGACATAGCTATAGCGCTTTCCGTCGATGACGACGCTGTCGCGGTGACGCGTTTCGGTTTCCTCGACCGGCGCCTTGGCCCAGGCTGCCTCTGCTTCGGCTTTCATTACCTCTGCATGCGTGCGTACGGGCGCCGGTTTGGCTTCCGGCTTGTCCTGAGCGGCGAGAGGGGAGGTGAGGACGGATGTGGCGGCTAGCGCGAGAAAGAAGTGTTTGGTCACGAACAACTCTTTTGTGGATTAGGCCATCATCATTGACCCATTCGCTAGGGGACGCAACCGGCTTCAGTTATCGGAGGACCGTGCAACGCCCGCGTCGAACAGTCGCCCGATTTCACCCGACGAAAGTCCCAACCGTTCCGCCAGAATCTCCTCGCTGTGCTGGCCGTTGCGGGGGGCGGGCAGGGGGGGGCCGCGCTGGTCGCCAGGCAGGGTCGCGAAGGCGCCGCTGGCCGGATACCGAGTGCCGCTAGGGTCGTCGGCGGTGCCGAAGATAGGGTTGTCGGTCACCAGCCGCGGGTCACGCACCGCATTGGCCATCGTGCCGTAGGCGGAGTGGACGATCCCACCCTTGTCGAAGGCGGCCGCCAGATCGGCGTGGTCGCGCGCGCCGATCGCCGCGTCGAACAGCTGGAACAATGCGTCGCGATGATTGAAGCGCAAGCCGTCGTCGGCGGCGAAACTGACGCCGCGCTCCGCCTCAACGCGGGCGATTGCGTCGCCCAGGTTCAGCACGGCGATCAGGTTGGCCCATTGGCGGTGGGTGACGACGACGATCATCGTGCGCTTGCCGTCGCGCGTCACGAAATCACGCCCGAACAGGCCGAAGACGGTGTTGCCGAGGCGCGGGCGGTCGGTGCCGGTGTCGAGCACCTCCGCGATCCCGCCAAGGTTCGCCACCGTCCCGATGGCCACGTCCGACAGCGGAATGCGCACTTCGCCGCCCTGGCCAGTGGCATCGCGGCGGCGCAGCGCGGCCATGAGCGCGAAGGCGGCATAGGCGCCGGTGAGAAGATCCCAGGCGGGGAGGACGTGGTTGACCGGTTCGGGGCCGGCACCGGTCAGCATCGGATAGCCGACCGCATTGTTGACGGTATAGTCGAGCGCGGGACTGCCGTCTGCCCAGCCCATTACGCGCACGGTGATGAGATCGGGGCGGCCCTCCGCCAGCGTGTCATGCGCGAGGAAGCCCTTCACCGGGAAGTTGGTGACGAATTGCCCCGTCGCGCGCACCAGCGCCTGGAGCAGTTCGCGCCCCTCGGACCGGGCGAGATCGAGCGCCACGCTCTTCTTCGCCCGATTAAGGTTCTCCCAATAGAGCGAGTCCCCCTTTTCGGTCACCGGCCAGCGGCGGAAATCAGGACCGCCGCCGATCTGGTCGACGCGGATCACCTCCGCCCCCATCTGCGCGAGATACAAGCCCGCAGTAGGCGAGGCGACGAACGACGACGCCTCGATCACGGTCAGACCGGGTAGGAGGTCGTACATCTCAGTTCACTCCGGCGTTGAACTCGCGCAGCATGTGCTTGGCTATCTGCAACTGAAGGATTTGCGTCGTACCTTCGTAGATCCGATAGATGCGCGCATCGCGGAAGAAGCGCTCGGCATCGTACTCGGCGAGATAGCCGGCGCCGCCGTAGATCTGGACCACACGATCGACAATCCGGCCGCATGCTTCGGAAGCGAACACCTTGGTCGCCGCCGCCTTGCGCAGCACCGCCTCACCGGCATCGGCGCGTCTGGCACAATCGGCCAGCATCGTTTCCGAGGCATAAAGCTCGATCTCGCTGTCGGCGAGCATCTGCTGGATCAGCTGGAAATTCGCGATCGGCTCGCCGAACGCCTTGCGCTCGGTGGCGTAGCGAAGCGCGGAATCCACCGCACGCCGGGCATAGCCCATCGACGCCGCGGCCACCGACAGCCGCCCGTTGTCGAGGCTCTTCATCGCGGTGACGAAGCCCTTGCCTTCCTCCAGCCCGAGCAGGGCATTGGCGGGGACATGGACGTCTTCCATGATGATGTCGGCGATGTGGGTGCCGGCCTGGCCCATCTTCTTGTCGGACTTGCCGACGCTGACGCCGGGCGTGTCCATGGGCACGATAAAGGCGGAGACGTGCGCGTTCTTTGGAAGTGCCTCCTTGGAGGTGCGCGCCATGATCACCGCCATCTTCGCGTCGGGCGCATTGGTGATGTAGCGCTTGGTGCCGTTCAGCACCCAACCGTTGCCCGACTTCACCGCCATGGTCTGCATGCCCGCGGAATCGCTGCCCGAGCCCGGCTCGGTCAGCCCGAAGGCGACGACCATGCCGGCCGCCATCTGCGGCAACCATTCGGCCTTCTGCTCCTCGGTGCCGCCGTTGCGCAGCGCCGAATTGACCATGCCGACGGTGATCGAGATGATCGAGCGGAAGCACGGCATGGCATAGGCCAGCTCGCGAATCGTCTGCGTGTACTGATAGGTGTTCATCCCCGCGCCGCCGTACTCTTCGGCGATGGTCAGCCCGAACAGCCCCATGTCGCGCATCTCGCCGAGGATGTCGGCGGGGATGCGGTCGGTTTCGAGGATTTCCTTTTCGGCCGGAATCAGCCGGTCGCGCACGTAGCGGCGCAGCTGGTCGATGAACTGGTCGAACGTTTCGGCATCCATGCCGGGGTTGAGCGTGGACATGTGGCTGGTCCTCAGATCGGATCGTAGGGGAAGACGTGTGCCGACACTTCGTCGGCCCGCGCGAAGCTGGGCCGGAAGGAGGGGACGAGCTCGTCGGCGATCGCCTGCGCCGTCCAGCCCTCGACCTTGGTCATCGACCGCACCGGGCGCGGCTTGGAGAACAGCACGATCTCGTTGCGGCGCACCGCGAAAATTTGGTTGCTGACGTCCTTCGAGGCGTCCGAGGCGAGGAAAGCGACGAGCGGCGCGATCTTCTCCGCGCCCATCGACTGCATCCGGGTCACGCGCTCCATCGCCGCCGGCGTGTCAGTCGGGATCGAGGCGGTCATGCGGCTCCACGCGAACGGCGCGATGCAGTTCGAGCGGACGCCGACGCGCGCCATGTCGAGCGCGATCGATTGCGACAGGCCGACGATGCCGAGCTTCGCCGCGGAATAATTCGCCTGGCCGACGTTGCCGATCAGCCCGGAGGTGGAGGTGAAGTGGACGAAGCTGCCCGACTGCTGCTCGCGGAAATAGGGCGTGGCCGCCTTGGAGACGTTGAAGGCGCCGTTGAGGTGAACGTCGATCACCGCGCGCCAGTCCTCGTGGCTCATCTTGTGCCAGATCGTGTCGCGCAGGATGCCGGCGTTGTTCACCACCGCGTCGATGCGGCCGAAGCGCTTCACCGCATCCTCGACGATCGACACCGCACCGACCGGATCGGCGACGCTGGCGAGATTGGCGATCGCCTCCCCACCGGCGGCGGCGATGTCGCTCGCGGTCTGTTCGGCTGGACCAGCCTCGCCGCCTTCGCCGCCCTCGCCAACGCCCGGATCGTTGATCACCACCGCGGCGCCTTCCTTGGCGCACAGCAGCGCGATCTCGCGCCCGATCCCGCGCCCGGCGCCGGTGACGGCCACGACCTTTCCGTCGAGAATGCCCACGCTCCACCTCCTCAATCTTGTTGCCGAGCGGGTTACGGCGGTGCGCCGCTCATTTCAAGATGGTGCATTGCCGTTTCAGTCCAATGAAGTTTATGACGACGTCATGAGTTCACCCGTGCCCTCCGTCGTCCAGGCCTTCGCGATCATGCGCGCGCTGGGCGACGGGCGCGCGCTGACGCTGTCGGAAGTCGCGCAGACCTGCGGGATCAGCCCATCGAGCTGCCTTGGCCTGCTGCGGACATTGGTGGGGGAGGGGGTGCTCTCGGTCGGCGAGGGCAAGCGCTACGCCCTCTCGCCGCCCTGGTCCGAGATCGCCGCCAGCGATCTCGACCGCTCTACCCGCCTCGTCGCCCGCGCCCGCCCGCTGCTGGAGCGCGCCGCGCGCGCGTGGCACGCGCCGATCGGCCTGTGGCGAGTCGCCGGGCGTGATCGCCTGCAACTCGTCGCGCTCGGCCAGAGCGTCGCCGCCACCCGGATCCACATGGAGGAAGGCCAGCGCCAGCCGATCGGCAGCGGCGCAGTCGGCCGCGCACTCGCCGCCGCGCAGCGTGTCGGCCGCGACGAACTAGCACGCCGTTTCGCCGCAGTCCGCTGGCAGCGGCCGGTGAGCTTCGACGATTACGCCGCCGCAGTCGCCCAGGCGGTCACGCGAGGGTTCGGCGTCGACGATGGGCTGAGCTACGCCGGCATCACCTCGGTCGCCGCCTGCCTGCCAGACGACACGCTCTGCGTCTCGGCGTCTATCTTTGCCGGCTCCCGCACCGAAGCCGAGTTCGCCGAACTCGCCGCCGCGCTTCAGGAACTGGCGTCGGAGATCGCCGCGCTTGACCAGAAACACGCCCCGCCGCTCAGAAAGGCCCGCGCATGATCCCCACCGCCCGCACCGACTTCCCCGAGATTCGCGACGCCGTCCGCGCGCTCGTCCGCGAATTCGGCGACAGCTATTTCCGCGAGGTGGACGACGAGCGCGCCTATCCCGAGGCGTTCGTCGAGGCGCTGACCAAGGCCGGCTGGATGGCGGCGCTGATCCCCGAAAGCTACGGCGGCGCCGGCCTCGGCCTCACCGAAGCGTCGATCATCATGGAGGAGATCAACCGCGCCGGCGGCAATTCAGGCGCCTGCCACGGGCAGATGTACAATATGAACACGCTGCTGCGGCACGGATCGGACGCGCAGAAGCAGCGCTTCCTTCCCGAGATCGCCAGCGGCGTGCTCCGCCTCCAGTCGATGGCGGTGACCGAGCCGACCACCGGCACCAACACCACCGAGCTCAAGACGCGCGCCGAGCGGCGCGGCGACAAATACGTCGTCAACGGCCAGAAGGTTTGGATCAGCCGTATCCAGCATTCCGACCTGATGATCCTGCTCGCCCGCACCACGCCGCTCGACGAGGTGAAGAAGAAAGCCGACGGCCTGTCGATCTTCCTGGTCGATCTCCAGGCGGCGATCGGCAAGGGGATGGAGATCCGCCCGATCCGCAACATGGTCAATCACGAGACCAACGAGGTGTTCTTCGACGATCTGGAGCTGCCCGCCGACAGCCTGATCGGCGAGGAAGGGAAGGGCTTCCGCTACATCCTCGACGGCCTCAACGCCGAGCGGGCGCTGATCGCGGCCGAATGTATCGGCGACGGCTATTGGTTCGTCGAGCGCGCGGTGCAATACGGCTCGGAGCGGATCGTCTTCGACCGTCCGATCGCCAAGAACCAGGGCGTCCAGTTCCCGATTGCCCAGGCCTATATGGAGGTGCGCGCGGCGGACCTGATGCGCTACGAGGCGTGCCGGCTGTTCGACGCGCACTTGGCCTGCGGGGCGGAGGCGAACATGGCCAAGCATCTGGCGGCGGAATCGTCATGGAAGGCGGCGAATGCGTGTTTGCAGACGCATGGCGGGTTCGGGTTCGCGGCGGATTATGATGTGGAGCGCAAGTTCCGCGAGACGCGGCTGTATCAGGTGGCGCCGATCAGCTCGAACCTGATCCTGAGCTTCGTCGGCGAGCATGTGCTGGGCATGCCGCGCAGTTTCTGATCACGCGCGGACACGGCGTTCATCCCACAGCCGTTGCCCCGCTGACGTTTTCCGCGCTCATTTGCTTCGTTGGATGGATTGGCCACAGAGCGCTGCCGTGCAACGATGACTGCCATGAGCAGTTCGAGATACATGGACGCGACGCTTGGCTGACCTCTCTTCCGACACCAGGCGGGTGTCGCGCCACCAGGCTGTCCGGCGCTTGGTCGATCGCGGGTGATCATGAACCCCGCAGCAATTTCCGCGGCGATCCTGCTGGCCGCGCTGGCGATGTTTGTGTCAGAGCGGGTGCGCCATGATCTGGTGGCCGTACTGGCGCTGCTCGCATGCGTTCTGACAGGGCTGGTGAGCCCGGAAGAGGCCTTTGTCGGCTTTGCCGATCCGGCGGTGGTTGCCGTTGCCTCGGTCCTTGTGGTGGGGCGAGCGGTGGAGCTGTCCGGTCTCGCCGCAACGGTGGCGCGGGTCTCGATCCCTGCCACGGCACCATTCCAGCTGCGCCTAGCCATGCTGCTGATCGTCGCAGCCGTGCTGTCCGCGTTCATGAACAATATCGCGGCCCTCGTCATCACCATGCCGATTGCGGCGGAGATCGCGCGTGCCAGTCGTCGTCCGCCTGCGGCGACGCTCATGCCGCTGGCGTTTGCCACGATCCTTGGTGGCATGACCACGCTGATCGGGACGCCTGCGAACCTTATTCTTTCATCCGTAAGGGAAGATCGCCTGGGGCGGCCGTTCGGTTTCTTCTCGATGACCACAGTGGGCGCTGCCGTGATGATTGTGGGGCTTGCCTATCTCGGCCAGCTCGGCTGGCGTCTGTTGCCGATCCGGCGCGCGGCACAGCGTGAACGGCGAGCGCCCTGGCGTGTGTTCGAGCTTGCCGTTCCCGCAGCCCGGGCGACAGCCGATCTGATCCCGCGCCTGCGCGCCACCGGGGCGCGTCTGCTGGCGGTGATGCGCGATGGTCATGTGGTGGCGCCGCGGCCCGACGCCCTTCAGCCGGATGATCAGCTGCTGCTGCTGGCTCGGCCGAACCAGTGGACGGTTGCCGAACGTACCGGGCTGACGAGTGCGTTCGGCGCGCTGCATGTGCCTGGTGTGGTAACCGCGCAGACCGTCGTGGCGCACGGCTCTTTTCTGATCGGTCTCAGCTATGATGCCGTGCGGATCAGGAGCGAGGGAACGGTGTCGGTCGTCGCAGCGGGCGCTTCGGCGGGGCGTGCCCGGCAACCGCTATCGGCAGCCCGGATCGCCGTCGGGGATCAGTTGTTCGTGCGCGGGCCTGCCGAAGCGGTCGCCAGTTTCGCAAGAAGGGCGCGGCTGCTTGAAATCGATCGCCTCGATACGATCCCGCTGGCCTCGCGTCGCGCCCCCCTGACGCTGGCGATCTTCGCCGCCGCGATCGCGGCCATCGTGTTTGGCGGCGTGTCGCCGGCGATCGGCTTCTTTGCGGCGGCAGCTGCCGTCGCCATCCTGCGACTGCTCCCGGCAGAAGAGGTTTACGCGTCGATTGACTGGACGGTGATCATCCTGCTTGCCGCCATGCTGCCGGTCGGCCGCAGCTTTGAGACGAGCGGAGCGGCGGCACAGGCGGCGGCATGGCTGGGGCAGGGGCTCGCCGGCCAGTCGCTGCCGATCGTGCTTGCCGCTTTGTGCGGACTGACGCTGCTCCTGTCGGTCTTTCTGAACAACGTCGCGACGGCCATTATCATGGGTCCGCTGGCGATCGATCTCGCCCGTCTTCTCGGCGTGCATCCTGATGCGGCGCTGCTGGCCGTGCTGATCGGTGCGTCGTCGGATTTTCTCACCCCGATCGGACACCAGAATAACCTGCTGGTCATGGGGCCGGGTGGGTATCAGTTCACCGATTATGCCCGCATGGGGGCCCCGCTTGTCGTGCTGGTGGTTGGAACGGCGGCGATGGTGTTGTCCTGGCTTTACGGGTGATACGAGAACGTGGGTCAGCCGCCGTCAGCGTCCCGCCCAAGCCGTAATGGCTCCTTGAAGGTCAACGTTCGATAAGGGAACGGAATTTCCATTCCGGCATCGTCGAGCGCGCGCTTCACCGCCCGAATCACCTCATCGCGGCTCGCATGCGCATCGACCGGCTTTGATCCCGCCCACCAGCGTACCAGAAAGGTGATGGCACTGTCGGCGAACTCCTTGGCGAACACTTCCACCTTCTGCGCCGAATCCACCATTGCGCAGGATTTCACCGCATCCATGATGATCTGCCGCGCGGCGTCCAGATCGACGTCATAGGCGACCCCGACTTCCACGACATGGCGTCTGCTTGGCTTTTGCGTGACCACCGTCACCGGGTTCTTGAACAGATAGGCGTTGGGCACGATCACCATCTCGCCGGACAGGTGCCGCAGATGCGTATCGCGCAGCGAAATCATCTCGACCCGGCCTTCCACCGCCTCGCATTCGATGACATCGCCGATCCGCATCTGCTTGCGCAGCATGATCAGCACACCGGCAAGGAAATTCTCGAATATGTCCTTGAAGGCGAAACCGATCGCCACCGATCCTAGGCCCAGGACGGCAAGGATGTTGGCAGGCGTAACCCCTGGCAGCACGATCGACATCGTCACCAGTAGCCCGATCACCCAGATCAGCACGCCAATCAGCGTCTCGACCAGGTTGACCAACGTGCCGCGCAATTCGGTCCGCGAAAGCAGCCGCTCGGCAAAGCGGCGGGCGAACTTGGCGAGGATGAACGTCGCCGCAAGAACGGTCGCGGCGATGGACAGCTGCGGAAGCAGGCGAATGAACTCGGCTGCCATCTCCTGCAACCGACGTAGCAATATGCTCAAAACGTTCACAACCGGCTCCCTTCCCTGAAGGGAACGGCGCGAACCGTGAAAGGTTCGCCGCCGTGTTGATCACGCTTTCCATCGCCAGCGACTGATGGACGTGCCGGTGTAGCGCCCTGGCCGATGCCAGAGGTATACGACAGACGCCATCATGGCAGCACTGATCGCCGACCAGAACAGCCGATGCGGCTGCAGAAAGACGCTCGCGGCGGCCAGCACGATGGCGTCGATCGCGATCTGCGTGCGCCCGGCGTTCCAGCCCCGCGCGGACTGCAGCCACAACGTTACGACGCCGACGCCGCCGACCCCCGCGCCATGCCGGGCAAGTGCCAGCGTGCCCATGCCGAGCAGGGTTCCGCCGGCGATCGCCGCAACCGCCGGGTTGCCGCTGGCGATCCGGGTGGTCGCGTCGATGATCAGCGACATGGCCGCGATCCCGATGCTGACGATGATGGTCTTGAGCGTGAACCACCCGCCCATCACGCGCGCGGCGAGCAGGAAGAAAGGCAGGTTGAGCAGCGCAAACAGCACACCTGGCGTGACCGGCACGAAGCGCGACATCAGCAGGGCAAGGCCGGCGGTGCCGCCCGTCACCAGTTTGGCGCCGCGCAGCATGGCAAGGCCGACCGCGATCAGGATACAGCCGACGCCAAGTGCATATGCATCTTCGAAGCGGCTATGCGGGCTGGCGGCTTGGGGATCAGAAGGGGCGGGGGCATTGTCCGCCATTGGCATCTCCGTGCAGGTGATTGCCTCTCCCAAACCCGCCGCTTAGCGGCCAGACGACGTGGAGGGAAGCGGCAGGCGGACCGCCGCTTCCCGTTCCCGATTACTTCTCCGCCAGCATTTCGCCGTCCGTCTTGAAGACTTTTCCACCCTTCATCACGAAGCGCACCGATTGCAGCACCTTGATGTCCTGAACCGGATCGCCATCCACGGCGACGATGTCGGCATAGCGGCCCTGCTGGATCGTGCCGACGTCCTGGGTCTTGCCGAGCAACTCGGCAGCGTTGCGCGTCCCCATCAGAATGGCATCCATGGGTTTGATGCCGGCTGCCACGAGATACTCGAATTCCTTGGCATTCTCCCCGTGCGGGCGCCAGCCGAGCTGGTCGGTGCCCAGGGCCATCTTCACCCCCGCGCGATAGGCACCCAGCGCGTTGTGCGTCATGGTCGGCGTGACGGCGACGGCCTTGCCGGCAACCGTCGGCGGCAGCTTGTCCGGCGTGGTCACGGCAACGTCGTAGATTTCCTTTGCGGCGAACAGCGTCGGCACCATGAATGTGCCGCGTTCCTTCATCAGTCGATAGGTCTCGTCATCCGAATATGTGCCATGCTCGATCGAATCGACTCCGGCCTTCACCGCGGCGTCGATGCCCGGCTTACCGTGGGCGTGGCTCGCCACCTTCATGCCCAGTGAATGGGCGGTGCTGACAATGGCGTTGAGTTCGGCATCGTTCAGCAATTGCAGGTTCGGATCGTCGCCGACGCTCGCCACGCCGCCGGATGAATGGATTTTGATCACCTGCGCGCCGCGCTTGCGCAGTTCCCGCACCGCGCGCATCGCCTCATCCGGCCCGTCGATCACCGTCATTTTCCACTGATCATGCCGATCCCAGGCCGGATCGATGCCGTTGGACGGATCGGAATGCCCCCCGGTCGGGCTGATTGCCGGACCGGAAATGGTGAGGCGCGGCCCCGGGATCAGCCCGTCATCGATCGCGCCCTGCAGCGCGGACAGGACCTCCCTGTTGCCGCCCACGTCGCGCACCGACGTGAATCCTCCTTTCAGGATGGCACGAACGTTCCAGACGGCCTGCATGCCTTGCTGTGCCGCCGTGCCGCGAAGTCGATCCTTTCGGGCGCCGCCGCCGGTCACGTGATCATGGACGTCGATAAAGCCTGGGAGAACGGTGCTGCTCGACAGGTCGATGACTTCCGCACCCGCTGGCCCGGCTACGAAGCCGCTTGCCACGCTGGCGATCCGGTCGTCCTTGATGATGATGCTGACCTGCCGCCGTGGCGCGGCGCTTACCGCATCGATCAAAGTGCCGGCGTGAATGACCACGTCCTTCGCTGCGGCCGGCGCCGCCTGAGCTGCGGCCAGAGCGGCACTTGCCAGTAAGAGCTTTCGATACATGTGGTGACCCCCGCTTGATGTTCTCGGCCCGACTGCGCGCAGCATTATGTTACGATACAGCAGCAAACCGGACATGATTGTGGTCAACCTTAGATCCTTCGCGCAAGTCCAAAATCGCGAGTGTAAGTTGGTCAGAAGAGGCAAAATGGAATGCGCTGCAGACTTCGATAGCGCAAACGATCTAAAAAGCCGCCTTACCGATCTCTGCGCTGTTTCTCGATACGTTTGCGGCGGCGTACGAGCATAGGGAGCGCAAAGAGATAGACGCCCGTGCCTGCCATCAAGGCCAGGCCGATTCCCGAGCCGAAGGAGAACACGTACTTCGCCCAACCGCCCAGGAAGCTGAAATCGTGAATCGTTTCCAGCAGGTCGGATGTCCTGTAGCCGGTGTGGGTGGCCGATCCCGTCGTGAGATCGACCTGCACCTCGGTTCGGGATGTAAGGATCACCTTCGCGATGCCGTCCTTGGGGCGAATGTCGATGCGATCGATGTCCCGCCAGGTTAGCTGCTCGTAGCCGGCGATCGTGTTCACCGAACGTACGATCGATCCGAATGTACGCTCGGGAAGGCCGGCGGCGGCGCCTTCCCTAACGGGCGCCTGAAGGAAATCGAAGTCCTTCTTCAGCGCCAGGAGAGACCCGGTGATCGCTATCACGAAGACGGTGATGATCAGGAACGGCGAAAGCCAGTAGTGAACCTTACGTAACGTTCTTTGTGCCGACATCGCGCCCTCGCATTGGCATGCCAGCATCGCGATCGTCCAGAAGTGCGTCAACTGTAACGTTTGATTTCTACACAGCGCAAAACCGCTTAGCGAAGCCAGGAAATTAGAAGCATCCGCCTAATTTGCTCGGCTGAGCAGCAGAAATTTGGCGAGACAATCTATCGGTTTGTCGCCTAGCTTCGTTCTCCTGAGCGGGGGCGCGGGTGATCGGGACGGGACGGGAAAACCCTGGTGGATCTGAAATTGCGTGGCATGGTGATCCGTCATGCCACTTTCACGGTGCGCCGCAGGACGGTTTTCAGCACAAAACTGGAATTGATCCGCGACAACATGGGGATGCGGGACAATATCCCGAGCATGACTTGGTAGTGTTCAAGGTCGTTGACGACAACACGAACCAGATAATCATAATCTCCCGTCATTTGGTAGCAGTCTGTGACTTCTTCGACGTCCTGAATGCTCTTCTCAAACACCGTGAGGGCCTCGTCCGATTGCCGATCGAGCGTGATCGAGATCATCGCTTCGATAGCGCCACTGAGCCGGCGTTCGTTAAGTCTGGTGGTGTAGCCGAGGATGTATCCCTCGCTCTCCAGCCGACGTACCCGGCGCAACGTCGGGGTCAGCGACAGCCCGATCTCGTCGGCAAGGTCGCGCCACGACACGCGCCCGTTATTGGTCAGTATTTGCAAGATGCGGGTGTCGAACGCATCCAGCTTATCCTTGGTCGCCACTCCCGCTTCCCCCAGTTCCTGGTCCCGCCGGGAAGCTTGCACAGTCCTGCATGCGCCGCAAATCGGGCCTGTCGGCCGGCGCAATGCTTCTCTCACCCATTGGAGAACCGTTCATGACGCGACGTACGTTCCTCGCTCTCTTGCTGGCCGGCACCCCGCTTTCGACACTACCGTCTGTCGCGTTGGCGCAGGAGGCGAAGCCGGCCGCCGAGACGCCGTTCGCGGGCATGCAATACCGCCTGATCGGACCGTTCCGCGGTGGCCGCGTCAGCGCCGTCGCCGGGGTGATCCAGGAGCCGGACACCTTTTACCAGGGCGCGTCCGGCGGCGGCGTATGGCGCACCGAGGATGGCGGCAATTCGTGGACGCCCTTGTGGGACAAACTCTACGAGG
>JBELMF010000089.1:0-14058 GCA_042096015.1 Sphingomonas sp.
CCCCCGCTACATCGCCGACGCCGGTGACGCGCGCCGCCGTGAAACGCGCCGGCAGCAACACCGGTGATCGCGACAGCCTACCCTTGCCCGCCACCCGCGCGCCCACGAAGCCCGTCTTGTCGAAGGCGAAGCGCGGCGCGGTGATGCGATAATCGAAGCGTGCGGTGGCGAACGGCCCGTCCAACACGGCGCGCAATTCCACGTTGCGGCCGGTCATGTTGGGAAACAGCGCCGACGGACGAAGCAGGCGCGCGCGAACCCGCAGATTGCGCCACGCACTGTCCGCCAGGTCGGCAACGCCCGACGCCTCCACCGCCATCGCCGCGGAGCGCAGCGACAGCGTCCCGTCGAGCCGCCGGTCGGCGAGGTTCGCCGCACCGCTCACCAGCACGCGCGGCGCCGTCAGCCGCTGCAGCTTGCCCTTGGTCACGATGGCGGGGGTGACGACGCCGGTCAGCGTATAGTCACCGGCGCGATTGCCGATCGCGAGGTCCACGATCGGCGTATCGCCGACGCTCGCCTGCGCGCGGCCCGTCCATGCCGTCCAGCGCCCCTCACCCCCGATATCGATGGCCAGCGGCCGGCGCGCACCCGACAGCCGGGCTAGCACGCCGCTCGCCGCGCCCCGGGCACGCACGTCGATATCGAAGCGGTTGCGGTCGGGCGCGGCATCGATCTTCAAGGACAGCTGATCGCTGCCCTCGATTACGGCATCGACGGCGACGACCGCATGGCCGTCGCGAATGTCGGCGCGACCCTGCAGTCGGCCATAGCGCAGCACGCCGGTAACCTTCGGCGCGACGGTCAGCCGATCAACCGAAAGCCGCCCGATGACCACGTCGAAATCGGGCAGGATCGGGGTCTGGCGACCGGTGGGCCGCGGCCGCGGGATTTTGGCCAGCATCGCCACCGGGATGCGCAGGGAGCGGATGTGAAGCCGGTTGGACAGCCATTCGAACGGCCGCCAGTCGAGCTCCGCGCGGGGGGCGGCGAAGACCAGCCCTTCCGGATCATGGACGCGCACATCACGCAGCACGGCTTTCCCGTACAGCGATCCGTCGATTCGCCCGATGGTCACGCGCACGCCGTTCGCCGGGTGGGCGGCATTGATCCGATCGGCTACCCAGCGATGACCGACATCAGTGTCGGCGATCCACGCGGCGGCGATCAGCACGCCGGCCAGTACGGCAATCGCACCCGCCAGCCAGCGCCACCAGCGCATCAGAAGGCCTGCCCAAGCGACACGTACACCGCAATCCGCGAATCGCCGGGTTGGGGGTTCAGCGGGGTGCCCACGTCGACGCGGATCGGCCCGAAATTGCTGTAGTAACGCACACCGATGCCGGTGCCGTAGCGCAGGCCGGAAAAGTCGGGCAGCGCAGCGGTATAGATGTTGCCGGCATCGAAGAACGGTACGATGCCGAAATCGCCGAACGCCTTGATCCGGCCCTCGATGGCGAATTCGGCCAGGCTGCGGCCGCCGATCGGATCGTTGTTCGGATCGCGCGGCCCGATCGATTGATAGCCATAGCCGCGGACCGAGGCACCACCGCCGGCATAAAAACGGCGGGAAGGCGCGATCGCGTCGCGGGGCGCGCCCGCGATCGTTCCCAGCCGCACGCGCCCGGCAAGCACCACGCCGCCTACGGACGTATAGGCGCTCGCGTCGATCTGCGTGCGGGTATAGCCGAACGCCGCTCCTTGCAGCGACAGTTCCGGGCTCAGCCGCCCGCCCAGTCGAAAGCCGCGGGTGGGATTAAGCAGATCGTCGGAGCCGTCATAGCTGAGGCTCGTCGGGGCTGCCGCGATGAAGAAGGTGCGCCGCCGCGGCTCGCCGGTGGTCACGATCACGTCGCGTTCGTCCGACGCCACCAGTTCGGCGCCCAGTGACCAGGTCCAGGTTTTCTGGAAGAAGATGTTGGTCTGTCGCTCCAGGCTGCCGGAGAGCGAAAAGGTATTCGCCTCATAGGCGTCGCGCTGCGTGTGTGCGGCCGCGATCTGGCCGGTCAGCACCCGATCGCGTCCCTCGAAATTGTTGCGACGGAAGGTTATCGCGCCAAGCTGTTCCTGCGTGCCAAGCACGGTGCGCAGCGTCAGCGCGCCCTCCGGCGGGAACAGGTTGCGATGCGTCCAGCTCGCCTCGACGCGCGCACCCTCGCCGGTGCCATAGCCGATTTCACCCGCGATCGTGCGCGGCGGCGCCGGCTCCAGGCGCACGTCGATATCCACCGTATCGGGGGCGGCACCGGGAACCGGTTTCACCTCAGCGACCGAGACGAGCCCGGTCTGGATCAGCGCCCGGCGCAGATCGTCCAGCGCGGGCGCGTAATAGGGCCCGCCGGGTTCGAAGCGTGCGATCTCCTGAACATGGTCGGCATCGAACACGCGATTATCGGGATTGGTCCGGATCGCGCCGAACACGCGTGCGCTGCCCGGATCGATACTGACGTCCAGCGTCGCGGTGCGCGCCTCGCGATCGATGGTAACCACCGGCTCGCCGATCAACGCGAACGGGAAGCCGCGCTCGCCTGCCTCCAGGCGCAGCTTGGCCTCGCCGGCGGCGATGCGGTCCGCGTTGGCGGGGTCATCGGCATGCACGCCGAATGCGTCGCGCAGCGCGTCGGCCTTGTCGCCGGCCGCCGCGACCCCCGCGATCGTCACGTCCTTCAGTCGATAGATCGCGCCCGGCGTGGCGGAGAGCACCACCAGCGGTCGTTCCTGGCCCGTCTCGATCCGCGGCTCCACCGCGGCGTCATAATATCCCTCGGCGCGCAGCAGCGTGACGAGCAACGCCGCATCTTCCCGCGCGCGGCGATTGAGTTGCGCGGCATTGGCCGGCTCCTCGTCATTCTGGTCGAGTACCGAAAGCTCGGCGAACCGTTGCCGCAGCAGCGGCGATGCCACCGCATCGATGCCCTCGATCCGCCACGCATAGGGAGCCTCGCCGATCCTGACCGCGCTCTGCTGCGCGGCGCTGGCGGGTTCGGCAGGCAATTCCGGCCAGGCGACGCCGATGTCGGGCAGATCCGCCAAGGGCGCATCGGCATCGAGCGGCCCCGCCTCCGCTCCGGGCGCAGGCACGCCGGTCTGTTGCGCCGCGGCGGGCTGCGCGGCGAGAAACGCGATCAGACCTGCCGTGCCGATCGGCCCGCCCCGCCCGTACATTCGTCAGCCCTAGGGCCTCGATCGGCCATCGGCAATGCCGCAGGGCGCTCAGTGCACCGTGCCCGCGGGGGTGTCCGCCGCAAGCAGCCGCACCAGCCGCTCCACCTGGCGCCAGCGACAGAAGTGCACGACATTGCCCAGTGCGCGGCTGCGGTCCGCCTGGGTCGCGGCCTCGTCCGCGGCATCGGCGCCGAACGACCGGATCAGCCACATCGCGTCGGGTCACCATGGTTCGATCGGCAAGATAAAGTTGTGACAAGGGCGATCCCGTTTCGTTGTCGCCGCCTGATGGACGATCAACCCCGTCCAGCCCGTGAACGGCCAGGGTTAATGCTTTCCCCCGTGGCGTTGCGGCGCGCGGCGTGCAAAGGCACCGTTCATGGCCGAACCGATTCAACGCCCCGGCGTCGCGGGCGGATTCCTGCTTGCCGCCGCCCTGCTCGTCGGCACCGTCGTCGGATTGCTGGTTGGGGAGCCGTCGATCGGCTTTCTGGTCGGTCTGGGCATCGGCAGCGTGGTGGCGGTGCTGCTGTGGCTGCGCGAGCGCCACTGACCCTCTCCCTCAGGGTTGCCGCAGCAGCAGCTTGACCCGCCCGAGCACGATTGTGTCGCGTGTCGCGGCGTGAGTGGGCGGGTATTCGGCATTGTCGCTGAGCAGCACCAGCGCCGCGCCATCGCGCCGCACCCGCTTGACGAGCAGGTCGTCACCACGCCGGATCACATAGATGCCTGCTGCCGTGATCGTGACGTCGTCGCGGTCCACCAGCAACCGGTCCCCCGGCAGGATTGCCGGCACCATCGAATCGCCCACCGCATCAATCAGTGACGCACGACCCGGCGCGACGCCCGCCGCGCGCAGCATCTGCGCGGTGAAGGTCTCGTGCCGGACCGCCCGTTCCTCGGCGACGGCGCGCCCCCGCCCTGCGGAGGCGGCGACGGAAAGATAGGGCACCGTCACGGCCGCCTCGCGCACCTCGCCCCCCAGCAAGGCTTCGTCCACCCCCAGGAACTGAGCCAGCATCTGGCGGTCGCGCTCGGCCAGGCGCCGCGGTGTGCCGCGCCTGACGAATTGCTGCAGATAGGCGAGGTTCCGGCCGATCAGCCGCGACAGTTCGGACAGGCTGACGCCGCGCGCCGCCGCCAACCGCTCCAGCGTTGCCCCGACCGTTTCCGCCATACGCCCAATGTACTCTAGGATTTTTCCTAGACAAGTTGGAAAAGTTGCAAGAACAAAAAGCGAACAAAGCGACTCAGGAGGGTTCCCATGTCACTGCTTGGCAAGATCGATCTCTATCTTCGCCGTACCGGCACGCCGCCTTCCACGTTCGGGCGGCGCGCGGTGAACGATCCCCGGCTGGTGCGCGATCTGCGCGCCGGGCGCATGCCGGGCGCAAGGGTGTGCGCGCGCGTCGAGGCCTTGCTGCGGGAGGCGGAATGATGCGCGGCCCTGGCGTGGAAGCGGCACTCGGCCGGGCGCTGGTCGCCGCCGCCGCGCGAGCCGGTACGGTGATCGAGATCGCGCGGAGCGACTCGACGGATTGGCACAGTGCAACGTTCAGCGGCACCCGACATGCGCTGGATATCGCCACGACGGCCGATGAAGCGGCCGGCGCCTGGCTGGCTACCCTCGGCGACCTCGATGTCCCGCTGCCCGGGCATTTGCTCGCAGACCTTTCCGTCACGCAGAGCAGCGCGCAGAACGGCCGATGTCGGGCGCGGATCGAAGCGCTTACCGTGGCAAGCGCCTAGCCTGCCCGATCAGCGCCGCGCCATCCGCCGCAGCATCACCAGCGTTTCGTCCAGGCTGGCGGCGGGTTCTTCGGATGCGGGCTGATCGGCCGGGGGTTCCTTGCGCCGCCGGGCACCGCGCTCCAGCCGGTCCAGCAAGCCGGCGATCGAGTCCGCTTTCTCGTCTTCGCCCCCCGCCCTCGGCAGTTCCGGATCGAGCTCTGATGCGGCGGCTACCTCCGGCTCGGGCTCGGGCATGTCCGCCGAAACAACGGGCTCATCCCCAGGATGATGCGGGTCAGGCTCGCGCGCCGGTGTCGGCTCGACCGCTACGATCGCGTCCGCTTCGCGCGCCGGGATCACCACGGTCGCAAGCGGCGGCACCGCCCGGGCCGGCTCGCGTGGCACGTCGGGGATCGCGATCGGGTCGAACGCGGCGAGCGGCTGGTCGAGATCGGCCGGCAAGGGCTGCTCCCCCCGCCGTTCCGTGCGGCCGCCCCCGTTGATCACCATCGGCAGCGGCGGGCCGAGATCGGCGTCGGCGCGGATCGGGAAGCGCGGCGGGCAATCGGGATGCGCGTCCGCGCGCCGCACGGTCGGCCCGCGTTCGGCAACCACCGGCACGGCGCGCCGCCCGGCACCGGCCCCGCCCACGCCGGTGAACAGCCGCCACACACCCGCGGCAATCGCAACGAAGGGCATCAGTGCCGCAAGCGCAAGCAGCGTGCGCCCGGTGGCGCCGATCGGCGGCGCGGCGGCGGGAATGATCCGGGGCAACGCCAGGTGCCCGACCATCGCGTCGATGCCATCCTGCGGCATGGTCGCGACCAGCGCCGCCACGATCACCCCCGCGATCAGCGTAACGAGCGCAAGCGCATATCCCCTCACGTTCGTGCTGCGTTGCTTTACGACCATGTCCTGCCCTTGCCGGCGGTTGCCATCAGCCGCTGGTAAACGGGTTCGTACCGCGAAATATTTGAGGACCAGTTACGTTCCCGCTCCACAAACGCCCGCGCACGGCGGCGACGGGCCTCCCACGCGCCGCGATCGGCGAGCAACTCGGCCAGCGCGTCGGCCAGCGCTGCGGGATCATCGGCGGCGAACAGCGTGCCCGTCTCGCCGTCGGTGATCAGTTCCCGGTGGCCTCCGACGTCGGATGCGGCCACCAGCCGGCCCTGCGCCATCGCTTCCAGCGGCTTCAGCGGGGTGACGAGGTCGGTCAGCCGCATCTTCTTGCGCGGATAGGCCAGCACGTCGACCAGGCTGTAATAGCGTTCCACCTGCTGATGCGGCACGCGCCCGGCGAAATGGATCCGCGCCGCCGCGGGCGAGGCAGCGGCCTGCGCCCGCAGGTCGGCCTCCATCGGCCCGCCCCCGACCAGCAGCAGGGTGGCCGTCGGCCGTCGTGCGAGCAGTGCCGGCATCGCCGCGATCAGATCGCCCAGCCCCTCGTAATCGTAGAAGCTGCCGATGAAGCCGATCACCTCGCCATCGATGCCAAGCTCGCCGGCCAGCGCTTCGTCCCGCGGCGGCGGATCGCCGAACATCGTCATGTCGACGCCGTTGGGCGACACCAGGATCTTGTCCTCGGCCACGCCGCGCGCGCGCAGATCGCGCTTCAGCCCCTCGCAGATCACCGCCACCGCATCGGCACGCCCGACCGCCCAGCCTTCCAGCGCGCGCGTCGCGCGATAGCGGGCCGATCCCTCCCGCCCCGTCCCGTTGCCGACGGCGGCATCTTCCCAGAAGGCGCGGATCTCGTACACCAGCGGCAATCCCAGCCGCCGCGTCGCCGCCAGCGCGGCCAGCGCGTCCAGCACCGGCGAATGGGCATGGACGATATCGGGGCGATAGTCCTTGGCCACGGCCGTGATCCGGCGCGCGAACGCCGCCACCTCCGCCATCTCACCCAGCGGCGCGCGAAGCTTCAACGAGGGCTTGGTGCGATGAAAGGTGATACCGTCGACCAGTTCGACATCCGGTGCATCGTGATGATGGCGCGGGCCGGTAACCGCCGCCACGTCCCACCCGCGCGCCAGCTGTGCCTTCACGATCGCGCGCGTGCGGAAAGTATAGCCGCTCTGCAGCGGAAGGCCGTGGTCAAGGACGTGAAGGATGCGCATCGCCAGCCGCCATGGCATGCCTGCGCTTAACGGCACGTCAACTGGCGATGCCTAACCCGGCAACGGCAACGGGGACAACACGGGCCATGATCGACAATTTCGCGCTAGGGATCAGCCACGGCCTGCTGCTGCTTGCGGCCTTCCTGCTGCTGCGGCGCGATGATCTCGATTCGGAATCGTCGCCGACCGAACAGGTAACGCCGGCGGGGCGCCGCCCTCGTGCGTGATCTCGCCTTCATCGCGTTTCTGCTGGCGCTGCTCGGCATGGGCTTTCGCAGGCCGTTCATCTTCATCCTCACCTATATCTACATCGACATCGTCTCGCCGCAGCGGATCACCTACTATCTGCTGAACAGCGTGCCCGTGTCGCTGGTCGCGGCGGGGCTGGCGGTGCTCGCCTGGGCGGTGGTGGACGACAAGACCGACTCGCGCTTCGCGCCGCGCCAGGCGCTGCTGCTCCTGCTGCTCGTCTATTGCGGGATCACCACGCGCACCGCCGACTTCCCCGTCGAAGCGGGCGAGAAATGGGAATGGGTGTGGAAGAACCTGGCCTTTGCCGTGTTCCTGCCGCTCACCCTGCGCACCAAGCTCAGGATCGAGGCACTGCTGCTGTTCATCATCCTCTCCGCCAGTTCGATCATCATCGTCGGCGGGATCAAGACGCTCGCCTCGGGCGGCGGCTATGGTGAGCTGAACCTGATGGTGACCAACAATTCGGGGCTGTACGAAGGATCGATCATTTCCGCCGTGGCGATCTCGGTCATCCCGATCGTGCTGTGGCTGGGGCGGCATGGGACGATCTATCCGCCCGACCGGCGTGTCTGGCTGTTCTGCGCCGCGCTGACCTTCGCCTGCCTGCTGATCCCGGTCGGCACCTCGGCGCGCACGGGGCTGCTGTGCATCGGCCTGCTCGCGGTGCTGATGCTGCGGGAGGTGAAGAAGAAGGCGCTATACCTCGCCGCCCTCGGCCTCGCCGGGATGATCGCCATCCCGTTCCTGCCGAGTGCGTTCAGCGAGCGGATGGGCACGATCAAGACCTATCAGGCCGACGAATCGGCCTCGACGCGGTTGGCCGTGTGGAAATGGACCTGGGAATTCGCCAAGGACCATCCGTTCGGCGGCGGGTTCGAGGCTTACCGCCAGAACCGCATTCGCTACGACACCGTCCACGTCGCCGGTCAGGGCACGGGCAGCACCGTACGGCAGACGTCGACGGTGGTGGATAAGAGCCGCGCCTATCATTCAAGCTATTTCGAAATGCTCGGTGAGCAGGGTTACCCGGGGCTCCTGCTGTGGCTGCTGATCAACGTGATCGGGCTCGTGCGGATGGAGGTGCTCCGGCGGCGCTACCGCGAGGGCGAATTCACCTGGGCGGGTAATTTGGCGGGGGCGCTGCAGAATGCGCATCTGATCTACCTGCTTGGCGGCGCTTTCGTGGGGATCGCGTTTCAGTCGTTCCTGTACATGCTGCTTGGCGCGCAGATCGGGTTGGATACCTACCTGACGCGGCGGCGGTCGGAGACGGCGTGGCGTCCGATGAAGCGCGCGCGGGTTGGGGCGGTGGCTTAGCCTCAGCCCCCGCGTCACCCCGGACTTGATCCGGGGTCCCGCTACCTTGCCTCGCGCTCGATAGAAGAAGAAGAAGCGGGATCCCGGATCAAGTCCGGGATGACGGAGCATATTGCGAGCGAATCGCGAAAAGCGCGATCGTCAAGTCTTTTCCGCACCCTGGCCGGATTGACACCTTTCCCCGCCCCCCGAGCGCTGCTATCGCCGCCCGCGACGCTTCACATCGCCCGTCCGGGCGCGCCCGCGCGAGGGGCCTTGTGCCCCCGCTTCCCCGCCGCGCCCGAGCCGGGCCGCACCTATGGGGAAAGGACCCGCATGACCGCCATCGGCCACGACACACTGAAGGCCCGCCGCACCCTGCAAGCGGGTGGCAAGAGCTACGATTACTACTCGCTCGACGTCGCGGCCGAAAAATACGGCGACATTTCCCGCCTGCCTTTCTCGATGAAGGTGCTGCTGGAGAACATGCTCCGCTTCGAGGACGGCAAGACCGTCACCGCGGCAGACGTGCAGGCCGTGGTCGACTGGCAGAAGGAGCGCCGCTCCGACCGCGAGATCCAGTATCGCCCCGCGCGCGTGCTGATGCAGGATTTCACCGGCGTGCCCTGCGTGGTCGACCTGGCGGCGATGCGCGACGCGATCACCAAGCTCGGCGGCAACCCGGCGAAGATCAACCCGCAGGTTCCCGTCCACCTCGTCATCGACCACTCGGTGATGGTCGACGAGTTCGGCACGCCGCAGGCGTTCGACGACAACGTCGAGCTCGAGTACCAGCGCAACGGCGAGCGCTACGAGTTCCTGAAGTGGGGATCGAAGGCGCTCGACAATTTCAAGGTCGTGCCGCCGGGCACCGGCATCTGCCACCAGGTCAACCTGGAGTACGTGTCGCAGGCGATCTGGTCCTCGACCGAGACGGGCGACCACGCGAGCGGCGAGCATGCGATCGCTTATCCCGACACGTTGGTCGGCACCGACAGCCACACCACGATGGTCAACGGCCTGGGCGTGCTCGGCTGGGGCGTCGGCGGGATCGAGGCCGAGGCCGCGATGCTCGGCCAGCCCGTCTCGATGCTGATCCCCGAAGTGGTCGGCTTCAAGCTGACCGGCGCGCTGCGCGAGGGCATCACCGCCACCGACCTAGTGCTCACCGTCACGCAGATGCTGCGCGCCAAGGGCGTGGTCGGCCGCTTTGTCGAATTCTACGGCCCGGGCCTCGACCAGATGACGCTGGCCGATCGTGCCACCATCGCCAACATGGCGCCGGAATATGGCGCGACCTGCGGCTTCTTCCCGATCGACACCAAGACGATCGATTACATGAAGCTGACCGCGCGTCCCGCCGACACGATCGCGCTGGTCGAGGCTTATGCCAAGGCAAACGGCTTCTGGCGCGATGCCAACACCCCCGATCCGGTGTTCACCGACACGCTCGAGCTTGACATGGGCTCGGTCGTCCCGTCGCTCGCCGGCCCGAAGCGCCCGCAGGACAAGGTGTCGCTCGACAAGGTCGACGAAGTGTTCAACGGCGATCTCGCATCGGTGTACAAGAAGGCCGAGCCAGCCCGCGTCGAGGTGGCCGAGCGTGGCCATGACATCGGCGACGGCGACGTGGTGATCGCGGCGATCACCAGCTGCACCAACACGTCGAACCCGTCGGTACTGGTCGCCGCCGGCCTTGTCGCCCGCAAGGCGCGCGAACTCGGCCTGAAGCCCAAGCCCTGGGTCAAGACCTCGCTGTCGCCGGGCTCGCAGGTCGTCACCGACTATCTGGAGAAGGCCGGGCTGCAGGACGATTTCGACGCCATGGGGTTCAACCTCACCGGCTATGGCTGCATGACCTGCATCGGCAATTCGGGCCCGCTGCCCGGCCCGATCAGCAGCGCGATCAACGAGAATGATCTCGTCGTTGCCTCGGTCCTGTCGGGCAACCGCAACTTCGAGGGCCGCGTGTCCCCGGATGCGCGCGCCAACTTCCTCGCCTCGCCGCCACTGGTCGTCGCCTATGCCCTCAAGGGCAGCGTCACCACCGACATGAACGAGACGCCGATCGGCGAAGGCACGAACGGCCCGGTGTACCTCAAGGACATCTGGCCTTCGAACCAGGAAGTCTCGGAACTGATGACCGCGAACATCGATGCGGGCATGTTCGAGAGCCGCTACGGCAACGTCTATGCCGGCGACGCCAAGTGGCGCGGCATCGAGGTGACCGGTTCGGACACATACAGCTGGCCGGCATCGTCGACCTATATCGCCAACCCGCCCTATTTCGAGGGCATGGAGATGACCCCGGCGCCCGTCACCGACATCATCGAGGCGAAGCCGCTGGCGATCCTGGGCGATTCGATCACCACCGACCACATTTCGCCGGCCGGCTCGATCAAGGCCGACAGCCCGGCGGGCACGTGGCTGATGGAGCGCCAGGTGTCGAAGGCGGACTTCAACAGCTACGGCTCGCGCCGCGGCAACGACCATGTCATGGTCCGCGGCACCTTCGCCAACATCCGCATCAGGAACGAGATGGTGCCGGGGATCGAAGGCGGCATGTCCTCCTATGAGGGCGAAGTGATGCCGATCTACGACGTCGCCATGCGCCACAAGGCGGACGGCACGCCGATGGTCGTCGTCGCGGGCAAGGAATATGGCACCGGATCGTCGCGCGACTGGGCAGCGAAGGGCACCAACCTGCTCGGCGTGCGCGCGGTGATCGCGGAAAGCTTCGAGCGTATCCACCGTTCGAACCTCGTCGGCATGGGCGTCCTGCCGCTGCAGTTTGCGGATGGCGTGACGCGCCAGACGCTGAAGCTGGACGGCAGCGAGACCTTCACGATCCAGAACGTCGCCGGTCTGCGCCCGCGCCAGACGGTCACGGTGACGCTCGCGCGCAAGGACGGCTCGGTGGAGACGTTCGAGACCTTGTGCCGGATCGATACCGTCAACGAGCTGGAATATTTCCTCAACGGCGGCATCCTCCAGTACGTGCTGCGCAACCTGGCGGCTGCGTAACACCCCTCACCGTCACCCCGGCCTTGAGCCGGGGTGACGTGATAGGGCGCGGGAGGGAAACATGGACGTTCCGCGCGCTGACAGGTAACAGCCGTCACCAGATAAGACGGAGAGACCTGCTTGACCGCCACCCTCGACTTCGCGCTCGGCGAGACCGCGGAGATGATCCGCGATACCACGCGCCGTTTCGCCGACGAGAAGATCGCGCCGCTCGCCGCCCGCATCGACGCCGACGACTGGTTCCCCCGCGATGAGCTCTGGCCCGCGATGGGCGAGCTTGGCCTCCACGGCATCACCGTTGAGGAGCAATATGGCGGCCTCGGCCTCGGCTATCTCGAACATGTCATCGCCTGCGAGGAAGTGAGCCGTGCCTCCGCCTCGATCGGCCTCAGCTACGGCGCGCACTCCAACCTGTGCGTCAACCAGATCCGCCGCTGGGCCTCGCCCGAGCAGAAGGCCAGATACCTCCCCAAGCTCATCAGCGGCGAACACGTCGGCAGCCTCGCCATGTCCGAGACCTCGGCCGGCAGCGACGTGGTGTCGATGAAGCTCAAGGCCGACAAGGTGCAGGGCGGCTACGTCCTGAACGGCACCAAATTCTGGATCACCAACGCCGCTTATGCCGACACGCTCGTCGTCTATGCCAAGACAGGTGAAGGCAGCCGCGGCATCACCACCTTCCTGATCGAGAAGGACATGCCCGGCTTCAGCATCGGTCAGAAGATCGACAAGATGGGCATGCGCGGCTCCCCCACTGCCGAACTCGTCTTCACCGACTGCGAGGTGCCCGAAGAGAACGTCATGGGGCCGCTCAACGGCGGCGTCGGCGTGCTGATGAGCGGGCTCGACTATGAGCGCACCGTGCTCGCCGGCATCCAGCTCGGCGTGATGCAAGCCTGCCTCGACGTCGTCCTGCCCTACATCCGCGAGCGCACGCAGTTCGGCCAGCCGATCGGCGCCTTCCAGCTGATGCAGGCCAAGGTGGCCGACATGTACGTCGCGCTGAACTCCGCGCGGGCGTACGTCTATGCCGTCGCGCGCGCCTGCGACGCCGGCCAGACGACGCGCTTCGACGCCGCCGGCGCGATCCTGCTGGCCAGCGAAAACGCCTTCAAGGTCGCCGGCGAGGCGGTTCAGGCGCTGGGCGGCGCAGGCTATACGAAGGACTGGCCGGTCGAGCGCTTCCTGCGCGACGCCAAGCTCCTCGACATCGGCGCGGGAACGAATGAAATCCGCCGCATGCTGATCGGCCGCGAACTGATCGGAGCGGCGTCGTGAGCGGCATGCGCAACGCGGCTCCCCTCCCGCTTGCGGGCGGGGTCGGGGGAGGGCCTGTCCTCACCACCAACATCGGCGACAACCCCTCCCCTAACGCCTCCCGCAAGCGGGAGGGGAATTGATGGCCCCCCTCGTTGACACCAAGGTCTCCCCCGAGAGCGAAACCTTCCAGGCCAACGCCGCGCACAATCGCGCGCTCGCCGAGCAGCTGCGTGCCGACGTCGCCCGCGCCGCGCTCGGCGGCAACGCCAGGGCGCGTGAGCGCCACACCGCGCGCGGCAAGCTTCTTCCCCGCGAGCGCGTCGAGCGCCTGCTCGATCCTGGCTCCCCCTTGCTCGAGATCGGCCAGCTCGCCGCGCACGGCGTCTATGGCGAGGACATCCCCGGCGCCGGCCTCATCACCGGCATCGGCCGCGTCTCCGGCCGCCAGTGCATGATCGTGTGCAACGACGCCACGGTGAAGGGCGGCACCTATTATCCCCTCACCGTGAAGAAGCATCTGCGCGCGCAGGAGATCGCGGAGGCGAACCGCCTGCCGTGCATCTACCTCGTCGACAGCGGCGGCGCGAACCTCCCCCACCAGGCGGAGGTGTTCCCCGACCGCGATCACTTCGGCCGCATCTTCTTCAATCAGGCGAACATGTCGGCGAAGGGCGTGCCCCAGATCGCCTGCGTCATGGGCAGCTGCACCGCCGGCGGCGCCTATGTCCCCGCCATGTCGGACGAAACGGTGATCGTGCGCGAACAGGGCACGATCTTCCTCGCCGGCCCGCCGCTGGTGCAGGCCGCGACGGGCGAAGTGATCAGTGCCGAGGATCTCGGCGGCGGCGATCTCCACGCCCGCAAGTCCGGCGTCGTCGATCATCTCGCCGAAAATGACCAGCACGCCCTCACCATCGTGCGCGACATCATCGCCACCCTCCCGCCGGAGCACGCGGCGGACGTGAACCTGCGCGCATCGAGAGCGCCGAAATACGCCGCCGAAGATCTCTACGGCATCGTGCCGCAGGACGTGCGCGCGCCCTATGACGTGCACGAAGTCATCGCCCGCCTCGTGGACGGCAGCGAGTTTCACGAGTTCAAGGCGCTCTACGGCTCCAGCCTCGTTTGCGGCTTCGCGCATATCCACGGGGCGCCGGTCGCGATCCTCGCCAACAACGGCGTCCTGTTCAGCGAAAGCGCGGTCAAGGGC
>JBELMF010000090.1:0-13965 GCA_042096015.1 Sphingomonas sp.
CCGATCGGCGCGAGATCCGGTTCCCGGAACTCGCGCGTCAGGTGGCGGAGAAGGTCCGCGACAAGGCCAGGGGCATGTTCGCCGGGTTCCGGCCCAAACCGACGTCGGAGAAAGCAACGTCGCCGGAGCGGGCCGCGGCCGATCGGCCGCTGGCGCCCTCGCAGGGGAAGGCGATCGAGCGGTACGCGCGCGCCGCGGCCGATATAGGCCGGATGCGGGACAAGGGGTTGCCCGTGCTCGCGCACCAGGAGCGCGCGTTGCGCGACGCCGGCGACGCGCTCGACCGCACCCGGCCCCATGCCGCGCGCGACCTTGCTTCCGCGTTCCAGCGCAATCCCCGGCTCGCGCATGACGCGGCCGAGGGCAACACAGGCGGCGCGTCGCGGGCAATGGCCGAGGAGGCGAGGGTTCGCGCAGACCCCGAGCTTCGCGCCGGCAGGTTCGTTGAGAGCTGGCAGGCGATGCAACGCGACCGCACGGCCAGGGAGCGCAGCGGCGACAAGGAAGGCGCGGAGCGCTTGCGCGGGCGCATGGAGACGCTGGCGGGCGGGCTGCATCGCGACGCGCAGCTCGAATCCGCCCTTGTCCGTCGTGCGCCCGAGCTGGGGTTGAAGGTGGTGGAGAAAGACCGCTCGATAGGGCGCGAGCTGGAGCGGTCGCTTGAGCGCGGCCGCGACCGGGGCATGAGCTTGTAAGGAGGGGCGATGCGCGACGACGAGGACCGGGCCGGCCACGGGCAGGACGAGGGCGACGCGGCTGCGCGGGCGTTCAACGATTTGCGCGATGACGTGCGCGGCGAGCTGGCGTTGTTGCGCCGGGCCATAGAAGGCTTGGCCGCCGAGCGGGCGAACGTGCCCGAGCCGCCCGACTATAGCGAGACCTTGGGCCAGATCGTGAAGGCGGCGACCGCGACCGCGGCGCGCGTCGACGTGCTGGCGAGGGCGGCCGAGGATGCGGTCGCGCCCCGCTATGTCGCCGATCGAATTGTGGCGGCGGGCGCGACCGCGCGCGCCGAGGACCAGCGCGCGCTCGCCACGGCCCGCAAGGGGTTCGAGGACGCGGCCCGCGAGATGCAGGGCTATGTCGCGCTCGCGCGGCAGGGCCGCGAGCAGAACCGCTGGATCACCTGGACCGCGATCGTCGGCGTCGTCGTCGGTGCGGTGCTATGGGCGGTGTTCGGCGGCGCGCTGGTGCGCGCGACGCCGGATAGCTGGCGGTGGCCCGAACGTGCCGCGGCGCGCACCCTTGGCGGGTCGACATGGGAGGGCGTGCGCCGGCTGGCGGCGTCGGACTCGCCCGACACTTGGAACGCGATGGTGGCGGGCGCGGTGATCGGCCGAGGTAACGACGAGGCCCTTCAGCGTTGCCAGGGTCAAGCGAACAAGGCGCGCGCGCCGGTGCGGTGCACAGTTAGGATCGGCCCGGAGAAACGAAGATAGAGAAGGGGGGCGAAGAAGCTATCACGCCTTGTAGACGGGCATCTTTACAGGACATTTGAGGAGATATGAGCCCCGTGCGTTTGCCGTTTATCGCCGCCGTTGCACTGGGCTTCGCTGCTGCGCCGGCGCTTGCCCAAGATCAGGACGAGCAGCTGTGGATCATGCTCGCTGCCTCGACCCAGTTGTCGCAAGGAGTCGGGTTGGAGTTCGAGACCAACCAGGGGTGACTACACGAAAGTGACGTATCTGCACGGAAAGGGCGAACGGATAGCGAACGTCACGCGGCAAGTAGGGAGTTGACGGCGCGCAGCGGTCGCAAGGCGTCCGGATCGGGTTGATCTTCAACATTCCAGCTATAGTCACCGGTCAGCGAGATATGCTCCCAGCCCAATGGCGCGATGTGGCGTGCGATTTCGTCGGCTGTGCCGATGTCCGCCAGCGCCATTTCGAGATAGCGAGTGTTCCACAAGATGATGGCGGCGACGAGCAGGTTGAGGCCGGAGGCGCGATAGGTCTGGTTCTCGAACCGACGATCGCGCAGTTCGCCGAGCTGGTTGAAGAAGAGCGCGCGGGCGAGCGCGTTGCGGGCTTCGCCTTTGTTGAGGCCCGCCTGGGTGCGCCGGCGCAGGTCGATGTCGCGCAGCCAGTCGAGCATGAAAATGGAGCGTTCGAGGCGGCCCAGCTCGCGTAGTGCGAGGGCCAGTCCGTTCTGTCGCGGATAGGCGGACAAGCGGCGCAGCATTGCCGAAGCAGTGACGGTGCCGGTGCGGATCGACGTGGCGAACCGCAGCAGTTCGTCCCAATGCGCCGCGACATGACCCAATGCGATCGGTTCGGCCGTCATGCCGGCAAGCAAGGGGCCGGATTCTTGGCCGGGAAGGAGGTGTAAACGACGCTCCTTGATGTCGCGCAGGCGCGGCGCGAAGCGGTAGCCGAAGAAGGGCATGAGGCCGAATACATGATCCGATGCTCCACCCGTATCGGTGTAGTGCTCCTCGATCGTCAGGCCCGTCTGGTGATACAGCAAGCCATCCAGAACATAGGGCGCTTCGCCGGCAGTCGCCGCGATCACCCGGCTCGCAAAGGGATCATATCGATCCGAGACATGGGTGTAGAAGGCGACGCCCGGTTCGTTGCCGCTGCGCGCGTTGATGTCGCCGATCGCGGCACCACGACCGCCGGCATGAAATTGTTGTCCGTCGCTCGACGAGGTGGTGCCGTCTCCCCACAGCGCGGCGAGCGGCATGGTGCGATGGGCGTCGATCAGCCTTCCCAGCGCTTCACCATAGGCGGTCTCGCTGATGTGCCAGTCGTGAAGATGGGCGAGTTGGCGCAAACTTGCCCCCCGGCAGGTTTCCGCCATGCGCGTGAGGCTGAGATTGATGCCATCGGCGAGGATGACGGTGAGCAGCGCGTTGCGATCGTCGGCCTCCCGGCCCGAACGCCGATGGATGAAGCAGTCGCTGAACCCGGTCCAGGCATCGACCTCAAGAAGGAGGTCGGTGATTTTCACGCGCGGCAGCCGATCATAGGCGCCGCGACGAGCCATCTCGGTGGCGGGCGGCGTTGCCGCCTTCAGCGGCGAGATGATGAGGCCGTTTTCATCAAGCCTGACCTGGGGCAGCTCGCCCTGTCGGGCGAGGACCGTCACCTGTTCGATCGCCGTATCGAGCCTGGTGCGCCTTTCCTCGATATGGCGCTCAAAGTTCGTTTCGATGGCGAGCGGCAGCGGCCCTTTCTCGCGAAGCGCCACATAGGTGGCCGGTGGGATGAGGTAGCTGTCGAAATCACGAAACTGGCGGCTTCCCGCGACCCATATGTCTCCTGCTCGCAGCCGCTCGCGTAGCTGCGACAGGGCGCATAGTTCATAGGCGGCACGATCGACGATGCCACCCCGCAGGACGAACGGCCGCCATGCGGACGGCACAAAGCGCAGCGGCACGCGATCAGGCAAGCGCCGTTTGCCGGTCCGGTAAAGCTCCGCGATGATGGCCAACGCTGACAGGAGTCCCTGCACCGCACCGGCGCCGCGAAATTCGAAGGTGTTGAGAAAGGGGCCGGCAAAGAGCTTCACCGTCCGATGCCGCTCGATCAATTCAGCGGTGCGATCGACGGTTTCCGGTCGCCCGAGCACTTCGGCCTGCTCGACGGCCACGGCGAAGTGCTGCCAGTCCAGCGCCTCGATCTGCGCCAGAGAATCCACGCCCTTGCTGCGCGCGTCGATGAGGAGGCGGCAAGACCCCGTGAGCGTCCGGAGGTGGCCTTGCAACTCGCGCACCGTCTTGAGGGCTTTGTCGCGGGTCCGGTTCTCGGCGCGGCGCGCCATGCTGCCCAACAGCTTGTCGAACATCGTCAGGGTGGCGTCGGTCAGGCTTTCCTCAAGCCGGATGCCGGTTGCCGCCAGCGTCGCATGGCGGCGCAGGGCATTGAGTTCGCCAAGGTGCTGGGGTGTGATGCGGCTGCCTTCGTCCGCCAGCCTGTCAAAAGTCAAAGCCGGGATCATGTCGGCACGGGCGCGATCGAGGCCCAGCGCGCGGATATAGGCGAGCCGTTCGATCAGGCGCAGGATGTTGCGCGCTGCCGGCGATTGTGGCGCATTGCGAAGCCAGGATATCCATGTCGCGGCTTGCCCCGTTCGTCGGGCCAGCAAATCGTCCAGACCCTGAAGGGTGTCAGGCAGCAGGCCATTCGTGAGCACTTCATAGGTAAGCTGTTCGGCTTGCTGGCGCGCCCGCCGCAGCACCGCTTCGAGAATCGACGGAGAAGGCAGGAGGATCTGCAGGCGCCGGAGTTCATCGACGATGACGTCTGCCATCTGGCCGGGGTGTATGATGGTCTGCGCGATTGGGACCGAGAAGGCGACAACTTCACGGAAAGCGTTGCGGTCAAAAATCCTGAACCCGTGCGATCGTCGGATTTCGACGAGATGCTCGCGACGGGTCTGGTCCCGATGGGCATAATCCGCGAAGGCTGCCGGCGCGACGCCGAGTTGCTGCGCCACATAGGCGAGCACAGGAGCGGGCGGGACTTCGCCCGCTTCCAGCGCACGGCCAGGCCATCTCATATATAGCATGAGCATCGCATAGCCGAGCCGGGTGGCATCGCCGCGACGGCGGCCGACAATTTCCAGGTCGTCGCTGGTCAGCGTATAATGACGCGCGATCTCGCGCTCATCGAGCGGCGCGCCATAATGCCTCGCCCAGATTTCCAGGCTCACCAGTCGCCGTCTCGCCAAGCATCATCTCCTTCGCTTTGCGTGTCCGTCAGACGGTGATTGGACGGCCAGCGTGAATGTGTCCGTCAACTCTGGACCTTCGACGGCGATTCGGACAAGATCGCGTCAAGATGGGAAAACGGACACTTCGGACCCGCGCATGGCGCTGATCGGCTATGCGCGCGTCTCCACCGCCGACCAGAAGTTGGCACTCCAGCATGACGCGCTGATCCGCGCCGGTTGCGAGCGCACGTTCGACGATCACGCTTCGGGCGCCAGGGCGGACCGGCCGGGGCTCGCCGAGGCGCTCGCCTATCTGCGAGCCGGCGACACGCTGGTCGTCTGGAAGCTCGACCGGCTCGGCCGCTCGATGCGCCATCTGATCGCGCAGGTCGGCGATCTGGCGGCGCGCGGGATCGGGTTTCGCTCGCTGACCGAGAGTATCGACACCACGACGCCGGGCGGAATGCTGGTGTTCAACATCTTCGGAAGCTTGGCTCAGTTCGAGCGTGACCTGATCCGCGAGCGCACCCAGGCCGGATTGCGCGCCGCGCGCGAACGCGGGGCGCAGGGTGGCAGGCGTCCGGTCGTCACCCCCGACAAATTGCGCAAGGCGCGCGCGCACATCGCCGCGGGCCTGACGGTGCGCGAGGCGGCCGCGCGACTGAAGATCGGCAAGACCGCGCTCTACAAGGCGCTGGAGGGTGCGGGCGCACAGCGCTCCGGCGAAACAAGGACAGGTGCATGACAGGCGAACGCGATCCGAACATCGTCACCTCCGGCCTGTCCGGCACCGTCACCGAGCAGGGCATCACGGTCGAGGTCCACATCATCCGCCTCGAGGACGAGCCGGGCTGGACGCTGGAGGTGGTCAACCACAGCGGCACCTCGACGGTGTGGGACGATCCCTTCGCCACCGACGATGCCGCATGGGCCGCCTTCCGCCGCACCGTCGAGGAAGAGGGTATGCGCGCCTTTCTCGACCAGGCCGTCGTCATCCCGTTTCGGCGCTGAATGCGTCAGTAGGCCAAGAGCGGGAGACCAACGATGCCGACAAGCGCCAGGCCGCTGTGGATCCTGACCGGATTGTTGCTGGCCTTCTATCCGGTTCTGAATTTCGTCTACTGGCCGCAGGTGCTCCGCTCGGGTGTCCTGCCCCCTGATGGCGACAGCATCGGTATCCCCATGTACGGCAGCATCCTTGTGACGATCGTCGCATCGCCCGTCGTGCTGGGCATCGCGTGGCTTTGTCTCCGGCACTATAATCCAGCGACCCGCCTTGCCACGATCAGGTGGGATCGCCCCATCCGCACGGTCACGGTCAGCTTGGTGTTCGGAGGGGCTGCCGTACTGTGCGTCTTCGGCAGCGTCGCTGAACTGGGTCATGCGATGCCGTGGTACGAATACCTCTGGACCGGATATGCGCTGGCATGGGTGCCTTGGTTGCTCGGTATACGAGCCGCCGTGATCGATCAGGACAATACGGCAGGCGACTGAACCCCGCCGTTCACTGCTCGTTCGCTCCTACCGTACGCAGAATGCACTTTCGTGCAGTCACCCCTTACAGCGTCTCGGCGCTTGCGCGTGACGATCGCTCGCGCGGGAAGGTGAAAAGGGTCTTTCCTTCACTCCCAATCACCTTCATAGTGTCACAGGAAAGAGAGCCAGAAGGGGCGAAGGTGCAAATCTACTCACTTGTCAGCCAGAAGGGCGGAGCTGGGAAAAGCACCCTTGCCCGTCAGCTCGCGGTTCTCGCGGGCGAGGCGGAGCCCAGCCTTATCATCGACCGCGACCCGCAGCGGACGACGACGAAGTGGTGGACGCGGCGCGAGCAGATCGAGCCGGCCTTTGAGCGCCCCGAGCTGGTCGACCTGGACGGCACCAATTTGACTGACGCGGCCAAGCGGCTCCGGCGCAAGTCCGACGGCGCGCTGTTCATCGACACGCGTCCTGCCGTCGAGGAGCCCGAGGCCGAGGCCGCGCGCGTGGCGGACCTGGTGATTGTCCCGGTGCGGCCGTCGCCAGACGACCTGGAGGCGGTCGGGGAAACGTTGAAGATCCTCCGCCGGCTCGACCGGCGTGCGGCCGTCATCGTCAACGCGGCCAAGAACGAGGCCCGCGCGATTGCCGCGCGTGCCGCGCTGTCGCGCTACCCGGTCCCGGTTTGCCCGATCCACCTATCCGATCGGACGATCTATCTGGACGCCTCGCTTGAGGGGAGGGGCGTCACCGAAATGCGCGGCCATGCGGCCCGCGAAGCGGCCGACGAGCTGCGTCAGGTTTGGAGCTGGATTCAGGAGATACGACATGAGCAGTAAGCGCACCGGCCGCGCGCTCGCCGACGTAATGGGCGAGCTGGACGAGGAGCCGGCCGCGGCCCCGAGCACCGCGGCGGCGACCGAGGCAGCACCCGTGCGGGACACCGCCTCGCCGGCGATCGTGCCGATCAACGTGCAAGTCACCCCGCGCGATCGTCGCCGGCTTCGCCAGCTCAGCCTCGACACAGGGTTGTCTTTGCAGAAGCTGGGGCATGAGGCGTGGAACCGGCTCTTGGAGGCGCGCGGGCTGGAGCCGCTGGAGGCGGTAGCCGCCAGTGTGCCGAGCGGCCGATCACGCCGCTGACCTCTGACCCTTGGAGCCTTTATGACTAAGAAGGTCAGAAGGAAGGAAGGCGTTCGCGCCGGCGTACTCGACCAGCTCGACCTGTTCGTGACGCTGCCAGGCGACATACCGACTCATGACGAACAGGAGATGATGGAGCGGCCGTTCTTCAGCCTTTCCAAGCAGCGCCGCAGCGAGCCGATCGACTACCAGGTGCAGAACGGCGCCACGACCATAACTGTCAACGTCACGGCCCCGGTCGAGATCGGTATCGCCACCATTTGGGATTGCGACATCCTGATATGGGCGGTGTCGCAGCTCAGGGCGGCGAAGGCGGCGGGACAGCCGACCACGCCGCACTTCCACGTCCCGCTCTATGAGCTGCTACGCGGGATCGATCGGCCGACCGGGGGAGACGAGTACCGGCGCATCGTAGAGGCACTTGAGCGGTTGAGCGCCACCCTGATCCGCACCAACATTCGCCAGGGCAAGAAGAAGCGCCCCGAGGGCTTCCACTGGATCGAGCGCTACTCGGCACCGACCGACGACCTAGGCCGATCCACGGGCGTCGAGTTCACCATATCGGATTGGCTCTACGAGGGCGTGCTGACCGACCGCCTCGTGCTCGGCATCGACCGAGCCTATTTCAAGCTGACCGGCGGAATCGAACGTTGGCTTTACCGTGTCGTGCGCAAGCATGGCGGCCACCAGGCGGCGGGTTGGGCCTTCACCATGAAGCAGCTCCACCACAAGAGCGGCAGCACCCAGCGCGTGGCCGACTTCGCCAAGGAGCTTCGGCGCGCGGTCGAGCGGCAGCGGCTACCCGGCTACTGGCTGGAGCTGGTCAGGAACGATGAAGGCGAGGAGGTTCTTAACTTCACAGAGCGTTGCCAGCTTTCGACCGACCATCCAGGGTTCCAGTTCAAGCGCTTGCCGCGCCCGCCGATGGGGTTTCCGGCCGACTGATCGCCAGGGGCCAAAACCCCGATAGTGGTGAGGCTCCAACTATCGGGGGAATGGCCCCTGCGAATCACGGGGTTTTGGCCCTGCGAATCACGGGGTTTTGGCCCCTGAAACGGCCGCTAACCCTTTGACGATACAGGCCGAAACCGCTCCGTAAGGGTCTTAAACCTCCTATTACATAGGAGATTCTTCTTAAGGACTCAGGCCTGTGGATAACCCCGATTGGTCCATCGGATCGGGGGCCAAAACCCCGATAGTGCGCAAGACAGACCGACCGCTCGCCACCAACCAGTGGAAAAGGACAAGCGGAATCGGCCTAACGGCCGATGCACTTTCGCTGCGTGCCGCCTTCGGCGTCACAGGGGCGGCGCTACGCGCCGGTAGCTAGGCGGGAAAGAAGTGGGGACGGGTAGCGACGGAATCGCCCGCTACGGCCTTCCAGGCGCGACGTGGAGGCAAAAGAGGGGCTTTTAGGTGGTTTGGGATGCCGATCGGCGCGAGCGCCCCCAGCGGGCTTAATTAGGCCGGATCGAACAGGCCGTCGAACTCGCGCTGGTCATAGTAGCGGATTCTCGCCTTTGGGGTCGATGCAGGTGACCGAGCGATCGAGCAGGAGCAGGTTGGGGATGATCGTGCCGACGCCCTTGCCCGAGCGGGTGGGGCCATCGTCAGCAGATGCGCCGCGCCGTCATAGCGGAGCAGCTTGCCCAACTTCGCCGAGCGGCCGATCAGGAGATCCCCGCTCGCCTCCAGCTTTTGCACGTCGGCGCGGTCGCCGAAGCGGGCGGACCCCAGCAGCTCGCTTTGCCGGTTGGCGGCATTGCGATTGACGCGCCAGGTGAAGAACAGGATCACGCCGAACAGCAGGAACGGAATGTCGGTCGCAATCTCGCCATAGCCAAAGATGCCCTTGAGCCAGGCGTTGCTGGCGAACAGGGCTACCACCGCCACGACGATCGCGAGCCGCCAGCTTATCGGTCGACGCCCGCCGATGCACGGACCCGCCATCAGTGAGGTTGCTCAATTAACGGGCATCGGATGTGCAGGACAAACATCATCGCTGCATGATCGCGATCTACGCACGCTACGCAACGGTGTCGCCAGCCCGCTGCATCTTGCCGGCGCCACCCGGAAAGGGGATGCACTGTTGCGCCCGTGACCGGAACAATTATCCCGGTGCACGTTTACGGGAGATATTTGATGAAGCTTGACGATCTTGTGAAAGGCATTGCCGAGGGAAGCGATCTGAGTGCCGCCAAGGCCCGGGCGTTGATCGACCGCGTGTTCGGTGACATCGGCGATGCGGTTGCGCGGGGGGAGGAGGTGTCGCTGCCGGGTTTCGGCAAGTTCTCCAGCAAGGCCCGGGACGCCCGGACCGGTCGCAATCCCCGGACTGGCGAAGCTATGGAGATCGCCGCGTCGACCAAAATGGTGTTCACACCGGCCAAGGCACTCAAGGACAAGCTTTCCTCATGACCACAGAAATCGATACCGGCCCGAACGCGATCGAGCTCGCAACCGAGCTGACGATCGCATGGCTGAGCAATCCCAACACGCGCGTCGCGGCCGAGGACGTGCCGGCATTTCTCACCCGGATGCGTGACAGCATCACAGGATTGATCGACCAATCGAGCACAGCAGTTCCGCAGGAAGCGACGGCCGCCCAGTTCACCCCGGCGGTGTCGGTACGTAAATCGCTGGCGTCGAAGGATCATATCATCTCGATGATCGACGGCAAGCCGTACAAGACGCTTCGCCGTCATCTAAGCGGACATGGACTCACGCCCGAGCAATATCGGGAACGCTACAATCTGAAGCCGGACTACCCGATGGTGGCAGAGGCGTATTCAGAAGCCCGGCGCGCTATGGCAAAGAAAATCGGTTTGGGGCGCAAGCCTGGTCCGCACGCAGCACCGGCCCACCCGAGCCCGCCCACGCGGCAAAAATTGAGGCTGCCTACGATCACCGAATGAATTGCCGGGTCCGCAGCCGTTGATGGATCAGGATTTCAGCAGCGCCACTTAAGCCATGCGTAGCGACATCAGCTTGTCGGGGTCAGTTGGCGCGAGGTACCCCAGCGGAACGTCGACCGGTCGGCCGCACCCTCTGCCCAGATCAGTTCCGCGACATGGAAGAGTTCCTGGACGGTGGATGCGCGGTCGCTTGCGACGCAGTCGATCACCGCATCATCGAACATCGGGCTTATCGAGCGCATCCTTTGGTCTCCTGCCTGCCATATACGCGGCTACCGTGACGTTGATGTGGCGGGCGCAAGCGGATGGGCGCGTCAGTGACACGATTGCTTGCAGGAAAGCCCCACTCAGATCGCGTCGGGATGATCGAGCAGCCGGAGGAGGATTTGCGACACGAGGGGAGGGGGGACCGCCTCGACCAGCATCATCTCGAAGAACGCATCGTCATTGGGCGTTGGGATCATGTCTTCAATGACGACGTTGGCGCGCGAGTCCGCCATGTCCTCGCGCCACATGGCGACTTCCGCCGGCGTGCCGCGCGTAAAGTCTATCGCGCGCACTTCGGTGCGGATCACCTCGATATCGAACGTGATCATCAACTACCCCTCCTCACCGTTTTGCAAGAGCAGATAATTCAGTGCATCCACCGCATCGCGCTCGGTAGCAAAGAGGAGATCAAGCCAGCGGGCCTCCACCGCAGACCAGAGACCCCAAGCACCGTCCAATTTCGGTTCAGGGCGTTGCGCGACACGATAATCGCTGGCGCTCATCAGCGCGCCTCCTTAGCATCGCTTTCGGCGTCGAACGCCCGCTTGCCGCGCCGCTTCCACAGCGCCAGCACGTTGCCGGCGCCATTGCCCCGCGCGCGTCCGGCGAGATCGAGCAGCGCGCCGTAGAGCGTGGCGCGATCGTCGTTGGCCAGCTCGACCAGCCCGGCTTTCTGGACGAGGCCGCCCAGCTCGATCAGGTGGCGGGTCCATTCGCGACGTTGCACGACCCAGGCCCTGCTATCCGTTCGCCGCTGACCCGCTTCCGCCCGCAGCGTCGCCGCCCGGTTCAACCGCAGCGCCCGATCCGTCGATTGCAGCAGCGCCGCCACCTTTGCGCCCGCGCCGCTGAAAGAAGGCCGCGCCTTTCGCACGCCATGCCTCCTTTGCCGCAGTATCCTTCGACCCGATCGCATCGAGCAGCACACCAGCGAGAGTTTCAGCATCGAGCGCATCGGCACCGGTGGCGGCGACGAGCTGGCCGAGCTGTTCGACCCGCTTCGCCTTGAGCGATCGCGCCTTGTCACCCAGCGCCTTTAGCTCAGCATCGTAATCGCGAACCTTCCGCATCGGCTTTACCTTTCCGCGCACTATCTGGCAGCACCTTAGCGCACCCAGTATGCGGGTAAAGCGCGAACGATCGTAATAGCAGCACCAAGTCAATCGCGAGGAGCGTAGCGGATTGTGAGTGCGCGCTTATACGTCGTTGCCGACGTGCGCTAAGAAGTGCAGAGTGCGGAGCGGGATGGCGATCTACCACTTCTCCGCCAAGGTTATCAGCCGCGCGAACGGATCGAGCGCGGTGGCGAGCGCCGCTTACCGTTCCGCGTCCGAGCTGCACGACGACCGGCTGGGACGCGATCACGACTTCTCGAACAAGGCGGGCGTGATCCACTCCGAGATCATGTTGCCGAAGGACGCGCCCGAGCGCCTGTCCGACCGCGCCACGCTCTGGAACGAGGTAGAGGCGGGGGAGAAGCGGAAGGACGCGCAGCTTGCCCGCGAGGTGGAGTTCTCGATCCCGCGCGAGATGAGCGAGAAGGAGGGGGTACGGCTCGCGCAGGACTTCGTGAAGAAGCAGTTTGTCGAGCGCGGCATGGTGGCCGACCTCAACGTGCATTGGGACAAGGCGAAGGACGGCAGCCCCAAGCCACACGCGCACGTCATGCTGGCGATGCGCGACGTGGGGCCGGACGGGTTCGGGAAGAAGAACCGGGACTGGAACGCCACGGAGGTTCTGAAAGGCTGGCGCGAGGCATGGGAGTGCCATGTCAACGAGCGCATGGCCGAGCTGGGGCTTGAGGGCCGGATCGACCATCGCAGTTACGAGGCGCAGGGCATCGGGCTGGAGCCGCAGCACAAGATCGGCCCGGCCGCGTCGCGCAGACCAGGGCAGGGGCTTGAGGCCGAGCGGATCGAGGATCACGCCCGGATCGCCCGCGACAATGGCGAGAAGATCATCGCCAACCCGTCGATCGCGCTGGACGCGATCACCCGCCAGCAGGCCACGTTCACCACCCGCGACCTTGCCGTGTTCGCGTTCCGGCACAGTAACGGCAAGGAGCAGTTCGACCGGGTGATGGGGGCGGTGCGCGCCAGCCCCGAGCTGGTCGCGTTGGGCAAGGACGGGCGCGACCAGGAGCGGTTCACGTCCCGTGACATGATTGTGACCGAGGCGCGGCTTGAGCGCGCCGGCGACGAGCTGGCGGGCCGCGCCGAGCATGGCGTCGCCGATCGGCACCGGGCGGGCGCGATCGGCGCGGCCGAGGCGCGGGGCCTTGTCCTATCGGCCGAGCAGCGCGACGCCTTCGACCACATCACCGGCAGCGCCGGGCTGGCGTCTGTCATCGGCTACGCCGGCACCGGCAAATCCGCCATGCTTGGCGTCGCGCGGGAGGCGTGGGAGCGGGAGGGCTACCAGGTGCGCGGCGCGGCTTTGTCCGGGATCGCGGCCGAGAACCTTGAGGGCGGGTCCGGCATCCAGTCCCGCACCATCGCAAGTCTGGAACACGCATGGGGGCAGGGACGCGAGCAGCTAGGCCCGCGTGACGTGCTGGTGGTGGACGAGGCGGGCATGATCGGCTCGCGCCAGATGGAGCGGGTGTTGAGCCAAGCCCGCGACGCGGGCGCGAAGGTCGTGATGGTGGGCGACCCCGAGCAGTTGCAGGCGATCGAGGCGGGCGCGGCGTTCCGCAGCATCACGGAAGCCCACGGCGCGGCCGAGATCACCGAGATACGCCGGCAGCGGGAGGACTGGCAGAAGGACGCCACCCGCCAGCTCGCCACGGGCCGAACGGCCGAGGCGATCCACGCCTATGACGCGCACGGCATGGTCAGGCCGGCCGACACACGCGAGGCGGCGCGGGCGGAGCTGGTCGACGGCTGGGATCGGCAGCGCCAGGCCGAGCCGGGCAGCAGCCGGATCATTCTCACCCATACCAACGCCGAGGTGCGCGAGCTGAACGAGGAGGCGCGCGGCCGGCTTCGCGCGACCGGCGAGCTTGGCGACGACGTGACGGTGAAGGCCGAGCGCGGCGAGCGGCAGTTCGCGGCGGGCGACCGCTTGATGTTCCTGCGGAACGAGCGGTCGCTGGGGGTGAAGAACGGCAGCTTGGGCACGATCGAGCGGGTATCGGCGGCAAGCATGGCCGTGAAGCTGGACGACGGCCGCGGCGTCGCGTTCGACCTGAAAGACTATGCCCACGTCGATCACGGCTACGCCGCCACCTTCCACAAGGCGCAGGGCGTGACCGTCGATCGCGCCCATGTCCTCGCGACCCCCGGCATGGACCGCCACAGCGCCTATGTCGGCATGTCGCGGCATCGTGACGACGTGCAGCTCCATTACGGGCGCGAGGACTTCGCCGACTTGGCGAAGCTCGTCCGCGCCTTATCCCGCGATCGCGGCAAGGACATGGCCGGCGACTATGCCCGGCCCGAGCAGGACCAGGCCCGCGCGTTCGCCGATCGGCGCGAGATCCGGTTCCCGGAACTCGCGCGTCAGGTGG
>JBELMF010000091.1:0-13883 GCA_042096015.1 Sphingomonas sp.
CCTCTCCCCGCGAGCGGGGAGAGGGAGACCATCAATCGTCCTGCCAGCTCACCCCGTCGCGCTCGGTGAGTGCGATCGAGGCCGCGGGGCCCCAAGTGCCGGCGGTATAATGCTTGGGCTTCATGTCATTCGCCTTCCAGCCTTCCCGAATGGCATCGATCCAGGTCCATTGCGCCTCCACCTCGTCGCGGCGCACAAAGAGGGTCTGATCGCCCTCGATCAGGTCGAGCAGCAGGCGCTCATAGGCGATGCGGCGGCGGGTGCCGGCGAATTCGGCGTCGAGGCTGAGGTTCAGCGGCACTTCGCGCAGGCGAATGCCTTCGCGGTCGAGCCCCGGCTCCTTCGCCATCACCAGCAGCTGAATATATTCCTCCGGCTGCAGGCGGATGATCAGCATGTTGGGCTGCAAGAGCCCGCCGCGCCCCGAGAACATCGAGTGCGGCACCGGCTTGAACTGGATCGCGATCTCGCTGCGCCGCGTTGGCATGCGCTTGCCGGTTCGCAGGTAGAAGGGCACCCCCTGCCAGCGCCAATTGTCGACATGCGCCTTGATCGCGACGAACGTCTCGGTGTTCGAATCGCTGCCGAGCTCCTCGTCATAGCCTTTGACGATCTCGCCCTTTACCGCGCCGCCGACGTACTGACCGATGACGCTGTTCTGCGGTACCTCCTCCGGCTTCAGCTGGCGCAGCGAACGGAATACCTTGGCCTTTTCGTCCCGGATCTCGGTGACGTCATAGCGCGCGGGCGGCTCCATCGCGATCAGCGCGACGAGCTGGAGGATGTGGTTCGCCACCATATCGCGCAGCGCGCCGGCGCCGTCGTAATAGCTCGCGCGATCCTCCAGCCCGACCGTCTCGCTGACGGTGATCTGGACGTTGTCGATCCCTTGCGCGTTCCACACCGGCTCGAAGAACGAATTGCCGAAGCGTAGCGCGAGGATGTTCTGCACCGTCTCCTTGCCGAGATAGTGATCGATGCGGAACGTGCGCTCTTCAGGGAAGGCAGTGGCAACGCAGTCGTTGATCTCGCGGCTAGAGGCGAGATCGTAGCCGAGCGGCTTCTCCAGGCCGATGCGTACCGTTTCCCCGGCGAGGCCGGCATGTTCCAGACCCCTGATGACCTGTTCGAACAGCGAAGGCGCGGTGGAAAGGAAGATGGCGAGCCCGCCGGACACGTCGCCGACCTTACGGGCGAGCACGTCATAGCCCTCCAGCGTGGTCGCATCGAGCGACTGATACTGGAGGCGCGCAAGAAACGCCTCAATCGTCACCGGATCCTTGCGATCCTTGGGCAGGAACTCTTCCAACGCGTCCTTGGCGAAGGCGCGGAAGCCCTCGTCATCATGGTCCGAGCGGGCCGTGCCGGTAATGGTGAGCGTCTCCGGCAGCAGCTTGTCCGCGTGCAGGCCGTACAGCGACGGCAGCAGCATGCGCTGGGCGAGATCGCCGGTCGCGCCGAACAACAATAGCTTCCCCGCCGGGTTGCGCTGCATGCGTGCTCCTCTTGCTGGCTTTTGGCGACCTCATCATGGGCCCGCGCTGCGCTCCATAGTCCGGCTCGGGGCTAGGTGACCAGCCCGGTCAGCGGATCGGCGCCGATCATCAGGTTGAGATTCTGGACCGCGGCTCCGGATGCACCTTTGCCGAGGTTGTCGAGCGTGGCGACCAGCCGGAACTGCCCGGCCGCGGCATCGCCGAAGACGTGCAGGGTCATCCGATCAGTGCCCGCATCGTCTTCGATCCGGATCAGCTTAGCCGACCCGTCCGCCACTCGGACGAGCGGCGCGTCTGCGAAGGCGCTGGTGAGAGCAGCCTGAACATGGTCGCGCGTCGTGCCCGCCTTCATCTGCCCGGCGTGGATCGGCACTTCGATCACCATGCCGCGATGCGTGTTCGCCACCGACGGCATGAAGATCGGCGCGACCGACAGGCCAGCGTGACCGGTCATTTCCGGCACATGTTTGTGCCCGAGGCCGAGCGCATAAGCCCGGTGTGCCGAGCCGTCACCGCCTTCGAACTCGGCGATCATGGTCTTGCCGCCGCCCGAATAGCCGGAGGTGCCGTGCACCATCAGCGCGGCGTCCGCGGGCAGCAAGCCGGCACGCACCAGCGGTGCGACCAGCGCGAGGAATCCGGTCGGATAGCAGCCGGGGTTGGATACTCGCTGGGCGTCCGCCACATCAAAACCGAGCTCGGGAAAGCCATACGTCCAGCCGTGCGCGACGCGATGCGCGCTCGAGGCGTCGATCACCCGCGTGCGTGAATTGTCGATCAGCGACGCTGCCTCACGCGCTGCATCATCGGGCAGGCAAAGGATTACCACGTCGGCGGCATTGATCGCCTCGCGGCGGGCGTCCGCGTCCTTGCGGCTTGCTTCCGGTAGGGCGACGAGATTGAGATCGGTGCGCCCATCCAGCCGCTCGCGGATCTCGAGGCCAGTGGTGCCGGCCGCGCCATCGATGAAAACGGTGGCGGTCATTCGATTGCGCCAAGCGTCGCCGCGTCGACATAACCAACCAGGCCGCTGTCCGGTGCGACGCCCCAGGCGCTGTCACCGGTCACGTCAAGAAGGTCGAAGCGATCGCCCACAGCTAGTGACGCGAGTTGCGGCGAATCGGAAGCGCGCTCTGCACGCAGCCCGGTCGCGGCTATCAACTGGCGGGGTAGGGGAGCTGCGTAATGCGGTGCAAACACCTGATCGGCCAGGCGAACATCCGCCAGGTCCTTGCGGACGGCATGGCGCGTCGGATCAAGCACGTGCGATCTGCCGACAAGGGCGAACGATTGGCGCGCGCCGGCGCCCGTATCAGGCGCTGACGTGGGCGCGGACGGGCTGTTCATGCTCGCCGTCGCCGATAAACTGGCCGAACTCCTCAAGAAAATTTGCCCCTTCGGATGTGCGCGCGACGAAGATATTGCGCTTATCGCTATCGTCACGTTGTCGGCGCAGATAGCCGAGCGCGCCAAGTCTGTTCAAGGCGCGAGTCACCACGGGCTTTGAGACGTTTAGGATCCGCGCCAGCCCACGCACGGTGTGCGGGCCCGGTTTTAGATAAACGACCAGCAGCAATGCCATCTGGCGATTGGTCAGGTCTGGCTCGCCCGAGCGGACATAGTCCACCAGAGTGTTCATCCAGGAGCCGAGCTCGGAATTCGCGAAACTTGCCACTTGCGTCATCCGGATACGAGGTGCGCTAATGCGCGCCGATTGCGGGAGATAACGTCCGCCTGCGCGGCTGGTTTCAGTACTGTCACGAAATCGACCAACGGTTGATCGTGCGGCGCACGGCGCCTATGTGCGCGCATCCGCTGGCAGTGCCGGCTTCACATCGGGTTTCTCATGTTCACCTTCCTTCTCGTCGTTCAGGCGATCATTGCCGCCGCCCTCGTGACGGTGATCCTGATGCAGCGATCGGAAGGCGGCGGGTTGACGAGCAGCGGAAGCCCGTCGGGGCTGATGTCGGCGCGCGGCGCAGCGGATTTTCTGACCCGCGCCACCTCGGTTTTGGCGGGATTGTTCATTGTCTTGTCGATCGCGCTGGCAGCGCTGGCAGCGACTCGCGGCGGCACCAATGTTGATACCTCGCTGGATCGCGTGGCCCCGGTGAGCCAACCCGCGCCGCAGCCGCAAGGCGGTGGGGCGACGGTGCCGGAGCCTGAGGCGGCAGCAGCGGCGGATCAGGCGGCGCCGGCAGACAACGGCGTTCCGCTCGCCAACTGATCCATCCGGTTCGCCGGTTTTGTGGCGCCCGCGGCGACGCGGGCGCTTGTCCATTGTGCTTGTTCGAGGCTAAGTCGATATCCCCATGGCGCGGTTCATTTTCATCACCGGCGGCGTGGTCTCCTCGCTCGGCAAGGGTCTCATGGCGGCTAGCCTCGCGGCGCTGCTCCAGGCACGCGGCTATCGCGTGCGGATCCGCAAGTTCGATCCCTATCTGAACGTTGATCCGGGCACGATGAGCCCGTATCAGCATGGCGAAGTGTACGTCACCGACGACGGAGCCGAGACCGATCTCGACCTCGGCCATTACGAGCGCTTCACCGGCGTGGCGGCGCGGCAGAGCGACAATGTCACCTCGGGCCGCATCTACCAGCAGATCATCCAGCGCGAGCGGCGCGGCGACTATCTCGGCGCGACGGTGCAGGTCGTCCCGCACGTCACCGACGCGATCAAGGCGTTCGCCAAGGACCAGACCGACGATCTCGATTTCGTGCTGTGCGAGATCGGCGGCACGGTGGGCGACATCGAATCGCTGCCGTTCATCGAGGCGATCCGCCAGCTGAAGAACGAGGTGGGCCGAGGCAATGCGATCAGCGTCCACGTGACGTTGGTGCCGTATATCGCCGCCGCGGGCGAGCTGAAGACCAAGCCGACGCAGCATTCGGTTCGCGAGCTCGCTGGCCTGGGTGTCCAGCCTGACGTGCTGGTGTGCCGCTGCGAACAGCCGCTGCCGCCGTCGGAGCGCGCCAAGATCGCCCTGTTCTGCAACGTGCCCGAGAGTGCCGTCATCCCGGCACTGGACGCGAAGAGCATCTACGCCGTGCCGCTGCAATATCACGGCGAGGGGCTCGATACCGAGGTGCTGCGCGCCTTCGGCATCACGCCGTCCTCGCCGCCCGACCTCAGCCGCTGGACCGAGATCGTCGACCGCCTGACCAACCCTGAGGGCGAGGTGACGGTCGGCGTGGTCGGTAAATATGTCGGGTTGCAGGATGCGTATAAGTCGCTCAACGAGGCGTTGGTCCACGGCGGCATCGCCAATCGGGTGAAGGTCAACATCCGCTGGATCGACGCCGAACTGTTCGAGAATGACGATGCCGAGATCGCGTCGCAGCTAGAGCCGTGCGACGCGATCCTCGTCCCCGGCGCGTTCGGCGAGCGTGGCGCGGAGGGCAAGATCGCCAGTGTCCGCTTCGCCCGCGAACGTGAGATTCCCTATTTTGGCATCTGCTTCGGCATGCAGATGGCGTGCATCGAGGGCGCGCGAGACCTTGCGGACATTCGCGAAGCCTCGTCGACGGAATTCGGCCCGACGCCGGAGCCGGTGGTCGGCCTCATCACCGAATGGATGGGCCGTGACGGCCTGGAGAAGCGCGAGGCCGAGGGTGATCTTGGCGGTACGATGCGGCTCGGCGCCTATGAGGCGAAGCTCGACGGCAACAGTGTCGTGGCGTCGATTTACGGCGACACCACCATTCATGAGCGGCACCGCCACCGCTACGAGGTGAATACCGGATACAAGGAAGCGCTGGAAAAGGGTGGCCTGGTCTTCTCCGGCATGTCGCCGGACGGTACGCTGCCGGAGATCGTCGAGCGGCCGGATCACCCCTGGTTCGTCGGAGTGCAGTTTCATCCCGAGCTCAAGAGCAAGCCGTTCGAACCGCATCCGCTGTTCGCCAGCTTCATCGGCGCGGCCGTGAAGCAGAGCCGACTTGTCTGATCTGCCCGACCTGCCGCGCTGGCGGGTCGAGTCGAGCCGCTACGTTATCGACGACCCCTGGCTGCGCGTGCGTGCCGACGATTGCGTGACGGAAGAAGGCGTGCGGATCGCACCTTTCTTCGTCACCGAACATCCCGATTGGGTGATTGTTGTCGCGATCGACGTCGACGGACAGCTGTTGCTGCTCGATCAATATCGTCACGGCTGGGGCGTCACCTCGCGTGAACTGCCGACGGGCGCGATCGATAGCGGCGATGCTGATCCGATCGCCGCGGGGCGCCGCGAGCTGCTCGAAGAGACGGGGTATGGCGGCGGCGATTGGCGGCTCGTCGCGACGCTGGCGCCGAACCCGGCGAACCAGTCGAACCGCTGCCACATCGCGCTGGCGTCAGGGGTAAGCAAAATCGCCGAACCGCATGATCAGCCGACGGAGCGCCTGCGCCTGCTCATCGAGCCGGTGGATGATGCCCTGAGGTGCGCCAGAGCAGGCGGCATTATCCAGTCGATGCACGTCGCCGCGCTGGCCATCGCGCTCGCGGATCGGTGGAGCGACGCTGCCTGACGCGCAGCTTCATACGTCATCAAACAACGAAGGCGCCCGGACCTTCCGGCCCGGACGCCCCACGACGCCTCGAAAAGGGAGCTAAAGAGGCGCCGAACTCTTAGGCGGCCTGTGCCTCGCCATCGTCGCGCTTGTCTTCGACGACGGTCGGCTTTTGGCCGGTCTTGATCGAGATGCTCTTGGGCTTCATCGCTTCTGGCACCTCGCGCACCAGGTCGATCACGAGCAGGCCGTCGTTCAGCCGCGCATCCTCGACGAACACGAAGTCGGCAAGCTCGAAGCGACGTTCGAAGCTGCGGGTCGCGATACCCACGTGCAGGAAGTTCGGGCTGGTCGCCTTGTCGTCCTTCTTGCCGGCCACCAGCAGCAAGTTCTGCTGCGCCGTGATCTCGATCTCGTCGCGCGCGAAACCCGCCACCGCGAGGGTGATGCGATAGCGATCATCGGCGACACGTTCGAGATTGAAGGGCGGATAATTTTCGGACGCCGACCTGGCGTTCGCCTCGATCAGGTCAAAAAGGCGATCAAAGCCGATGGTCGAACGGCGGTAGGGGGTCAGATCCAGACGCATCTTCAATTCCTCCTGTGAGCGAGCTGAAAGCGCAACGGGCGAAACGCCCCGCTGCTGTGCGGCCCGCTGTCGGCGCCGCACGCAGCAAATCTGGGTAGGTCAACCCACTTTTCAAGAGATCTAGCCCAACATCCGCTTACGAATTGAAGCCTTGAATCCATACCACTCCGATGGGAGAAGGGGTTGAACAATCTTGGGAGTCACTGATGACGATCACACTGGCGCTGCTTCTTGCTCAGGTTGCGGCTTCGCCATCACAAACGCAGCAAGCGCCGCCGCAGGAGTCGCCTGGTGATCGCGTGCCGGAGGAAGCCGAAACGGAGGGCCGGTTGGGCCCTGCTCAACAAGGCGGGGGCGACATCGTCGTGACGGCGCGACGACGGGCCGAGACGGTGCAGAGCGTACCCATCGCCATGTCGGTGATCGGCGGCCAGGCGCTGGCAGAGACCGGCGCCTATAACGTCAGCCGGCTGACGCAGCTTCAGCCGACGTTGCAATTCTATTCCACCAACCCGCGCAATTCGGCCGCGAACGTCCGCGGACTGGGCGCGCCGTTCGGCTTGACCAACGACGGCATCGAGCAGGGCGTCGGCATCTATGTCGACCAGGTTTATTACAGCCGCATCGCCTCGGCCACGTTCGATTTCACCGACACCGAACGGATCGAAATCCTACGCGGTCCGCAGGGCACGCTATACGGCAAGAACACGACCGCCGGGGCAATCAACATCACTACGCGCAAGCCAAGCTTCGATACCGAGGCGCGCGTCGAGGTAACCGGCGGCAACTATGATTTCTTCCAGGGCAAGTTCTCGCTCTCGGGGCCGCTCGTCGGCGACGTTGTCGCAGCGCGCATTTCAGGCTCGATCACCACGCGCCGGGGCACGATCTACAACACGCTGCAGCGCGAATGGCAGAACAGCCAGGATAACGTCGGTCTGCGCGGCCAGATGCTCTTCCAGGCAACACCTGATCTCGATGTGACGCTTTATGCCGATTACAATCGACAGAACCCGAACTGCTGCGTGCAATATTATGCACGCGTCGGCGCGACCCAGCGACCGCTGCAGCGCCAATATGCCGCGCTCGCCGCAGCCGCCGGCTATGTGCCGCCGTCCACCGATCCGTTCGACCGCTTGACGGACGTCGACACCGATCTGCAGGCCAAGCAGGAATTGGGCGGCGCTTCGATGCTGGCCAATTGGAACCTTGGCGCCGGAACGCTGACGTCGGTGACGGCATGGCGCTTCTGGCATTGGAACCCATCCAACGACCGCGACTTCATCGGCCTGCCGATCACGACGGTCTCTGCCAACCCGTCACAGCAGAGCCAGTTCACGCAGGAGATCCGCTTCGCGTCCGACACGAAGGCAGCGTTCGACTACACCGTGGGCGCCTTCTACTTCTATCAGACGATCGACACGCAGGGTCTGCAGGTGCAGGGCCCCGCGGCCAGTCGCTTCCTTCTCAATCCCGGCAACCCGCCGTTCGGGCCGAACGGATGCGCCGCGCCGAGCACGGCGGCCTGCAATCCCGCGGTGCTGGACGGGCTGACCTCGCGAAATCAGATCGGGTTCAAGAATACGTCGGCGGCAGTGTTCGGAAAGCTGACGTGGCGTCCGGCCGAGAAGCTGGAGATCGCACCGGGCCTGCGGGTGAACTACGACAAGAAGGAGGGCGATTATCTCGCAACAGTGACGACGGGTAGCGGAAGCACTACGCTGACCAGTGATCAGCGCGGCGTGCTCGCCCCGCAAAGCTACCGGCCGGAATTCGACAATTGGAACGTTTCCGGCGATATTACCGTGTCGTACGATTTCACGCCCGACGTGCATTATTACGCCACCTACGCCCGCAGCTATAAATCGGGCGGGATCAATTTGTCCGGCCTGCCGCTCGATGGCGCGAACAACCCGATCCTGGCGGTGCAGTCGATCGATCCGGAAACGGTCAACCATTTTGAGCTGGGTCTGAAGACGCAATTCTGGGATCGCCGTGCCACCGTCAATCTCGCTGCTTTCTGGACCGAGATCGACGATTATCAAGCGACGGTGAACAACCAGCAGGTCGGTGTCCTGCGCGGATATCTGGCCAATGCGGGAAAGGTGCGCACCCGCGGTATCGAGGTGGATAGCGCCTTCCGACCGGTGACGGGTCTCAACCTGTACGCCAACGGCGCCTACACCGACGCGAAATATGTTCGCTTCGTGGACGCGCCATGCCCACCCGAACTGTCCGGCGGTACTGCCGCGGCGCCCGGGCAGGCGGCGAGTGCGCCGGGAACGCCGGGCGGGATCAGCCCGCCATCATGCGACATTTCGGGTCAGGTTCTGCCTGGGGTATCGAAATGGGCGTTCAGCTACGGTGCCGAATACGGTATTCCGACGCAGATCGGCAGCAGACCGGGGCAGGTGTATGTCGGCTATGACGGCAGCTATCGCTCGCGCTTCTCGTCCAACCCGTCGCCTTCGGCCTACACCTGGGTCGATGGCTATGCGCTGTCGAACTTCCGTGTCGGATGGAAGAGCGACGACGGGATCAATCTCTTCGCGTGGCTGCGCAACGCTTTCGACGAGGACTATTTTGAGCTTCTCGCCACCCAATCGGGATCGACCGGCCTGATCGTCGGTCAGCCGGGTGACCCGCGGACGTACGGCGTGACCCTGTCGGCGAGCTTCTGAAGACGGGGCTGGCGCCAGCGATCTGCTCGCGCCAGCCTCCGATGCGGACAAACCGGAAAAGCAAACGCCCGGATCGTTTCCGACCCGGGCGCCTGCGTGACGATCACTCGTCAGCCCCCTTGTGCCCCCCGCCCGCGCGCCTCATCTAAGAGGCGGGACAGAAAGCGTTTTCCCCGAACCACGGCCTTTGCCTGTGTGCCAGTGATTGTGTGCTAGGATGGCGCGCGGCGAGCGTCCACGAAAATGAACGCCAGCTAAACCGATTGCCTCGGCCCTGTGACGATTCCGCAACAGCGCCGTTGCCAGCGGAACGGACGCCCGATAGAGCGCAACCCCATGATCCTGTCGCGCTATGAACGAATGATCGCGCGGCGCTATCTGCTTCCCGGTCGCGGCGAACGCTTCATTGTCCTGGTCGCGGGCTTCAGCCTTGGCGCGGTGATGCTGGGCGTCGCCGCGCTGGTGATCGTGATGAGCGTCATGAACGGCTTTCGCGCCGAACTGTTCGACAAGATCGTCGGTCTGAACGGCCATGCGGTGGTGCAGGGCATCGGCGGACGGCTGACCGACTGGCGCGACGTGATCCGCGACGCGAAGGCGACGCCGGGCGTCACCAGCGCGGTGCCGCTGGTCGAGCAGCCGCTGATGTCGACCTACAACGGCCGCGTCGAGGCGGTGCTGGTGCGCGGCATGCGGGTGCAGGACATCCGCTCCAACACGGCGATCGGCAACAAGGTGGTGGCGGGGACGGTCTCCTCGCTGACGCCCGGATCGGGCCGTGTCGCGCTCGGCTCGCGGCTGGCGGAATCGCTCGGCGCCACCGTCGGTTCGGAGATCACGCTGATCAACCCCGCCGGGCAGACGACGCCGTTCGGCACCGTGCCGCGTTACGTCAACTATACCGTGTCCGCGGTGTTCGAGATCGGCGTGTACGACTTCGACAAGGCGTACGTCATCATGCCGATGGAGGATGCGCAGACCTTGCTGCTGCTCGGTGACACGGTGGGGATGATCGAGGTCGAGACCGTCGATGCCGACAAGGTCGGGCAGATCCTGGCGCCGCTCGCTGAGAAGGTCGGCCGCGTCGCGGTGATCAGCGATTGGCGGCAGATGAACGCGCAATTGTTCGAGGCGCTGGCGGTCGAGCGCGTGGCGATGTTCGTCGTCCTGTGCATCATCATCCTGGTCGCGGCGTTCAACATCGCCTCGTCGCTGATCATGCTGGTGCGCGCCAAGACGCGCGACATCGCGATCCTGCGCACAATGGGCGCGACACGCGGCGCGATGATGCGCATCTTCATGACGGTGGGGACGATCATCGGCGTGCTCGGCATCATCGCCGGGCTGGCGTTGGGCGCTCTGTTCCTGTTCTATCGCCAGGCGGTGGTGAACTTCGTCCAGTTCGTGACGGGGCAGGAATTGTGGGATCCCTCGATCCGCTACCTGACCGAGCTGCCGTCCAAGCCCGATCCGGTGGAGATCGTGGCGATCGTGCTGATCACCGCGCTGATGACGCTGCTGGCGACGGTGTACCCGGCGTACAAGGCAGCGAGCACCGATCCGGTACAGGTGCTGCGTTATGAGTGAGGCGGTTCTCCAGACGCGCGGTCTGTCGCGCAGCTTCACCCAGGGCGGCGAGACGATCGCCGTGCTGCGCGGCGTCGATCTGGCGGTACAGCCGGGCGAGATCGTCGCGCTGCTCGGGCCGTCGGGCTCGGGCAAATCGACGCTGCTGCAGGCCGTCGGGCTGCTCGAGGGCGGGTTCGACGGCTCGATCCGGATTGCCGGCGAGGAAGCGGCGCAGCTCGACGCGCCGGGCCGCACGGTCGTGCGCCGCGACCGGCTCGGCTTCGTGTATCAGTTCCACCACCTGCTGCCTGACTTCGACGCACTCGAGAACGTCGTGCTGCCGCAGCTGATCCACGGCGCGACGCAGGACGCCGCGGAGAGCCGCGCGACGACGTTGCTCACCGCTCTTGGCCTGGGCCACCGCCTGACGCACCGCCCAAGCCAATTGTCCGGCGGCGAGCAGCAGCGCGTTGCGGTCGCCCGCGCGCTCGCAAACCGCCCGGCGCTGGTGCTGGCGGACGAGCCGACCGGCAACCTTGACGAGAATACCGCAGACCGAGTCCTGGGCGAGTTCCTGCGGCTGGTGCGTGAGGAGGGATCGGCGGCACTGATCGCCACGCATAACGAGCGGCTGGCCGGGCGGATGGATCGGGTGGTGCGGTTGCACGAGGGCGTGATCGAAGCCGCTTGAGTTCTGCCCGTCCGTGCGCGACCTTGCGTCAGGCTAAGGGGAGGGCGGATATGAGCGCGATTACCGATTTCGAGGTGAAGACCGCCGACGGCAAGACCGCCTCGCTGGGCGATTATCGCGGCAAGGTGCTGCTGATCGTCAACACCGCGTCGAAATGCGGCTTCACCCCCCAATATGAGGGGCTGGAGCAGCTGCACCGCGATTATGCCGCGCGCGGGTTCGAGGTGCTGGCGTTCCCGTGCAACCAGTTCGGCGCGCAGGAGCCCGGCGATGCCGCGGAGATCGCGAACTTCTGCTCGCTGACCTACGACGTCACTTTTCCGGTGTTCGCCAAGATCGACGTCAACGGCCCCGAGGCGGATCCGCTGTTCGAGCGGCTGAAGAAGGATGCGCCGGGGGTGCTCGGCTCCAAGGCGATCAAGTGGAACTTCACCAAGTTTCTGGTGAACCGCGAGGGCTTGGTGGTCGCCCGCTACGCCCCGACCACCAAGCCCGAGGACATCCGCAAGGACATCGAAAAGCTGCTGTAACGTACCGTCACCCCGGTCTTGAGCCGGGGTCCGCGAAATTGAAGGTCGGGTTCTTCATCCCGGAAACGTAAACGCAGACGCGCCCGAGCGGTGGTCCATACCCGCCATGATCGCGGTGACCCCGCCGAACAGGAAGCTCACGCCCAGGATGAAGCCGGGCAGCGTCAGGGCGGAGAAGGGCACGGTGCCGATGATGAACAGCGCCAGCAGGATGTTCACCACGCCCAGCGCCACCATCAGCCAGCGGCGCCGGCGCATGCGAAAGCCGAGCGCGATCTCCAGCGCGCCGCGCACCAGCAGCCACGCGGCGACGATGATCGTCAGCGAGATCGCGCCGGTCAGCGGCCGCGCCACCATCACCACGCCGGCGACGATCGAGAGCACGCCGAGCAGGATCGAATAGCCGCGGCTTTCCGCGCCCGTGCCGCGAAAGCCGGCGATCAGCGCGAACACGCCCGAGCTGACGAATGCAACGCCGATCACCAGGGTCGCGGCAAGCGTCGCCGGAAACGGCCACAGCAAGGCGGCGAGGCCGAACAGGGCCGACAGCACGCCATAAGCAATGATCCAGCCCCAGCCGGCGCCGGTCGTCGGGGTGTCGCTCCGCATCGTGTCGGTCATGGGTGGACCCTCCTGTTTCTACGCCGCCAAACGGGTCGACAGGACCGCAGTTCCGCTGGTCGAATCACGCGGGCCGTCCTAAGATCGGGCGATGCCGCATTCCGGGTTCGTGCCCCTCCGCATCTTTTCGTCCTACACCATGCTCGACGGGGCGATCGAGCCCAAGGCGATCGCCAAGCGCGCGGCCAAGCTGGGCTTTCCGGCCGCGGCGCTGACCGACCGCAATGGGCTGTATGCGGCTATGGCCTTTTCCGATGCGGCGTTCGGCGAGGGCGTGCAGCCGGTAATCGGCACGATGCTGGGCGTGGCACGGCCCGACATGCCGGACGGCGTCGCGCCGGTGGTCGACTGGCTGGCGCTCTACGCGCAGGACGCGCACGGCTATGACAATCTGTGCGAACTGGTCAGCCGGGCGCACCTCGATCGGCCGATTGACCTGGCGCCGCATGTCGGATTCGACACCCTTGCCCAGTTCAGCGGCGGGCTGATCGCGCTCACCGCCGGTGGCGAGGGGGCGCTCGCGCGGCTGTTCGCCGAGGACCAGCCCGCGCGCGCGCTGGCCTATGCCGATCGGCTGACGAGCTTGTTCGGCGATCGGCTGTATGTCGAACTCGCGCGGCGCAACGATCCGGTGGAAGAGCGGGCCGAGGCGGCGCTGCTCGACCTGGCGTATGATCGCGGGCTGCCGATCGTCGCCACGAATCCGTGCTGCTTTGCCGAGCATAGCTTCGGCGGCGCGCATGATGCGATGCTGTGCATCGCCAATTCGACCTATGTCGAAAGCGACGATCGCCCGAAGAGCTCGCCCGATGCGTGGATGAAGCCCGCCGATGCGATGATCGCGCTGTTCGAGGATCTGCCCGAGGCGATCGCCAACACGATGGTGGTGGCGCAGCGCTGCGCGGTGGCGGCGCCCAAGCGCAAGCCGATCCTGCCCAGCCTCGCGGGCGATCGCGAGGGCGAGGCGGCGATGCTGCGCGAGCTGTCGCACGAGGGGCTGGCCGCGCGGCTGAAGCGGATCGCGGAACTGCGCGCGCAGCAATCCCCCTCCCGCTCGCGGGAGGGGAGCAGAAGGGGCGTCCCTTCCCGCCAGCGCGAGGGTGGAAGAAGGAGCGGATTGGCAGGAGGCCTACCGCAAACGCCTCGATTTCGAGCTCGACGTCATCATCCAGATGGGGTTCCCCGGCTATTTCCTCATCGTCGCCGACTTCATCC
>JBELMF010000092.1:0-13864 GCA_042096015.1 Sphingomonas sp.
GGCCGCGCAATCGCTAGATGGCGGGGAATGGCGCGTTCTTCCCGATCCAACGACTGGGGCTTTCCCCGCTGGCGCGAATATGGCGCGGCGCGTGAGGCGACGAAGGTGCGGCTGTGCGACCGGCACGGCTGCGAGGAGCCGGGGAACTGCCCGGCGCCCAAATCCCCCAACAGCCCGGAACGCTGGTATTTCTGCCAGGCGCACGCCGCCGAATACAATCGCGGCTGGAATTACTTTGAGGGGCTGGACGCCGAAGAGGCCGCCGCGCGCGAGCAGGCCGAGCGGCGTGATGCGTCGGGCTATGAACAGTCACGCTATCAGAGTTGGGCCGGATCGGGCGATGGTACGCGATCGCGCGATGAGCTGAAGGCGCTGGAGGTGCTGGAGGTCGAGGTTGATGCGAGCTTCGAGGAGATCCGCACCGCGTGGCGCCGGCTGGCGAAGAGCAACCACCCCGACGTGCGGCCCGGCGATGCGGATGCCGCCAAGCGATTCCAGGCGATCCAGGCGGCCTATGACGTGCTGCGCACGGCCGAGGAGCGGCGGAGCTGGAAGCCGGCGTGAAGCGGGCGAAGTCGGACTGGGGCGGCGCGGTGCTGGTGTGCGCCAAATGTTCGAAGAAGATCGGTGGAGGCTTCGGGCCCAAGGAGCGCGAGCGGCTCGCCAAGGCACTGCGGCGGGAACCCGGCTTCGGCAAGGGGCGCAAGGCGGCGATAGGCGTGATCGAGGTAAAGTGCCTCGGCCTGTGCCCCAAGAATGCGGTGACGGTGGTGGATACGCGCCGGCCGGGCGAGTGGCTGGTGGTCCCGGCAGGCAGTGACGTCGCGGAGCTGGCGGCGCGGCTTTCGTGAAGGTTTGTTGAAGAGGCGCGATCTTTACTCCTCCCCGTGCCGGGTAGGAGTTTAAAGTTTGGTCCACATATCTTGATGCAGAGCGGCCTCCCCGGCGAAGGCCGGGGCCCAATTGGGAAAGCCGCAGTAACGAAGCGCAACTTGCCCTTACTGACGTCCCCCAGCTGGGCCCCGGCCTTCGCCGGGGAGTCGCTCTAACCGGGGTGGCTCAGGCTCTACAGGTACCGTTTCGCCGTTTCGCGGATCAGGGCGATCATGTTGGGAATGCCCTGAGTCCGGTTGGAGCTCAGCTGGTTCTTGAGGTCGAACGGGGCGAGCGCGCCTTCGATGTCCGTCGCGGCGATGTCGGACGGGGCGCGATCCTGCACCGTCTCCAGGACCAGCGCGATGATCCCCTTGGTGATCGCGGCATTGCTGTCGGCCAGAAAGTGGAGCGTGCCGTCCTCGGCCCGGGTGGGATAGACCCAGACCGAGGCGGAGCAGCCGCGCACCAATGTCGCATCGGTCTTCAACGCCTCGGGCATCGGCTCCAGCGCGCGGCCGAGATCGATCAGCAGGCGGTAACGATCGTCGGCGTCGAGGAATTCATATTCGTCGCGGATTTCGGTGAGGTCGGCCATCGCTGCCGCGCCTAGACGGTGCGGGGTGGGGCGGCAACATCATCCGGCTGTCATTGCCAATCCTGTTCAGCATGTACCGGGGTGCCGGTTCGTAGCCCCTCTCCCCTGAAGGGGAGGGGCTCGATAGGCCCGCCTACAGATCCACCCCAGCGGCGATTGCCTCCAGCTTGCGGATGCGTTCGCGCAGGTCGGCGATCTCGATCCGCGCGCTGGCGCTGCTCGGCTGGGACGGATGGGCGTCCGCTTCCTGGCGCAGCTCCTGCTCCTTGAGCCGGAGCCAGCCGCGCCAGCCCGCGAGGCCCGCGGAGACCAGCATCGCCAGGCCCGCCAGCGCCGCGCTCGCCATGATCAGGTAGAAGCTCGGGTCAGGCATGACAGTGGCTCCTTTCGGTTCGGCTCAGCGGTCGCGCAGCTCTTCGATCTGACGGCTCAGATCGGCGCTGCCGTGATTGTCGGTGATGACGCGCTCCAGAACGGAGATCCGTTCCTTGAGCTGCCGGATTTCCTCGCGGCTGGCGATCGCCTCCGCGGGCAAGGCATGGTCCTCGCCGGTTCGGCCCATCGCGCGATATTTCTCCTTCGACGTTCGCGCGATCGCGGTGATCATGACAATGGCGACCACCATGAAAACGACGGACCAAGGCATCACTCACATCCTTCTGTAACGGTTCAGTTGGGGCGCTCGGCGAGCGGGGGCAGATCGCGCAGCTGCTCGATCTGGTCGGCGACCGTGATCCCCTTGTCGGTCACGATGCGCTCCAGCACGCGGACGCGCTGTTCGAGCCGTTCGGTATGGGCGGCATATTGCGCCGCCTTCTCGGCCGTTTGCGCATTGAGCGCCTCGGCCATCTTCTCCTTGTGCTTCAGCCAGCGCTTGAACATGTCGCCGCCGACCCCGAAGATCACCGGCAGTCCAACCACGATCATGAAGAACAACAGTACGAAGTTGTACTTTGCCATGATGCATCCCCTCAGTTGGCGCTGCTGCGCAGGAACTCGATCTCCTGAGCCACCATGTGGCCGCTGTCGGTGACGATGCGCTCGACATTCTGCAGCCGATCCTTGATCGCGCCGAGCTCGGCCCGCAGCTGGCCGTTTTCCTGCGTGAGCAGCTTCACCCGTTCCACCGTCTCGTCGTCACGCTGGGGATAGAGCGCCTGGCCCCATTGCCCGTCGAGCGGGTAGCCGCCCCTGATGCGCATCCAGGTGGTGGCGACCCATCCAAGCATGGCTGCGACGCCGACCGTGGCGATTACCGGGGCAAGAGCGGAGAATAACTGGATCTTTTCGGCGGCGGTCATGGCAATCCTCCCTGTCAGCGGTTGCGCAGCTGTTCGATCTCGTGCGCGGTGCGGGTGGCCGGATCGGTGGCGATGCGTTCAAGCACCGCAATCCTTTCTTCCAGCCGCGAGACCATGCCGGTCAGCCGCTCATTCTCGTTGGTCAGCAATTCGACCTTGCGATTGGCCTCCGGCGTATCCTTGCCGATGTTGCGGCCCCAATCGTCGCTGATGGAATAGCCGTGCCGGGCGCGGATCCAGTTGTTGATCAGCCAGGCCCCGCAGGAGATCAGGATGATCGACAGTACAAAGAACGGTCCGTGGAAATCCATTGTCGGCCTCCTTGCGCCGGATGCGACGCCTCAGCGCAGGCGCTCGATCTCGTCGGCGAGCTGCGTGTTGCGGCTCGTATAATGGGTCTCGATGTCGGCGAGGCGCCGGTCGAGCTCGCGGAACTTGCTGCGGACCTCGGCGGTGGTGCGCTTCGGATTGGAGCGCACGCCCTGCCAGAACTTGGCGTCCTCCGGGGAGCCGTAGAGGTTCGCGGGGCGGTCTTCCGCCATCCAGCCGATCAGCATGTAGGCGATCAGCGTCCAGGGAAAGCCGCCGGCCAGCGTGAGCAGGATCATCGCGATCCGCACCCACAGCACCTCGATCCCGGTATAGTCCGCGATCCCGGCACACACGCCCTTCCACTTGCGGTCCTGGCGGTTGAGGTAGAATTTGGTGCGGCTGTTGTCGGCCATCAGTTCCTCCCCTGAATACGGTCTTCGAGGCGATAATCGGGCTGCGCGCGATAGTCGGACAGGCCGGGGCGGAAATCGGGATTGTCGGCAGCGACGATGCGCTCCACCGTGTTGACCCGGTCCTCCAGCCGCTTGGCCAGCGAGTGCAGCTCATCGAGCAGTGCCTCGTCTTCTGTGGTCATCGAGCCCGGCGCCTGCTTCCACTTGGTGACATAGTGCATGATCAGCCACGGCAGCCCGATGAAGAGCATGCCGACGACGAAGATCGGTACGAGCACGTCTTCCATCTCAATTGTCCCCGTTCGAACGGTTGTTGAGGCGCGCCTTGAGCGCGGCGAGTTCGGCATCGACGCGGTCGGACGCCTTGAGTTCGGCGATCTCCTCGTCGAGGCTCTTGGGCAGCGCGCCCATACCCAGCGCATCCGCGCGACCCTCGGCCTCGTCCACCTTGCGCTCCAGCATCTCGAACCGGCTGAAGGCATCGTGGGTGCGCGGGCCGTTCCACATCTCGCGCAGCTTCGAGCGATTGTTGGCGCTCTCCAGCCGCGTCGCGATGTTGTTCTGCCGCGTGCGTGCCTCGCGCAGCTTGTTCTGCAGCTTGGCGATGTCTTCCTCCGAGCCGCGCAGCGTATCGTCGAGGACGGCGATCTCGGCGCGCAGCTGTTCGACCATGTCGGTCGCCTTCTGGCGTTCCATCAGCGCCGCCTTGGCGAGGTCCTCGCGATCCTTGGAGAGGGCGAGTTCGGCCTTGTCGGTCCAGTTCGCCTCGATCTCGGAAAGCTTGGCCATGTGGCGGCGCATCTCCTTGATGTCGGCGATCGTCCGCGCGGCGGACGCGCGCACCTCGACCAGCGTCTCCTCCATCTCCAGGATGATCATGCGGATCATCTTGGCGGGGTCTTCTGCCTTTTCGAGCAGCTCCGCCATGTTGGCGGCGACAATGTCGCGGGTGCGGGAAAAGATGCCCATCAACGAAACTCCTGGTGATGCCCTTTTATAGGCTTGCCGCCGGGGCAGGGCGAGGGAGAACCCGCCCCGGCGGCCTCGTTCACGCGACGGCGCGAACGATCGCGGTGGCCGTTCCCGCCCCCGAACCGGCCTGTGCCGGGCCGACCGCGCCGAGCACCATGGTGGTGCTGAGGACGATCGTGCAGGCGATGGCGGCGAGGGTGCGGCCGATGTTGGCGAACTGGGTCATGGCGATGTCTCCTTACCTGGTGTCTGTTTATGCCCGTTGCCGGGGATGCCAATTGCATTGCAGGCACCGTGCCAAATCGGCGGAAATCCGCGGCGACACTGCGCAGTTGTTCTGAGAAGTAAAAAAAATAACGGTAAACCAAATGGTTAGGCCATTGCTCCGACAGGTTGGGGACGGCGACCCCGTGACATGTGTCCCTCAAACACGCCTTGCCAAGCATTGGTAAAATGCGCCAAGGTCTAGTCGGGCAGGGCGATTGGTGATGGCAGAACGGACGACCCAGGTGATCGGCCAGTCGGGGGCCTTCCTCGACGCGCTGGAACGCGCAAGCCGCGCGGCTGCGCTGGACCGCCCCGTGCTGGTGATCGGCGAGCGCGGCACCGGCAAGGAGCTGGTGGCGGAGCGCCTCCACCGCTTGAGCCCGCGCTGGGACCAGCCGCTGGTGGTGATGAACTGCGCCGCCTTGCCGGAGACGCTGATCGAGGCCGAGTTGTTCGGCCACGAAAGCGGCGCCTTCACCGGCGCGACAAAGGCGCGGGCCGGGCGGTTCGAGGAGGCGGATGGGGGCACCTTGTTCCTCGACGAACTCGGCACTTTGTCGATGGGGGCGCAGGAGCGGCTGCTGCGCGCGGTGGAATATGGCGAGGTGACGCGCATCGGCGCATCCCGCCCGATGCGGGTGGACGTGCGGATCGTCGCGGCCACCAACGAACACCTGCCCGACAAGGTGGACCGGCACGAATTTCGCGCCGACCTGCTCGACCGACTGTCGTTCGAGGTGGTTACCTTGCCGCCGCTGCGCGCGCGCAAGAGCGACATCCTGGTGCTCGCCGATCATTTCGGCCGGCGCATGGCGGCGGAAATGGGCTGGGAGCGGTGGCACGGCTTCGCCGCCCCGATGCAGGACGCCCTGCGCGATTATCGCTGGCCGGGCAACGTGCGCGAATTGCGCAACGTGGTGGAACGCGCGGTGTACCGCTGGGATCGCGACGGGCCTATCGAGGCGATCGAGTTCGATCCGTTTCAGTCACCCTATCGCCCGGGCACCGCCGCAGCCGCCGCGCCGCAGTCCGCCCCGCCCCCGCAGCGCGACATGCCGCAACCGACCAGCGAGGGGGACGAGGTGGCGGCGTGCGACGTCGGGCCTTCGGATTTCAAGAGCCGCGTCGCGCTGTTCGAAAAGGAACTGCTGTCACGCGCCTTGGCGGAGAATCGCTTCAATCAGCGCGCCACCGCCGATGCGCTGGGTTTGAGCTATGATCAGTTGCGGCACGCGCTGCGTCGGCACGACCTGATCGGCGCGGGGGGATAGCCAAGCCGCGCCACGGCCCGGCGGATTGTGGCCGGGCCATGCGATCGCGCCGGTTGCGTAACGAGTGGACCGGAGCCATTTGGACGGCGTCGCGTTCCCAAACGTGAACCCAAAGGAGGATTCCCATGGCTTTCGAACTCCCGCCGCTGCCTTATGATTATGACGCGCTGGAGCCGGTCATCTCCAAGGAGACGATGACCTTCCACCATGACAAGCATCATGCCGCCTATACCGCCAAGCTGAACGAGGGCGTTGCCGCCGATCCGAAGCTGGAAGGCAAGTCGATCGAGGAGATCCTCGGCATGATCTCGTCACTGCCGCCGCTGGTGCGCAACAATGGCGGTGGCTATTGGAACCACGACTTTTTCTGGAAGATCATGACCAGCCCGTCGAAGAGCGGCCAGCCGACCGGCGCGCTGAAGGATGCGATCGACGCCTATGGCGGCCTCGACAAGCTGAAGGAAGATTTCAACACCAAGGGCGCGGGCCAGTTCGGCTCCGGCTGGGCGTGGGTGATCAAGGATCAGTCCGGGGCGCTGAAGGTGACGTCGACGCCGAACCAGGACAATCCGCTGATGGACGATGCCAAGGACAAGGGCACGCCGATCCTTGGCAACGACGTGTGGGAGCACGCTTACTACCTCACCTACAAGAATGATCGCCCCGGCTACCTCAAGGCCTGGTGGGATCTGGTGAACTGGGAAGAGGCCGGCCGCCGGTTCGACGCGGCCTGAAGCGCTGGCGCGCGATGGCGCGCGCATAACCGCCGTGCAATCGCGCAGGGCCGCCATGCTTAAGGCGGGTGGGTATTACGATGCCCTCCCGCTTTTTTGTGCGTGCGACATCATGTACTTATCGGCGTGTTCGAAGTCCCCCAACGAGTGTACACGGAACGGTAAAGAAACGACTGGTTGCGCTAGGTGCAACCAGTAGCATCAGTTATGGTTAATTTCTGCAACCGCCGTCGACTTGATTGCGACTCAACGCCTATTTGATTACAAACGGGAAAATAAGGGTGATGGGGATCGCACATGTCACGCTGGGATCATTTCAGCGCTGCTGGGGAAAGGTGGCGTACGGATGCGGCGATGCGCGCCAGGCGCGTGTTGGCAGATCATCCTGAGGATGCGGGTGCTTACGTCGAGAAGCGGTTGAAGCTTGCCAAGTTCGGAACGTTCGAGCGGCGACGCTGGAAATACATTCGAGCATTGTTGTCGCGTCGATTGAACAGCTGATCCGGAGCCGATCATCATGTTCGACCGGCATTTCAGCTTTGGCGATCGCGTGCGCATAGCGGCTTCGGCAGCCGTCGTGCTCATCATCTTCGTGCTGTGCTCGATTGTGCTGCTGTCGGCGCGAGGGATAGCGAGAGTGAGACTTATCGCTCACTAATCGGATAACACCGGAGCACATCGCTGAAGAGCTATGAATCAAGCCGCGGACCAAGCTGTCCGGCCGGGCCCGCTGGCTCCCCGAGTTGGATTCGAACCAACGGCCGCTCGATTAACAGTCGAGAGCTCTACCGCTGAGCTATCGGGGAACGCTGCGGGAGGCGCGTCTTTAGCCGGAATTTCGGGGCTTGCAACCCCTCCGCCGCAAGAAAAAATCAGGCGACGAACTGCTCCATCGTGATCCGGTCATCGAGGGCGTGTTCCGGATCGAACAACAAAGTCAGTTCGCGCGCGCGATCGATGGCGATCGTCACCTCGCTCACGTCGCGGACCTCGCGCTGATCGGCGACCGCGGAAACGGGGCGCTTGGCCGAGTCCAGGATGCGCAGCCGTATGCGGGCCTTATCCGGCAGGATCGCGCCGCGCCAGCGACGCGGACGGAAAGGGCTGATCGGCGTCAGCGCGATCAGGGCGGAACCCAGCGGGAGGATCGGGCCCTGCGCCGACAGATTATACGCGGTCGACCCGGCCGGCGTCGCCGCCAGGATGCCGTCACAGGCGAGCTCCTCCAGCACCACGCGGTCGTTGAGCGACACTTCTAGCTTCGCCGTCTGGCGTGTCTCGCGCAGCAGTGAAACCTCGTTGATCGCGGGCACGGTGTGGATCCGCCCGTCATTGCCGGTCGCCGTCATCAGGAGCGGCGTCACCTTCACCGCGCGGGCCTTCGCCAGCCGCTCGTCAAGGTCGTGCTGGCGCCACTCGTTCATCAGGAAGCCGACCGTGCCCAGGTTCATGCCGAACACGGGCACGCTGGCCAGACGTGCATCAAGCAGCGTGTGAAGCGTCTGGAGCATATAGCCGTCGCCGCCCAGCGCGATGACCAGATCCGCCTCATCGATCGTGCACCAATCCCAGGCATCGGCAATGGCGGCGCGCGCCGCCTGGGCCTGAGCAGTGGGCGAGGCGAGCAGCGCCCGCCGGGGGTAAGCGGTCATCCGCCGGTAACGCTCATGTGGCGGGTGACCGCGGGCGCGGCGCCGCGTTCGATGCGGAAATCGTGCCGCCTCGGCTTCGCCGCGATACCGTCGCGGATGGCAGCATCCAGCAGGGGCAGCCCGCCTTCACGTAGCGCCGCCTTCAGATCGACCTGATCATCATGGCCGAGACAGGAATAAAGCCTCCCCTCAGTGGTCAGCCGCACACGATTGCACCCGTCGCAGAAGTTGGCGGTGAGCGGGGAAATGAGGCCGAGCCGCGTGGACCCGCCGTTTACCCGCCAATATCGCGCCGGGCCGCCCGTCCCGTTCAGGTCGCGGCTGAAGGAGAAGGACGCGGACAGCCGCTCGAACACCGCGGTCAGCGGCACGAACCGGTCGGTGCGATCCTCATCGACCGCGCCCAGCGGCATGGTTTCGATCAGCGTCAGATCGTGGCCCTCATCCATGCACCAAGCCAGCATGGCGCCGATCTCGTGCTCGTTGAGGTCCTTCAGCGCGACCATGTTGATCTTGATCCTGATCCCCGCGCGCTTGCCCGCAGCGATCCCGTCCAGCACCTGCGCCACGTCGCCGTGCCGGGTGATGTAGCGGAACGCGGCCGGATCGAGGCTGTCCAGGCTGACGTTAAGGCGCCGTATCCCGGCCGCAGCCAGCGCCTCGGCGTGGTCGGCAAGCCGGGTCGCATTGGTCGTCATGGTGAGTTCGTCCAGCCCGGTGCCGACATGGCTGCCCAGCCGCTGCACGAGCTCGATCACGTCCCGCCGCACCAAAGGTTCGCCGCCGGACAGGCGGATCTTACGCACGCCGTGCTCGATGAAACGCTCCGCAATGATCGCGATCTCTTCCAGCGCGAGCAGGCGGTCGCGCGGCAGGAAGGTCATCTTCTCGGCCATGCAGTACCGGCAGCGCAGATCGCATCGGTCCGTCACGGAGATGCGCAGATAGCGGATCGCGCGGCCGAAGCCGTCGATTAGCTCGGAGCTTGGGCCGGAGCCTGGCGCGGGCGTTACTCCCATAACGGAACAGCTAGGCGCAGTATCGCCCGCGAACAAGGGCCGGTCCGCAGTTGCTGCGCGCGATGGGTGGCCATACGAACCCGGTGTGGGGAACGTCACAGATGATATGGCCGAGGTGATCCTCGGCGCCGGCAGCGAACACCTGGCGCGGCCCGTCGTGGCCGCCGGGTGGCCTCTCGGCGGCGAGCCGGGGGACATTTACCTAGTCGATGCCCGGCAGGACGCAGCGCGGGTTGCGGCGGTGGGCGGGGCGGCTGCGGCAGGGCGCGCGGCCTTGCTCGCGATCGTCGCGGACGAAGCGGGGGCGCTTGCCGCCTATGACGCCGGCGCGACCCATGTCTGGCTGGGCGATCCGGGCGCGGTGGGCCTGGCGGCCGCGCTGCGCCTCGCCGGCCGCCATGTGCGGCGGCTTCGCGGCGTCGGACGATCGCGTCGCCCCGGCGAGGCGGAGGAGGGCGGCGTGGCACGGTTCCTCGCTGCTCTCGATGCGGACGACGAGGCCACGGCGGCGGTGATCACGATGACGCGGTTCGATTCGGTCAACGCCGCTTTCGGCCGCGCGGCGGGCGACCGCCTCCTGCTTGAGGCCGCGGCGCGGATCGCGGGGGCGCTGCCCGCCGCCGCGGTGATCGACCGCGACAATGGCGCGCGGTTCCTGATGGCGCTGCGCGAGCCGGATGCGGCGGCGTTGGCTCGCATCGCCACGATCGAGGCGCTGCTTGGCCGCCGCTTCATCCTGGGTGCCGAAGAGGCCAGCGTCGGTGCGCGGATCGGCGTGGCGCAGCGTGTGGCCGGTGAGACGGCCGATGCTCTGATCCGGCGCGCGCGCGAGGCGCTCAGCCTGGCAGAGGCCGGCGATCCGGCACGCGTGCGGCTCGCCTCCCCGCCTCGTGCGGCCGAAGCGATCGACCTGGCCGCCGACCTGCACCGCGCAATGGATCGCGGCGAGATCGAGATCCTGTTCCAGCCGCAAGTGTCGTTGGCGGACGGCACGATCACCGGGGTCGAGGCGCTGGCGCGCTGGGAACATCCGCTGCACGGCGTGCTCGGGGCGGACACTCTGTTCGCGGCGGCCGAGCGGGCGGGGCTGGGGCTTGCCCTGTCGGCGCATATCCAGCGGCTGGCGCTGTCGCGAGCGGGCCGGTGGCAGGGACGTCTCGCGGCGTTGCGCATCGCCGTGAACGTGACCGCGGCGGATCTCGCCCGTTCTGACTTTGTGCCGCATTTCCTCTCGCTGGTCGCCGTCTCGGGCATCGCCGTCGAGCGGGTGACCGCGGAAGTCACCGAAAGCGGCTTCGTCACCGATCTGGCGCTGGCGGGGGATCGGCTGGAGCAGCTTCGCACGGCGGGCGTGCGCATCGCCATCGACGATTTCGGCACCGGTTACTCCAGCCTGGCCTATCTGAAATCGCTGCCGCTCGATTACCTGAAGATCGACCGCAGCCTGACGCAGGACATCGGCGGGGGCGCCCGTGCGCAGGTGGTGGTGCGCGGCATCATCGCCATCGCTGCCGGACTGGGCCTCAGAACCATCGCCGAAGGCGTCGAGGACGAGGTGCAGCGCGACCTGCTGGCCGCGCAGGGATGCGACCTGTATCAGGGCTTCCTGTGCGCAGGGCCGCTCGCCGAACGGGCGCTGGCCATGTTGGTCGAGGGGGAAGAGGCATGATCCACATGTTCATCGCGCCGATCGCGATCGCCGCGGCGGCGGCGACACCGCAGGCCGCGATCGAGGCCGAGATGGCCGCGAGCGCAGCCGGCTGGAATGCGGGCTCTCTCGACCGCTTCATGGCCGTCTATGCCGACGACGCCATCTACGCCTCCGGGCGGGAGCTGGCGCGGGGAAAGGCGGAAATCGCCAGGCGCTATGCGGCCAGCTTTTCGGGGGCGACGAACAGCCGGGGCCGCCTATCGCTGCAGCCGGTGGCGTGGCGCACGATCAGCAACGTCCACATGCTGCTGGTCGCCCGCTGGACGCTGAAGCCGGCGAACGGGGAGGCGCAAACCGGGCTTACGACCCTGTTGTTCGAGCGGCGCAAGGAAGGCTGGCGGATCATCTCCGACCACAGTTCATGAGCGGTCGCCGGCGCATGCAGGGAACGATCTTCACCATCGGCTATGAAGGCGCGACGATGGACGCGTTCATCACCGCGCTACGCGCCGCAGGTGTCGAACGCGTGATCGACGTGAGGGCGCTCCCGCTGTCGCGGCGACCGGGCTTTTCCAAGTCGACCCTTGCCGCCTCCCTGCAAGCGGCAGGGATCGATTACGTACACCTGAAGGCGCTCGGGACGCCCAAGCGCGGGCGCGATGCGGCGAAGAAGGGCGACGTGATAACCCTGCGAACAGTGTACGATGCCCAGCTCACCCTGCCGGAGGCGCAGGCGGCAGCGGCGCAGATGCGCGACCTGGCAGCGGAAAGGCCGTCGGCGCTGCTGTGTTACGAGCGGGACCCGTGCCACTGCCACCGTACATTGCTGTTGCAGGCCGAGGGTGAGGGGATCGAGGTTGTCGATCTGTTCGCATGAGTAGGTGACAGTCGCACCGGTCCCGGTAGGCTCGCGCAACCCATGCCCTGGCGGCGCAATCGTGGACGGATGTGCCGGGCGTTGACCGCCGGGATCAGGGGAGTGCGTAGCCCACTGTCGACTGGGCGATCAACCGATCCTCACTGTCCTGCCAGATGCGCACGTCGACGCTGGCGAGCCGGCGGCCGAGCTTCAGAAGGCGCGCGTCCGCCAGGATCGGGCGGTGATCGCAGGGACGCAGAAAGGTGATCGAAAGCGCGTTGGTGACGGCCATCTGCTCCGGCCCGTGATGCGCGGCGATGACGGCATAGGCGGCGAGATCGGCCAAGGTCATCAACGTCGGACCGGACACGATATTGCCGGGACGAAGCGTCGAGCCGTCCGGATCGAGCCGGATGCGCAGGTGGCCCGGCACAAGGCTGACTAGCTCGCCGAGCTTCGACGGCGGGGTCGCCGGGAAAGCGGCGGTGAGAAAGGCGCTGACCTCCGCCGGCGTCAGACGCAACGCGCTTGGCGACGCGCCGGCTGGACTGGTCATGGCGTTGTCAGCCCGTGACGGGAAGGCGAATGGTGCCGTCGTCTTCTCGCTCCAGCGGGCTGTAGGCGACCACCGTGTCGAGGGTCAGGGGGCCGTAAAGGTGCGGGAAGAGCTGGCCGCCGCGACTTTCCTCCCAGCGGATCTTGTCGCCGAGCGCCTCCAGATCGACGGCGGCGACGTGCAGGTCGTCCTGCCCGGCGAAATGCTTGTCGACCGTTTCGCTGAGCTGCGCGGCGGTGGACAGGTGAACATAGCCGTCCTGCACATCGACCGGCGCGCCGGCGAACGTGCCGTCGCGCTCCAGCGCGGCCATCTGTTCGCCGGTCAGCACCTTATAGGCAGTCATCGGCTTGCTCATTGTCCGTCCTCCGGGCCGGCGGCGGCATCATCGCCGACCGTCGCGCCAGTATCGGGAGCGGTTTCAGGGGCGGACAGTTCCGACGCCACCGCTTCCTCGGCGGCATTCTCCGGCTCGGGCTCCTCGTCGATGCGGGCGCAGCCCACGACATGCTCGTCATCAGACACGTTGAACAAGCGGACACCGGCCGAGTTGCGCCCGATGACGCGGAGCGACGCCAGTGGCATGCGGATCAGCTTGGCCTGATCGGTGACGAGCATGAGCTGGTCGTTCTTGCTTGCCGGGAAGCTGGCGACGACCGGGCCGTTGCGATCGATATTGTCGATGTTGACGATGCCCTGGCCACCGCGCCCGATGCGGCGATATTCGAATGCGGACGACAGCTTGCCATAGCCGTTGGCGCAGACGGTGAGGATGAACTGTTCGTGCGCGCGCAGATGTTCGAATCGATCCATCGGGATCTGCGGCTCGCCCTCGCGTTCGGTCGCCTTCCACGGGGCGAAGCGCAGATATTCCTCGCGCTCCTCCTGCGTGGCGCCGGTGCGGTGAAGGATAGAAAGCGAGATCACCTCGTCGCCGGGCGCGAGGCGCATGCCGCGCACACCGGTCGAGTTGCGGCTCTGGAATTCGCGCACGTCGTCGCCGGGGAAGCGGATCGCCTTGCCCTGACGGGTGGCGAGCAGGACGTCGTCATTCTCCTCCAGCAGCGCGACGCCGATCAGGCGATCGTCGGCATCGTCGCCCTCGAACTTCATGGCGATCTTGCCGTTCGAGGGAACGTTGGTGAAGGCGTCCATCGAATTGCGACGCACGCTGCCGCGCGATGTCGCGAACATGACGTGCAGCTTGCCCCATTCCGCCTCGTCCTCGGGCAGCGGCAGGACGGTGGAGATCGTCTCGCCCGGCTGGAGCGGCAGGAGGTTGATCATCGGACGGCCGCGGGTATTCGCGCTGCCCTCGGGCAGGCGCCACACCTTCATGCGATAGACGCGGCCGAGCGTGGAGAAGAACAGCACCGGCGTGTGCGT
>JBELMF010000093.1:0-13479 GCA_042096015.1 Sphingomonas sp.
CGCATGCCCGAGCAGTCGACGAACAGATCACCGCCGACCGTCCGCCCGTCGGCAAGAACCACGTGGTCGACATGACCGTCACCCGGGCTCAGGCCGACCGACACGATCCGCCCCTCGATCCGCGACACGCCGCGACGCTCCGCATGCCCCCGCAGGAAGCGCGCGAACAGCGACGCGTCGAAATGATAGGCGTAATCCAGCCCGGCGAGCGGGGATTCGGGATTGCGGGCGTCGGGCAGGCAGAAGCGGTTGCGGCGCGCCGCGTGGCAGTTCAGCGCATAATGATCGAAGTGCTTCACCTCACCGCGGGCAGCATATTTCAGCCAGAACTGGTGCGGGTGGAGCCACAGCAGATCCTGCCCGATCTTGCCGAAGCCATGGATGTAGCTGTGCCCCGGCTCGCGCCAGTCGACGAACTCGATCCCCAGCTTGAAGGTGGCCTGGGTGGCGCGGATCATCTCCACCTGATCGAGCCCGGCCAGCGCGTGATAGTTGCGGATCGCCGGGATCGTCGCCTCGCCGACGCCAATCGTCCCGATCTCGTCGGATTCGATCAGGGTGATGTGAAATCCGCCGCCCGCGAACAATTGCGACAGCAGCGCGGCCGTCATCCAGCCGGCGGTCCCACCCCCGACAATGGTGATGCGCCGGACGGGCGTGTCGGTCACTCCAGCCATCCGCCGGTGAACCCCGCCCGCTGCAATCCGCGCCGGATCACGGGCGAGTTGCGCATCACCTTCCACACGAAATCGTCGCGATAGTTCGCCGCCTGGATGATAATCGGCCCCTGATCGATGCCGAGATAATCGCGCGCCACCCAGCCGTTGGCCGGACTGACGCTGCCGGTCTCCAGCTTCTGATCCGTGAAGCGGAAGCTGGGGTTGAACGAATCGAGGAACCCGTATTCGCGGTAGAGACCCGGCACAGCCATCAGCGCCTGGGCTGTCGGAATGACGATTTCAGGGGCGAAGGGCAGCGAGCCGAGCGCCGCCGTCGGCGCGATCGTTCCGTCGTCCCGCTCATCAGGCTGGCCCAGCGGGCCGCGAGCGGCGTAGCCGTAGAAGGTGCGCGTCTCGCCCTTGAAGGGCAGCTTGAAATTGCCGGGACCGTCGCAGGCCGTCAGGCCCCATAGGCTGGCCGAATAGCCATCCCAGCGCATCGGATTGGCGATGCAATAGGCACGATTGGCGTAGGTCGCCCGGCGGCTGTTCTCGAAATAGTCAAAGCCGGCCCCGCGCATCACCGTGTCGCGGATGCCGCGGAAATCGATCCACATATGGCTGTATTGGTGGCCGAACAGCGGCGCGAAGGCGAGATGGCGCGTCTCGCCCTCCCCCCGCCAGCATCGCGGATAGGGCGCGCACCAGGCTTCCCACGCGCCATCCTCCACCGCGTGCCGCCCCGAGCCGAGCGAGAGCAGCACCGTCATCATGCCTTCGTTATATCCGTCCCAGCCGCGTTCGATGAAGCCGCTTTCGGGGTGCCAGCCCATCGACACGATCGAGCGCCCGTTCTGGAACCACAGCCATTCGGCGCGCTCGACGATATCGGTGCCGAGGCGACGGATCTCCTGCTCCTCCGGCGTATCGCCGGTCCACCAGCCGGCCGCGAACAGCATGCCCATGTGAAGCAGGGTCGTATCGACGCTCGACAATTCGGTCTTCTTGTAACGCAGCCCCGTTTTCATATCGAGGAAATGGTAGAAGAAGCCGCGGTGACCCGAGACACCCGTCGGCGCATCGCCCTGCGGCGCGGTATCGAAGAAGCGCAATGTCGCGAGCGTGAGGTCCCGCGCGAGTTCCCGCTTGATCCAGCCACGCGCCACCGCGATCGGCCAGATGGTGAGCGCGGAGCCCACCGCCGCGATGCTGGCGAAGCTGGGCGTCGGCCAGCGATCTGGGACCAAGCCGTTGGCGGGGTTCACCGTATCCCGGAAATAGCGGAACGTGCGATATTCAATTTCGCCGTAGAAGTCCGGCAATGCTGTGGGCGGTGTCTTCGCGCTGACGGCGATCGGAACGGCCGGATCGGCGCACCCCGCAGCCATCCCTGCCAAACCGAGGGATGCATTCGCGAGGAACAGGCGGCGATCGAGCATTCTTTACTCCGTAACCGTGGTGCCGCGCACGACCAGCGCGGGTGGAATCAGTTCATCGGCAGGGCCGCTGCCACGCCCGTCCAGGATGTCGACGAGCCGGGCGGCGGCGCGCGAGCCGAGTTCCGTCATATGGACCTGAATGGTGGTGAGCGAGAGATATCGCGCGAGCGGCACGTCATCGAAGCCGGCGACGGCAACTTCCCGGGGAACGTCGCGCCCGGCAGCACGCAGCGCCTGAAGTGCGCCAAGCGCCATCATGTCGTTTGCGGCAAAGATGGCATCGAACGTGACATCCGTCTGGAGGAGCGCCGCAACGGCTTGCTCTCCGGCCTGTTCGGTGAAGTCGCCGGGCAACACCAGCAATTCTATGTCGGAAGGCAGCGCGGCGCGGAAACCGTCGAGCCGTTCCGTTGCATCGCTGTTCCCCTCCGGACCGGCGATGTGCACGATCCGCTTGCACCCGATCGATGCCAGGTGATGGGCGATCGCCTGCGCGCCCCCATGATTGTCGACCCGCAACGCCGTGCCGGTGGCACCTGCAGGCGAATTGATCATCACGGTGGGCAAGCTGGCGGGCAACATGGCGGCGACCGCCGCCGGATCGATATGCGGGGCCATGACGATCAGACCATCGACCCGCCCACGCATCGCACGAAGCGCCTGTGCCGCATGATCACGCGCGTCATGCATGTTCGACAGGAGGAGATGATAACCCCGGCTGCTTGCCTCCCGATCAAGGCCTCGAACCAGTTCCGAGAAGAACTCACCATGAAGGTCCGGCAGCACGACGCCGATCGCATGCGTGCGCGCGAGGCTCAGGCTGCGCGCGCCGGCATGCGGAACGTATCCGAGGTCCTTGGCAGCCGCGAGGACGCGAGCGCGCGTGTCCGGGTGGACGTTGGACAGTCCGTTCAGGGCGCGAGAGACCGAAGCAACCGACACGGCGGCTCGGCGCGCCACATCCCGGATCGTGGCTTCTGCCATCCTCTCCCCCTCCCTTTGGCTTGCAATCAGGTCCGCTCGACGTCTACGTAACCGGTTACACGGGCGTCAACGACAATCCGGCGGCGGCGCGGACTGAGAACGTTATCATTGTGCGACACACGCCATGTGCCGCGCAGAAGGGGAGGAATAATGGTCGATCATCGCATTTCACGGCGTGCCGCACTGGCGGGAGCCGGGGCGATCATGGCGTGGGCAGCGAGCCCGGCCAGAGCATTGCTTCAATCGGCCGAACGCGATGTGCCGGCATCGGTCGATGCGCTTCTTGCCAGCATGACGGTTGAAGAAAAGGCCGGACAGCTGAACCTGATGGCCGCCGCCTGGGCGGGCGGGGTCGCGACCGCGCTGAACCCGCCGTCTGCCGGTGGCGGCAATTTCGAAAGCCAGCTTGCTGATGCCGTGGCCGGCAAGTTGACCGGCGTGTTCAACGGCAACGGCGCTGAAATGGCGCGCCGGATGCAATCGGCGGTGATGCGCCAGTCCCGCCTGAAAATCCCGCTGATCTTCGCCGCCGACGTCATCCACGGCCATCGCACCATCTTCCCCGTCCCGGTGGCCGAAGCAGCTAGCTTTGAGCCCGATCTGGCGGCACGCACGGCGCGCATTGCCGCGATCGAGGCGGCCGCCGCCGGTATCGATTGGACCTTCTTCCCGATGGTAGACGTGGCGCGCGACCAGCGCTGGGGCCGCACCATGGAAGGCGCCGGCGAAGACACGCGGCTGGGCGAATTGTTTGCGGTGGCGCGCGTGAAGGGCTTCCAGGGCGACGACCTGACCGCCGACGACGCCATGATGGCGTGCATCAAGCACTTCGCCGCTTATGGCGGAGCGGAAGCGGGGCTCGACTACAACAGCGTCGACGTGTCCGAACGCACCCTGCGCGAAGTGTATCTGCCGCCCTACAAGGCCGGCTTCGACGCCGGGGCATTATCGGCGATGGCCTCGTTCAACGAGATTTCGGGTGTGCCTTCCCATGGCAACCCCTGGCTTCTCCAGACCCTGTTGCGGGACGAATGGGGTTTCAAGGGCTTCGTGGTCGGCGACTATACCGGCGACGAGGAGATGATTGCGCACGGCTTCGCCAAGGATTCGCGCGATGCGACGCGGATCGCCTTCATGGCGGGCGTCGACATGTCGATGCAGAGCAACAATTACTTCCTCCACCTGCCCGGCCTGGTTCGTGACGGGCTGGTGCCGATGGAGCGCCTGGACCAGTCGGTCCGCCGCGTTCTGGCGGTCAAGCACAAGCTCGGGCTGTTCGACGATCCGTTCCGACGGATCGACACCAAGCGTGAGAAGACGCGATCGCGCACCAAAGCGCATCTCGCCGTGTCACGCGAGGCGGGCCGCAAGGCCATCGTCCTGCTGAAGAACGAGGGCAATCTGTTGCCGCTGGCGCGTGGCGGACAGAGGATCGCCATCGTCGGCCCGTTCGCCGAGGGCAAGCATGACCTGAACGGCCCCTGGGTGGTCTATGGCGACAATGCGCAGGCGATCGACCTTGCCGAAGGGGTTCGCGCAGCAGTGGGCGCATCGAATGTCACGGTGGCGCTCGGCTCCAAGGTCGAAGAGCCGCTGGCGGGGGGCATCGAGGCGGCGGTCGCCGCCGCCAATGCGGCAGACGTCGTCCTGCTGGCGATCGGCGAATCGGAGAATATGTCGGGCGAGGCGCAGTCGCGTACCGAGATCGTCGTGCCTGCGCCGCAGCAGGCGCTCGCGGAGGCGGTGGCGAAGACCGGCAAGCCCGTGATCGTGATCCTGAAGAACGGTCGCGGCCTGGCATTGCACGGTGCCGTCAAGGACGCGCCGGCGATCCTGGTCAGCTGGTTCCTTGGCTCCGAATCCGGTCACGCGATCGCGGACGTGCTGTTCGGCGTTCATGGGCCGTCGGGTCGCCTGCCGCTCAGCTTCCCGCACGAGAGCGGGCAGGAACCCTATTATTACGATCACAAGATGACCGGTCGCCCTGCCCCCAACCCGACAGAGCCGTACAAGGCGCGCTATCGATCGGCGATGAACACCGCACTCTATCCGTTCGGCCACGGCCTGACCTATGGCACGATCGGCTACAGCGATCTCAGCCTGCCGGGCAGCATGGCATGGAACGGCACCCTCACCGTGACCGCGATCGTGGCCAACACCGGCAGCCGGGCGGCGGAGGAAGTGGTCCAGCTCTATATCCGCGACCGGGTGGGCAGCGTGACGCGGCCGGTTCGGGAGCTGAAGGCATTCCGCAAGGTGATGCTGGCGCCCGGCGCGCGCGAGACGGTGACGTTCACGCTGCGACGTGCGGACCTGGAATTCATCGGCCTCGATCTGAAGCCGACCGTGGAGCCGGGCACCTTCGACCTGTGGATTGCCCCGTCTGCTCAAGCCGATGGGGTGCATGGGACGTTCGACCTGATCGCCTGACCGCCTGACCGCTACGCCGCCAGGTCACGCACGATCCGCTCGTGCGCGCCCTTGGCGAGCGGGTTCAGCCACATCAGCAGTGCGGACAAGGCAAGAAAGCCGAGCGGCAACAGCGCGATGGTGAGCCGCATCGCCGTCAGGGTAGCCGGGCTCTGCACCGTGTTGGCGGTATAGCCCGCCCCGACATAGCTCCAGCCGAGGATTGCCGTGGCGATGCCGATCGCCACGCGCTGCAGCAATGCGGCGACGCCGAACACGGTGCCTTCGACGCGCACCCCGGTGGTGCATTGCCCGTATTCCACCGTGTCGGGCAGCAATGCCCAAAAGGCGAAGTGAAGGCCGACGATCACCGCTTGCAAGGCGACCAGAAGCCCCTGCGTGGCCCCGGCAGCGGTGCCGTCGGTGAAGGCGAACAGCGCCAGCAGCAGCGTGCAGCAGCCCACCGCGACGAACCAGATTGAACGGGCGCCGATCCGCCGCGCGATCACCATCCACACCGGCACGGCAGCGGCGCTGACCGCCATCATCACCGCCAGCGTGAGCTGGCCGCGCGCCTCGCTGCCGAGAGCGTATTTGAAGTAATAAAGGACGGACTTGTTGAGGATCGTCACGCCGATGATCATTGCCATCATCGCCCCGCTCAAGGTGACGAAGGCGCGATTGCGCCACAAACTGTCCAGGCAGGTGCGCACCGACGGGCGCGCGCTCGGTTCGGGCGGGGCGGCATCGCGAAAGTCCAGGCCGATGCCGATCAGGATGATCGTGGCCACGGCGGCAAACAGCAGCGCGGCGCCGAGATAGCTGGCGGGCCCCTCCCCCTGCCCCGTCACCCACTCGCCGATCGGCACCGTGCCGAGCGCCACAACCACCGCCGCCGCGGTACCGGCAAGCATCCGCAGGCCCGCCACCAGGGCGCGATCCGCGCTGTGCGCGCTCACCCGCGCGGACATGGCAAGATAGGGCACGTTGACCAGCGCATAGGCCGTGCGGAACAACAGGTGCCCACAGAGCACGAAGGCGACCGCTGCGATCCCGCCGAAGGGCGGCGCCATATAGGCCATGGCGAAGGCCAGCCCGAGCGGAAGCGCGCCGATGATCAGGGCGAGGCGGAAATGTCGTGCGGACCCCCGCCGGTCGGCGAGGATACCGACGACCAAGCTCGCCAAACCGTCCCACACCGACGCGATCAGGTAGATCGTCGCGGCCAGACCCACGTCCAGCGCCAGCGCATCGGTATAGTAGAACAACAGGTAGAGCATGACGCTCTGCCAATAGAGATTGAACGCGAAGTCGCCGGCCGCGAACGCCACGAGCCGCATCGTCGTCGGGCGGGCGATCGCGGCCTCAGCCACGATGCGGCACGATGCCCAGCCGGCGCATCCGCGGCGCCACCATCGGGATGGTCAGCATCGTGCTCATCACCGCCATCAGGAGAAGCGCGGTGAACGTTTCCGCGCTGATGATCATGCGATCGAGCAGGATGTTGGCGAAGATGATCATGATCAGCGCCTTGGTCTGCAGCAGCCAGCCGATCAGCACCGCGTCGCCGCGCGGCCAGCGCAGCAGCCTGCCGGCAAGCGCGACGCCGGCGATCTTGCCCAGCACGGCGGCGACCAGCAGGATCACGGCGCCGCCGATCACCACTGCGCCGCCCATCGCCCAATCCGTGCGCAGGCCGGTGGAGAGGAAGAAGACGGGCATCACGGCAAGCAGCACATGATCGCGGAACAGATCCATGCGCGGCTGATCGAACCAGCCGGAATCGAGCACCGCCCCGGCCAGAAACGCCCCCACCATGAAGTGCAGCCCCGCCCAGTCGGCCGCAAGCGCGCAGGCGGCGAGCCAGATCAGCCCGGCATACCAGCGATCGGGCTCGGGAAGGCGGCGGAACGCCATGCGCAGGCCGATCGCCGCCACGGGAAAGACAACCAGAAAACCGAGCTGGCGGGCGATCCGCTCCCAATCGAGGAGGATCAATGCCAGCACGCCCCAGATGGCGATATCGTCAAGGCTGGCGTAGCGCAGGATCCGCTGCCCGAGCGGCAGGCGGAGCACGCCGAGCTTCTCGAGAAAGAGCACCAGGATCGGCAGCGCCGTGACCGCGCAGGCCATGCCGATCCCGAGGACGACCTGCCAGCGGCTGCCCGCACCGCCGATCCAGCCGTCGCGCCATGCGAGCAGCAGCAGCGCAGCGATGCACCCGGCGGCGAGCGGCACGAGCAGCGCACACGCCGCCGTCAGGCCGGTCTCCCGGCGCCGTGCCCAAGCCTGACCGAGATCCAGCTCGATCCCGGCGATGAAGACGAAGATCATCACCGCCCACCAGGCAATGCCGTTCAGCGCCAGGATGACCTGCGGATTGAAGGTCGCGCGGTGCCATTCGGGAAACGCCGCACCAAGCACCCCCGGCCCGAGCAGCACGCCCGCGACGATCTGGACCACGACAAGCGGCGCGTAATAGTCCGTACGACCCAATCGCCAGATGAGATAGGGCGCGCTGAAGACGATCAGCATCGCCACCAGGAAGAGTTCTGTAGTCGTCATTGTTCACCTGGCAAGGTGAGGCCGTATCCATCGCACCGTGCCCGACCGCAAGTGCAGGCGGTGGCATTATGGGAGCGAGAGTCGCGAACGCCCCCGAACCGCCGCGTTGGCGTCAGCCGGTCAGCCAATCACGGCGCGGCAGCCCCTGCGCCCACAACAAGGCCGTAAGATCATTGTGATCGATCCGGGCGCCAGCCTCTGCGGCCACGATCGGCTTGGCATGATAGGCGACGCCGAGGCCCGCGATCCGGATCATCGCCAGATCGTTCGCCCCATCGCCCACCGCCATGGTCGCCTCGTCCGGCAAGCCGTGTTCCAGCCGCGCCTCGCGCAGCGTCCGCTCCTTGGTGGCGGAATCGACGTTCGGCTTCGTCACCGTTCCGGTCAGCTTGCCTGCCTCGAGCTCCAGGCGGTTGGCGATCACCCGCTCAAAGCCAAGCTCCGCCCCCACCGGCTCCGCAAAGGCGGTGAACCCGCCCGAGACCAGGATCGTCGTCGCACCGCGGGCACGCATGGTGCGAACCAGCGTCTGCGCGCCGGGCATCAGCCGGACCCGTTCCGCGCGGCAGCGATCGATGGCGTCGGCACCGAGATCCTTCAGCAGGGCAACACGGGCATCCAGCGCCGCCGCAAAATCCAGCTCACCGCGCATCGCGGCTTCGGTGATGGCCGCGATCTGCGGCTTGATGCCGGCGTAATCCGCAAGCTCATCGATGCACTCGACCGTGATCATCGTTGAGTCCATGTCCGCCACGAGCAGGCGCTTCTCGCGCCCTGCGAGCGGCTGCACGACCACGTCGACTCCGGTGTACACGCCTTCCAGCGCGTCGCGCGCAGCCTGCGGCGCCATTCCGAACGCGATGTCCGCGGCATCCCCTTCATCCAGCCAGCCGGCCGCGGCGGGAACGCATCCGGCTGCGGAAAGCCGCTCCTGAGCGTCAGAGAGGGTATGGGGCGTAAGGCGCCCGGCTGCTATCAGCGTGGCCGTGAACAAGAAGGATCCCTTTCCGAAGCTGGCGCTCATCGCAGGGCCGACCGCAAGCGGCAAGTCGTCACTCGCGCTGGCGCTAGCCGAGCGAACCGGCGGCGTCATCATCAATGCAGATGCCAGCCAGGTCTATCGCGACCTGCGCGTCATCACCGCTCGCCCCAGCGAAGCAGACGAAGCCAGGGCCGAGCACCGGCTGTATGGCTATATTGACGCGGCGGAGACATGTTCTGCCGCACGCTGGGCGGACGATGCTCGTGCCGCAATCGACGATACCGTGGCGCACGGACGCTTGCCGATCCTCACCGGCGGGACAGGCCTGTACATCCGCACCCTGCTGGAAGGGATCGCGCCGGTTCCGCCGATCGATCCGGAGATCCGGCGAATGATTCGCGCGATGCCCGTATCGCAGGCGCATGCCGAACTGGCGCAGCTCGACCCGGCGGCAGCGCAGCGCCTGTCCCGGGCGGATACGGCGCGCGTCTCCCGGGCGCTTGAGGTGGTCCGTTCGACCGGCCGTCATCTTGCAGCATGGCACGCGGAGCGCACGGGCGGGATCGGCGAGCGGGTCACCATCGCGCCGCTGCTGGTGCTGCCCGAACGCTCGGAGCTTAACGAACGGATCGAACGCCGGCTGGAGACAATGTTCGACGACGGCGCGATCGAGGAAGTTGCGGCACTGATCGAACGCACGGAAATTCCCCCTACAGCACCGGTGCGGCGCGCGATCGGTGTGGCGGACATTGCGGCCATGATCGCGGGAGAGATCGACAAGGCCACCGCGCTCGACCGCGCCCGTGCCGCCACGCGCCGTTACGCCAAGCGCCAATACACCTGGTTCCGCCATCAACCCCCTCTTGACTGGCCGCGCGTTGCCGACCTGCCGCTGGACAGGCTGGAATATTATTTCAAACTTTGGCCTTGACGCGCAACTTTCATCACCGTAGCGCGCCCGCTCCATCATGGGCGCTCTCGCAGGCGCAGCAGAAAAGGAATGTGAACGTGATCGAGAAGAGCGGAGCAGACATCCTGGTCGAGGCGCTGTGCGATCTCGGCGTGGACGTCATCTTCGGCTATCCAGGCGGCGCGGTACTCCCGATTTACGACGCCCTGTTCCGGTCGAAGCGAATCCGCCACATTCTCGTGCGCCACGAACAGGCCGCGACGCATGCGGCGGAGGGCTATGCGCGCTCCACCGGCAAGCCGGGCGTCGTTCTCGTTACGTCGGGGCCCGGCGCGACGAATGCGGTTACCGGCATCACCGACGCGCTGCTCGATTCGATCCCGATGGTGGTCATCACCGGACAGGTACCGACCGCGCTGATCGGCTCGGATGCGTTCCAGGAGGCCGACACCGTCGGCATCACGCGCCACTGCACCAAGCACAATTACCTGGTGAAGGATCCGGCGATCCTTGGCGGAGTGATCCACGAGGCCTTCCATATTGCCACGTCCGGCCGCCCCGGCCCGGTGGTGATCGATATTCCGAAGGACGTGCAGGTCGCGACCGCCAGCTATCAGAAGCCCGGTCCGATCCAGCACAAGACCTACCGCCCGGCGCTGAAGGCCGATCGCAGTGATATCGAGCAAGTCGTCGACATGCTCGCCGCGGCCGAGCGTCCGATCTTCTATACCGGCGGCGGGGTGATCAATTCCGGTCCGGCGGCATCGCAATTGTTGCAGGAACTGGCGCGGATCACCGGCGCCCCCGTCACGTCGACGCTGATGGGACTTGGTGCGTTGCCGGCTACCTCCCCGCAATGGCTCGGCATGCTCGGCATGCACGGCACCTATGAAGCCAACATGGCGATGAACCAGGCCGACCTGATCGTCGCGATCGGCGCGCGCTTCGACGATCGCGTGACGGGGCGGCTCGACGCTTTCTCGCCCAACAGTCGCAAGGTGCACATCGACATCGACCGGTCGAGCATCAACAAGACGGTGCGGATCGATCTGGGCATCGTCGCCGATGCCGGCCATGCGATGGAGGACATGCTCCGCATCTGGAAGGCGCGCCAGCATCCCAAGCCCGACACGGGCGAATGGTGGCGCCGCATCGACGGCTGGCGCGCGGTCCAGTGCCTAAACTTCCCGCAAAGCGAGGAGGTGATCATGCCGCAGCGCGCCGTCCGTGCGCTGTGGGAGGCGACGCATGCCCGCGATCCGATCATCACCACCGAGGTGGGGCAGCACCAGATGTGGGCCGCGCAGCATTTCGGCTTCGAGAAGCCGAACAAATGGCTCACAAGCGGCGGGCTCGGCACGATGGGCTACGGCCTGCCTGCGGCAATCGGCGCGCAGCTCGGCAATCCCAATGCGCTGGTGATCGACATCGCCGGCGAAGCCTCGATCCAGATGAACATCCAGGAGCTGGCGACGGCGACGCAATATCGCCTGCCGGTGAAGGTGTTCATCCTCAACAACGAATATATGGGCATGGTCCGCCAGTGGCAGGAGCTGACCTACGAGAGCCGCTATGCCGAGAGCTATTCGGACTCGCTGCCCGACTTCGTGAAGCTCGCCGAAGCCTATGGCTGGAAAGGCATCCGCATCGAGCATCCCGACCAGCTCGATGCAGGGATCGCCGAGATGCTGGCGCATGACGGCCCGGTGATGGTGGATTGCATGGTGGCGAAGCTCGCCAATTGCTTCCCGATGATCCCGAGCGGCGCGGCGCATACCGACATGATCCTCCAGGCGAACGAGGTGTCGGGCACGATGGACGACGAGGCCAAGGCCCTCGTCTAACTGAAGTCCCCCTCCCGCTTGCGGGAGGGGCTAGGGGAGGGCCTGTCCGCCCAAACCGACGCCCGAGAATAGAGACATCCCCTCCCCCGACCCCTCCCGCAAGCGGGAGGGGAGAAGGACCGCACAGTGCACATCAAATCCGAAACCGCCGAGCGACATACGCTCGCCGTCATCGTCGACAACGAGCCGGGCATCCTCGCCCGCATCGCCGGCCTGTTCACCGCGCGCGGCTATAATATCGAGAGCCTCACGGTGAGCGAGATCACCGCCGACAAGGCGGTCAGCCGCATCACCATCGTCACCTCGGCCAGCAAGCCGATGCTCGAGCAGATCGTGGCGCAGCTCGACCGTCTCGTGCCGGTACACACGGTGCGGGACCTCACCGCGGAAGGCCCGCATGTCGAACGCGAGCTGGCGCTGGTGAAGGTCCGCGGCACCGGCGACCACCGCATCGAGGCGCTGCGCCTCGCCGACGTCTATCGCGCCCGCGTGGTCGATGCGACCACGTCGAGCTTCGTGTTCGAGGTGACCGGCGGGATCGAGAAGATCGACAAGTTCGTCGAGCTGATGGGCGAAGTCGGCCTGATCGAAGTCGCCCGCACCGGCATCGTCGCTATCGCCCGCGGCAGCGAGGCGGCGTGAGTTTCAACCCCTCTCCCGGCGGGAGAGGGAGGGGCCCATCGCGCCAGCGATGGGAGGGTGAGGGCGACCGGCCCTCATGCCCCGCACCACCCTCACCAACTCCGACTAGGCAGCTAAGCTGCCAAGTCTTCGTATCCTCTCCCACCGGGAGAGGGAAAGGGAATTGAACAATGCGTGTCTATTACGATCGCGACGCCGATCTGAACCTGATCACCTCCAAGAAGATCGCCATCGTCGGCTATGGCTCGCAGGGCCACGCCCATGCGCAGAACCTGCGCGACAGCGGCGTCACCGACGTCGCTATCGCGCTGCGCGAAGGTTCGGCCACCGCGAAGAAGGCGGAGGGCGCCGGCTTCAAGGTGATGAGCAACAAGGAAGCCGCCGGCTGGGCCGACATCCTGATGATCCTCGCTCCCGACGAGCATCAGGCCGCGATCTGGGAGAATGACCTCAAGGGCAACATGAAGCCCGGCGCCGCGATCGCCTTCGCGCACGGCCTAAACGTTCACTTCGGCCTGATCGAGGCGCCGGCCGATCTCGACGTGATCATGATCGCCCCGAAGGGCCCGGGCCATACGGTCCGCAGCGAATATGTCCGTGGCGGCGGCGTCCCCTGCCTCATCGCGATCCAGCAGGACGCCAGCGGCAACGCGCACGACATCGCGCTCGCCTATGCCTCAGGCGTCGGCGGCGGTCGCTCGGGCATCATCGAGACGAACTTCAAGGAAGAGTGCGAGACCGACTTGTTCGGCGAGCAGGCCGTGCTGTGCGGTGGTATCACCCACCTGATCCAGGCCGGGTTCGAGACGTTGGTCGAGGCGGGCTACGCGCCCGAAATGGCCTATTTCGAGTGCCTTCACGAGACCAAGCTGATCGTCGACCTGCTGTATGAGGGCGGCATCGCCAACATGCGCTATTCGATCTCGAACACCGCGGAATATGGCGACATCACCACCGGCCCGCGGATCATCACCGACGAGACGAAGAAGGAAATGAAGCGCGTGCTCGCCGACATCCAGTCGGGCCGCTTCGTCAAGAACTTCGT
>JBELMF010000094.1:0-13300 GCA_042096015.1 Sphingomonas sp.
ACCGCTCGGCGCGGGCCGCCGGCGCCCCCGCCAAGCTGGTCGAAGCCTATATCACGCCGATCGCCGCGCGCACCTCGACCGGCGGCATCGGCGCCGACGACCGGTTCGACATCATCGCCGATCACGCGCGCGCCGCCACCGGCGAGGTACAGGTCGGCCAGCTCCAATATGCCGGCCTCGATCAGGGCAAGAAGAAGCTGCGCCTGGTGCGTTGGGAGGACGGCGACGGACAAGGCGGCCAGTTCTGGGACGCCAACGGCCAGGCCAAGCGGCGCGGCTTCATGGGCATGCCCGTCGCCGGCCGCGTCTCCTCCACCTTCGGCATGCGGCGGCACCCGATCCTCGGCTTCCTGCGCATGCACAAGGGGCTGGATCTCGCCGCGCCGCACGGCACGCCGGTCTATGCGCCGATCGACGGTCGCGTCGCGATGGCCGGGCGCAACCGCGGCTACGGCAATTTCATCAAGCTGGTTCACGCCGACGGCGTGTCGAGCGGCTACGGGCATCTCAGCCGCTTCGCCGTGCGCGCGGGCGAGCGCGTGTCGCGTGGTGAGGTGATCGGCTATGTCGGCTCCACCGGCCTGTCCACCGGGCCGCACCTGCACTGGGAAGTGTGGAAGAACGGCAAGACCGTCAATCCCCGCTCGATCTCCCTGTCCAGCGTCGCCACCCTCTCGGGCGCCAAGCTTCGCGCCTTCAAGGCAAAGGTCGCGGCGCTGATGAGCGTGGCTCCTGGCCGCTAGGCTCCCCGGATCGCCGTCCCCGCGGCCCAGCCGCTCGCCCACGCCCATTGGAAATTGTACCCGCCCAGCCAGCCGGTGACGTCCACCGCCTCGCCGATCACGTAGAGCCCGGGCACCCTCTTCGCCTCCATCGTCTGCTGCGATAGCTCGGCGGTCGATACGCCCCCCACCGTCACCTCGGCCTTGGCATATCCCTCGCTGCCGTTGGGCACGAAGCGCCAGTCCGACAGGCGTCGCTCGGCCGCCGCCAGTGCGGCATCGGGCAGGTTCGCCAGCTCGCCGCTTAATTCCAGCTGGGCGGACAGCATGTCGGCCAGGCGATGCGGCAGGACACCGCTCAGCAGCTTGGCCATGCCGGTGCGCGGCATGGTGCGCTTCGCCTCGCGCAACCACCCTTCGCCACGATCGGGCACCAGATCCACTGCGATCGCCTCGCCATGCCGCCAATAAGACGACACCTGCAGAATGGCCGGGCCAGACAGCCCCCGATGGGTGAACAGCATCGCCTCGCGAAACGCCGCCTTGCCCACACGCGCGACGACCGGCGTGGCAACGCCCGCCAGCGTCCGGCACGGATCGTCGCCGGGCAGCGTCAGCGGTACCAGCGCCGGCCGTGGCTCGACCACCTTCAGGCCGAACTGACGCGCCAGATCATAGGCAAATCCCGTCGCGCCCATTTTCGGGATCGATGGCCCCCCGGTCGCTACCACCAGCGCCGGTGATCGCGCCGTTTTTCCCCCGACATCTACCCGGAAATACCCCAGCGCGTGGTCGACCGCGCGGACCGGCTGCCCCAGCGAAAGGTCGACGCCTCCCTTGGCGCACTCGTCCAACAGCATCGCCACGATCTGCCGCGCCGAACCGTCGCAGAACAGCTGCCCCAACGTCTTCTCATGCCAAGCGATACCGTAAGCCGCTATCAACGCTAGAAAATCGGCGGGCGTGTAGCGCGCCAGTGCGGAGCGCGCGAAGTGCGGATTGGCGGACAGGAACCGATCCGGCGCGGTACCGATGTTGGTGAAATTGCACCGGCCGCCGCCGGAAATCAGGATCTTTTTTCCGGCCTTTTCAGCGTGATCCACCACCAGCACGCGGCGGCCGCGCTGTCCTGCGGTGGCGGCACACATCAGCCCCGCCGCGCCCGCGCCCAGCACGATCACATCATAATCGTTCACTGCCCCGGTCAGTGCAGCTTGGCGATCGACAGGCCGTCCTTCTTCGCCTGCTCCTTCACTGATTCCTCGCTCCGCGTCAGCGCCTTGGCGATCGCCTTCAACGCCATGCCCTTCTTGGCAAGCGTGTGGAGCTTCTGGATTTCATCAGGTCGCCAGGGCTGGCGATGTCGTTCAAAGCGTTCGGCCATGATCGGCCCCTTAGGGTCCAAACTCAATCAGGTCGAGGATCGTGATCGCCCGTGGAAGGCCGCCGACAAGGAGTGCAGCGCAGCGGCGTAGCTGAAGCTACGCGCAAGCAAGCGACGACGCTCGGCGGCCTTCCACGGGCGACCGCTGCGCGGCGAGCCGCTTTTGGCGCCATGCGGCGTCGCTCGTCGGTCACGATGCATGAGCATCGCTCCCTCCTTGCTCCTGGCCTGGCGCCAAAATCGGCTCCGTCACGAGCTCGACCTGATTGAGTTTGGACCCTAACAGATTTCCGATCACACAAAACAGAGTCTCGCGTGACCTCCGCGCGGCCCACGGCTTCAACTCAGAACAAAATAGTTGACGACCACGCGAATATCCCGCTTCATCCCGGCAAATAAAGCAGGCTGCGTCGCGAACATCACCAAGGTGGGGGTTTCGAATATGCGCGCAGCATGGACTTACAGGGCTTTTGCCCTTTCATCCTTTATTTCTTTCCTGGGACACACTTCGAATGCCTCGGCCCAGGAAGTCGCGACGGACACGTCTATCGCGATCCAGGCACAGATAGAGCAGCTCCAGAAAAAGCTGGAAGCCGCCAAGGTCAGGGAGGCTGAACAGGCCATCGCGGCGGAAGATGCTGCGGTTAGGAAGGCCGCGCAAGCGAGGTCTTATCTTGCCAGCATTGGCCGCAATCCGCCGCCCGCCGCCGCTGCGGCCGACGATCAGGCCGCAGCCGTCGCCGCTGCTGCTGCCGCTGCTGACAGCAAGGATGTGAAGGCGACGGTCACCAGAAAGCCCGATGGAACGGTAGAGACGAAGGTAGAACCGCAACGCGCGCTCGCTGAGGCCGACAACAACAAGCAGACGTTTGGCGGCATCGAGTTCGGCATCGGCATCGCCTTCTCCTACGATCTTGGCGACAATGACCGTGTCCGTAGCGCCTCCGTCGTCGATGGTCTGGTGCGGGTCGATCACATGGACAATGTGCGTGCCCGCCTTATCCTGGAATCGCACTATCTTTTCACACCTACGGATGTGCTTGGTATCACCAATATCTTCGGATTGAGCAACGCGACCGAGATCAAGAATACGGCCGGCAAGACGGCCTATGTTCCTAAGGACCGCAAGGAATGGGGCATCGGTCCTTTCGTGGCGCTTCAGCCAGGAACTGACAATGTCATCGACGCCATAGGCGCAGGTCTAATGCTGGGGTTCCGGCGTAGCGCCGTTGCAGGCAGCACAAACAATGCTGGGGATTCATTCAATATCGGGATCGGCATTCTGTACGACATCGATTCCCGCGTCCTGGGTGACGGCATCTTCGCCAACAAGCCACTACCCGGAAATGAAAAGGATATCCGCTACATGACCAGGGAGCAAAGCGGATTGCTGATCATGACATCCTATTCGTTCTAACGATGCGGCGGCGAGGCGACGAATTCGGCGTCGCCTCGCCCCTTACCGCTCCCGCGTCGCCGCAAAGGTCACCTTGTTGTACCGCTCGGCGATATACCCGACTTCCCACGCGCTCTTGGCCAGGAACACCGGATTGCCGTCGCGATCCTTCGCCAGCGCACCACGGTTGAGGTCCATGAAATCCTTCAACGCTGCCGGATCGTCCGACGAAATCCACCGTGCCGTATCGAACGGCGACGGCTCGAGGTTCGCGCCGACCTTATATTCCGCTTCCAGCCGCGACAGCAAAACGTCGAGCTGCAGCTGGCCGACCACGCCGATGATCCAGTTCGATCCGATCTCCGGATAGAACACCTGGATCACGCCTTCTTCGGACAGATCGTCCAATGCCTTGCGCAACTGCTTGGTCTTGGTTGGGTCCTTCAGCGCCACGCGGCGCAGGATCTCCGGCGCGAAGTTCGGCAGGCCCGTGATCCGCACCCCCGGCTTCTCGCTCAGCGTGTCGCCAACGCGCAGCGTGCCGTGATTGGGGATGCCGATGATGTCGCCCGGAAACGCCTCGTCGGCGATCTCACGATCCTGCGCGAAGAACAGGATCGGCGAATGCACCGCGATCGGCTTGCCGTGCCCGGTCGGCGTCAGCTTCATCCCGCGCTTGAACGTGCCCGAGCACAACCGCATGAACGCGATGCGATCGCGATGCTGCGGGTCCATATTGGCCTGCACCTTGAAGACGAAGCCGGTGACGTCCTTCTCGCCCGGATCGACCGGCGCGGGCTCGGCCGGCTGCGGGCGCGGCGGCGGGGCGAAGTCGGCCAGTGCCGCGATCAGCTCGGCCGGGCCGAAATCCTTCAGCGCCGATCCGAAATAGACCGGCGTCAGGTCGCCCGCGCGATACGCCTCCGCATCGAACGCGGCATAGCCGGCCTGCGCCAGTTCGATCTCCTCCGCCACCTCGACGGGAAGCTCCGGCGCCTCCTCGACCCGCCCCTGAAACGTCCGGCTGTCGCCATCCGGCCGGCTGATCCGATTGGTCTTGAGGTCCAGCACGCCCTCGAACGTGCCGCCCATGCCGACCGGCCAGCTCATCGGGCACACGTCCAGCGCCAGCACGTCGGCGATCTCGTCGAGCAACTCGAACACGCCGCGCCCCTCGCGATCCACCTTGTTGACGAAGGTGATGATCGGCACGTTACGCAGGCGGCACACCTCGAACAGCTTGCGCGTCTGCGCTTCGATGCCGCGCGCCGCATCGATCACCATCACCGCCGAATCGACCGCGGTCAGCGTGCGGTACGTGTCCTCGCTGAAATCCTCGTGGCCCGGCGTGTCGAGCAGGTTGAAGAACACCCCGTCCTTCTCGAACGTCATGACGGAGGACGTGACCGAGATGCCGCGCTGCTGCTCGATCTTCATCCAGTCCGATCGCGCGCGCCGGTTCTGGCCCCGGGCTTTGACCTCGCCGGCGAGGTGAATCGCGCCGCCGACGTACAGCAGCTTCTCGGTCAGCGTCGTCTTGCCGGCGTCGGGGTGCGAGATGATCGCAAAGGTACGGCGGGGGGAAGGCATTGGTAGGTTCCTGGTAAGACCGTAACACACGCCCGTTCGTGCTGAGGAGGCATTGCGCTTGTCGACATGCCGTCTCGAGGCACATGCTCTTCGAAACGAGGGCCCGACTGCGCTTAGCCTCTGCTCGGGGCGAACGGACGTGGATTATGCGCGCGGAGTCGCGCGTGCCGCGATATAGTCGCTCACTGCGCCAAAGGTAGCGTCCAGCGTATCGAACACTTCCTCGCGCTCGAACAGATCGCCGACGCGCGACGGCAGCCGCGGGCTCATGCCGGTGGCGCGCTCCACCGCATCGGGGAACTTGGCCGGGTGCGCCGTCGCCAGCGTCACCATTGGCGCATCCACCGCTACCCGCTGCGCCGCCGCCAGCGCGATCGCGGTATGCGGGTCGATCACCTCGTTGGCGTGCGCCTGAGCCCAGCGCATCGCTAGCGCCATGCCGTCGGCATCGACGCTGGCGCTGGTCATGTGTGCCGCGGCGCCCTGGTGCTGCAGGTTGGTGAGGCGCATCGCCTTCGATGCCTCGAACCCGCCCATCTGCGTCGCCAGCGCGACACCGTCACGGCCGCCCAGATCGAACAGCAACCGCTCGAAGTTGGAGGAGACCTGGATGTCCATCGACGGCGTGGCGGTCGGCACCACGGTCGCGGAGGAATAGTCCCCCGCCGACAGCGCACGATGGAGGATGTCGTTGACGTTGGTGGCGACGATCAGCTTGGCGACCGGCAGCCCCATCTTGGTGGCGACATAGCCCGCGAACACGTCGCCGAAATTGCCCGTCGGCACGCTGAACGCGACCGGTCGCTCCGGCGCGCCCAATCGTACCGCGGCGTAGAAATAATAGACCACCTGCGCCATCAGCCGCGCCCAGTTGATCGAATTAACCGCGCTCAGCCTGAACCGCCCGGCGAAAGCGCGGTCGTTGAACATCGCCTTCACCAGCGCCTGCGCCGTATCGAAATCGCCGCGGATTGCGATATTGTGGACATTGGGGGCGCGCACCGTGGTCATCTGCCGCCGCTGCACTTCGCTCACCCGCCCGGCGGGGTGGAGCATGAAGATGTCGATCCCCGCGCGGCCCGCCACCGCATCGATCGCCGCCGATCCGGTATCGCCGCTGGTCGCCCCGACGATCGTCAGCGGCCCCTCCCCATCCCCGATCAGGAAGCGCTCGAACAGCAGCCCCAGCAGCTGCAACGCCACATCCTTGAACGCCAGCGTCGGCCCATGAAACAGCTCCAGCAGCCACTGGTCGTGATCCAGCTGCTTCAGCGGCGTCACCGCAGCATGCGCGAAGCGGCCGTAGGCCTGCTCGCACAAGCCTCGCAGTTCCTCTCGGCTCAGCGCTTCGCCGACGAACGGCGCCATCACGGTCACGGCGGTATCGACATAGGACAGGCCGGCCAGCCCCGCGATCTCCTCCCGTGTCAGCGTCGGCCACGCCTCGGGGACATACAGGCCACCGTCCGACGCGAGCCCGGCCAGCGTTGCACCGCGGAAGTCGAGCGTCGGGGCGGCCCCACGTGTACTGATGTAGCGCATGGACGTGCCGGTTAGCGGCGCACCGACCGGGACACAACTGCGGCTTATATCGGTGCGGGCAAGCTCATCTTCACCTTATGTCGCGATCAGCCGTCTCGCCTTTTCAGGGCGACGACATAGATCACAGCTGCCACTGCGGCGAAGAAGAACCATTGCCCGGCGTAGGCGAGATGGTTGTTGGGCACCAGCGCCACGTCCGGCCGGCTATTCGGCTGGAGTCCCCTCACCGGTCGATCCGCCACCAGCAGCATCTGCTGCGGCGTGCGCTGGAATAGCCGTGCGCCCAACGGCGTTGCGTCCGGCGCATGGCTGATCCAGCCGCTCACCGGGCCGCCGCCCCAGCGCACCATCGTCCCGGGGTGCCGAGTGGTACCAAGCTGGATCTGGATGGGCTGGCCTCCGCGATCCGTGCGGCAATCGGCGATCAGGCGATAACCGGCCGCACCGGCCCCGGCGCGGGTGATCTCCACGACCTGCGTGCACACCGCGGCGCTGCGTCGGAAGAGCAAGCGATCATCCGGTCGTGCGGGGAAGGCAACCGGCGGCCGCGACGGATTGGCCGAGAGTTGCGCAAGCTGCGCCTCCTTCTCAGGAAGCCGGATCAGCAGCTGCCAGAAGCCCAGCCCGACCATCACCATGATCGCAAGCCCGACCAAGATCGTGGCACCCATGGGAAAGCGCCGCACTGACTGCGTCACGACTTGGGCCGACCTTCTGCAGCGCGGTTGCGATACTCAAGCGCCAGCAGCCAGCCCTTTGCGAGGCGAAGGCTCAACAGGACACCGCCAAGGGTCACCGGCGTCCAGATCAGCATATGGAGCCACAAGGGCGGGGAAAGGCTGAGCTCCAGTGCGATTGCGGCAACGGTCACGATTGCGCCGAGGACGAGGGTCAGGAAGGCGGCCGGGCCGTCGCCGACGTTGAACGCGGAAAAAGCAAGGCCGCAGGCGCGGCAGCGATCCGCGAACGTGATCCATCCGTCGAACAGGGTTCGGGTGCCGCAGCGCGGGCAAAGGCCCCGGAGCCCCGAATCGATCGGGCGCGGCATGCCTGCCGGCGATGCCGCGCCCGTGTCGTTATTCACCCGGGATCAGCCGCCGTGAACCGGCGCGCCCCAGCCGCCCCAGATGTAGATGGAGACGAACAGGAACAGCCACACCACGTCGACGAAATGCCAGTACCAGGCCGCCGCCTCGAAGCCGAAGTGCGCCTTCGGCGTGAAGTCACCCTTATAGGCGCGGATCAGGCACACGATCAGGAAGATCGTGCCGACGATCACATGGAAGCCGTGGAAGCCCGTCGCCATGAAGAACGAGGCGCCGTAGTTGATCCCCTTGAACGGGAACGGCGCGTGCATGTACTCGTAAGCCTGGATACCGCTGAACAGCAGGCCCAGCGCGATCGTCAGCCACAGGCCTTTCAGAACACCGTCGCGGTTGCCCACGCCCAGCATGCCCCACAGCCCGGTCTTCTCACCGCCGCGCTGGTTGTGGATCAGAGCATGGTGCGCCCAGGTCACCGTGGTGCCCGACGTCAGCAGGATCAGCGTGTTGAGCAGCGGCAGTTCGAAGGCGTTGATGACTTCGAGCCCCTTGGGCGGCCATTGCGCTGCAATCGCCGCGCCTTCGGCCGCACGCTCCACCGCGCCATCGACGAAGCTGATCGCATCGGGGAACAGTGCGAAATCGAAATACGCCCAGAACCAGCCGACGAAGAACATCACCTCAGAGGCGATGAACAGGATCATGCCATAGCGGAAATGCAGCTGCACCACCGGTGTATGATCGCCTGCGCGGCCTTCCTTGATGATGTTGCGCCACCAGCAGAACATGCTGAAAAGAACCGCGGCGAGGCCTGCGAAGAACAGAAACCCGCCGCCGTTGGGCTTGTCGACATGTCCGCCGTGCATCCACATGATGCCCCCGGCGGCCATCGCGAGCGCCGAAAAGGAGCTGATGATCGGCCAGGGATCGGGTGGAAGAATGTGGTAATCGTGGTTCTTGGCGCCGGCCATCGGGCTCTCTTCCCCTGTTGGTACGCTATTTTCCTGTCGCTTAGCTCGACGCTTTGGCGGAATCCACTGGATAAAATGTGTAGCTCAGCGTGATCGTCTCCACGTCGCGGGTATCCGGATCCTCCAGGATTTTCGGGTCGACGTAGTAGATGACGGGCATGCGCACGGATTCGCCGGGCTTCAGCGTCTGCTGCGTGAAGCAGAAGCACTCGATCTTGGTGAAATATTTGCCCGCTTGTGCCGGGGTGACGTTGAACGTCGCGGTGCCGGTCACCGGCACCGCTGCGCGGTTGGTTGCGGTGAAGAAGGCCATCGTGCGCGCACCGATCGCCACCGTCTGGTGGGATTGCTCGGGCGCGAACCGCCACGGGAGCCGCGCGTTCGTGTTCGCGTCGAAATCGACCCGCACTTCTCCGCCCACGGCACCCGGTGCTTCCTCGCCGCGCTGCGTGGTCCCGTTCAGCCCGGTCGCCTGGCAGAACATGCGGTACAGCGGAACGCTGGCCGCGGACAGGCCGGTCATGAACAAGAGGCCCAGCAACGCGAAGGCGACCGTGCGCCCCTTGGGTGACAGCGATCGGATCATGGCTGCCCGATCCCCGCCTTGATCTTCACGATCGAGATCGCAAACACCAGAATGACGAACGCGCCCAGCAGCACCGCCATCACGATCGCGCGGCTCTTCTGCCGCCGTTGGATCAGGTCCTGTTCGTTCTTGTTCATGCCATCGCTCACGCCAGCCAGCGATCGACGACCAGCGCGCCGAACACCACGAAAAGATAGAGAATCGAATATTTGAACAGCGCCTTCTCGGGCAGCATCGCATCCTCGGCACCGGCGGTGCGCACCGCTACCCGCAGCGCCAGCAGCGCAAACCAGCCCGTCATCGCGAGAGAGACGATGCCGTAGATCGCGCCGGTCAGCCCCAAAGGCCACGGCGCCACAGCGGCCAGCGCCATCGGGATGGTATACAGCCCGATCTGCCGCCGAGTCACCCGCTCGCCCGCCACCACCGGCAGCATCGGCACGCCGGCATTGGCGTAATCGGTCTTCACGAACAGCGCGAGCGCCCAGAAATGCGGCGGCGTCCACAGAAAGACGAACATGAAGAGCAGCACCGGCAGCACCGCCACCTCGCCCGTTGCGGCGGCCCAGCCGATCAGCGGCGGAAACGCCCCCGCCGCCCCGCCGATGACGATGTTCTGCGGCGTCCGCCGCTTCAGCCACACGGTGTAGATCAGCACATAGAACAGGATTGAGACCAGCAGGATCACCGCCGAGGCGACATTCAGCGCCAGCCCCATCAGGATCACCGAGAACGCGCCCAGCCCGACCCCGAAATGCAGTGCCGACTGCTTCTCCATCCGCCCGGCCGGCAGCGGCCGCGCCGCGGTGCGCTTCATCAACGCGTCGAGATCCGCCTCATACCATTGGTTAAGCGTCCCCGCCGCGCCCGCGCCCAGCGCAATGCACAGGATCGCGGTGAAGCCCAGCACCGGATGGATCGAGGTGGGCGCCGCGAGCATCCCGCACAGCCCGGTGAAGACGACAAGCGTCAGCACCCGCGGCTTGGTGAGCGCGAGAAAGTCCCGCCAGTCGGCTGGCGGCAGGAGGGGAGACGCTGGGGTCATCGTGTTGGTGGCGGCCATAGTCTCTTGTCGGAAGGGGGGAAAGGGTTGGGAATAGGAGCGGTCACCACAAAAGCATCGTCATCCCGGACTTGATCCGGGATCCAAGGCGCCGCGAACGCTTGTGGTCGGGGAACGAGCGACAGCGCCTGTGGACGGTTGGATCCCGGATCAAGTCCGGGATGACGAGGAGCTGGAGGCGTCCGTCACCCACACCGTCATGCCGGGCTTGTCCCGGCATCCAGCCGTCCACGAACCTCATTGCCATAGGATACGCGGCACCCTGGATGCCGGCACAGGGCCGGCATGACGGTGGTGGATCAATCACCCATGCATCACATGGTCCCGGTCACGCACCGTCCGAGCCGCATTGGCCGGATGCGCCGCATCCTCATAGCCGAACGCAATCCCGAACAGCAGCTTCTGGTCCTCGCCCACGCCCAGTTCGCGATGGACGATCTCGGCATGGTGGCTCAGCGCCCCTTGCGCGCACGACGCCAATCCATTGGCGGTCAGCGCCAGCATGAACGACTGCGCGTACATGCCGCAATCCGCCGCTTCGCGCATCCCGGCCCATTCGGGAATGAACAGGAACATCGCATGCGGCGCATCGAAGAAGCGGAAGTTGCGCAGGAACGATTCGGTTCGCGCCGGGACGTCATCGCGCGCCACGTTGGTCGCCGCGAACAGCGCCTTCGCCGCATCGATCTGCCGCCCGCGATAATGGCCCGGATACGCGCCGGTCAGCGGAAAGTCGGGCGTGATCTTGGTGCCGCTCTTCGCCGCGTCATGCAGCACTATGCGCATCCGCTCCGCCGCATCGCCCGACACGACATGCGCGGTCCACGGCTGGACATTGCAGTTCGACGGCGCGAGTTGCGCCATGTCCATCACGCGCTCCAGCAGGTCGGCCGGCACCGGATCCTTTTTGAACCCGCGCACCGAGCGCCGCTCACGCAGCAGCGCCTCCAACGTGTCGCTCTCCGACATTCGCTCTACCGCCCGCGTCGCCATACCCGCTCCCCTTCCTTCGTCTAAGTCAGTTGTTCGAATCTCCTTGCCTCACCGGCGCTTGGAAGTCACCATCGCGGCAAAAGACAGGAGAGGCACGATGTACGACCTGGTGATCAGGGGCGGCACGATCGTCGACGGCTCGGGCGGCGAGCCCTATCGCGGAGACGTCGCGATCAACGGCGATCGGATCGCCGCGATCGGCACCGTTGCGGGCGACGGCCGCCACGAGATCGACGCCGCCGGCAAGCTGGTCACCCCCGGCTGGGTCGATATCCACACCCATTATGACGGCCAGATCACCTGGGCCTCGCGCATGGACCCCTCCTCGACGCTCGGCGCCACCACCGTGGTGGTCGGCAATTGCGGCGTCGGCTTCGCGCCCGTCCGCCCGCAAGATCACGACACGCTGATTCGCCTGATGGAAGGGGTGGAGGACATCCCCGGCGCCGCGCTCCACGAGGGACTGTCGTGGCAGTGGGAAAGCTTCGGCGAGTACATGGACGCGATCGACAAGCTGCCGCACGACATCGACGTCGCGGTGCAGGTCCCGCACGGCGCGCTGCGCGTCTATGTGATGGGCGAACGCGGCGCCAACCGCGATCCTGCCACGGCGGAAGAGAATGAGGAAATGCGCCGCCTCACCGCCGAGGCGCTGCGGGAAGGCGCGCTCGGCTTCTCGACCACGCGCACGATGGTCCACCGCACCGCCGACGGCGACCTCACCCCCACCGTCCGCGCCGCGCGCGAGGAGATGGAGGCGATCGCCCGCGGCATCGCCGATGCCGGCACGGGCGTGCTGCAATGGGTGTCCGATTTCCAGGAGATGGACGAAGAGTTCAGCCTCGTCCGCGACCTCACGAAGATTTCCGGCCAGCCGCTGAGCTTCTCGATGGTCCAGGCCGATGTCGTCCCCAACCAGTGGCGCCAACTGACCGAGCGGCTCGATGCGTCGGTTGCCGAGGGTTACCCGCTCAAGGCGCAGATCGCCGGCCGGCCGGTCGGGCTGATGCTCGGTCTGCAGGGCTCGGTCCATCCCTTCATCAGCCGGCCGAGCTACCGCGAGATCGCCGACCTCCCGCTCGAGCAGAAGGTCGCCCGCATGCGCGACCCCGAATACCGCGCGCGCCTGATCGCCGAGATGCCGGAGAAGGATCACCCCTTCGTCAATTCGGTCGCCGGCGCGCAGCACAAGATGTTCCGCATCACGACCCACGTCGATTACGAGCCCGATCCCTCGACCAGCCTCGCCGCCGAGGCCGAGCGGCAGGGCGTCCACCCCGACGAGCTGGTCTATGACGCGCTGCTGGAGGACGAGGGCCGCGCCTTCCTGTTCTTCCCGATGCACAATTACGTCGAGGGCAATCTCGACAACGTCCATGCGATGATCACCAATCCCAACACGCTTTCGGGCCTGTCCGACGGCGGCGCGCATGTCGGCGCGATCTGCGACGTCAGCCTGCCCACCTTCATGCTCACCCACTGGTGCCGCGACCGCACGCGCGGGCCGTTGCTCGATCTCGCCGAGACGGTGAAGCAGCAGACGCTCGACACGGCGAAAGCGGTCGGCCTCGATGATCGCGGCCTGCTCGCACCGGGCTATCTCGCCGACCTCAACGTGATCGATTTCGACGCGCTCGAACTCGGCAAGCCGTACATGGTGTACGATCTCCCCACCGGCGCACGCCGCCTGATGCAAAAGGCGACCGGCTATGTCGCGACGATCAAGTCGGGCCAGGTGATCTACGAAAACGGCGAGCCAACCAACGCCCTCCCCGGCAAACTGATCCGCGGCCGCCAACCGGCGCCGGCACCCGAAGCGATCGCGGCCTGAGATGGTCGATAGGGCAACTCCCTTCGCCGGGTCTTTCAGTGGGTCGGAACGAAGCCTCACATCTTCCGTCATCCCGGCCTTGCGCCGGGTTCCAACGGGCCGCGGGCGTTGCGGGTGGAAGGGCAAACGACAGCGCGCGCGGGCGGTGGGGTCCCCGCGCCAGGCCGGGGTGTCGACCG
>JBELMF010000095.1:0-13254 GCA_042096015.1 Sphingomonas sp.
GGTTGCGAGCGGCACGTCTGCCAAATCCGCGCGGATGGGCAGCACTTCGGCGAGCTTTCGACTTTGCTTGTCGAAGAGGTAGAAGGTGCCTGGCTGGGTGTCGCCCCCGGCAAACATCAGCAACTTGCTTTCGTCGGTGCTGGCGTCGACGAAGCTGACGAGCGGCTGCTTGGGCAATGCCTTCGCCAGTGCCTTCGATAACGCGGACAGTTCGGGATCGAAGAACTCGGGGCGCCGGAAATCCGTGGCGACGCTCGTTCCCACCACGCGGCGGTGGCGGCCGATCTGAATCAGATCGTCGACGTCCACCTGCGAATTGGCGAGCACGAGGTCGCGCCTCAGCGTTCCATCTAGAGTCACTTTCCAGAGTGCCTGACGGCCGTTGTAGTCATCAAATCCGTAGGCGACGTTCAGCTTGGGATCGACTGCATAGGGGTTGAACCCCTGGAAACGTCCGCCGAGAAGGGCGAGCTTGGAGAGCGGTTCCCACGTCTTTGAGCCTGGTTTGCGGTAGAAATAGCTGATTTCGTTGGCGGAATAGCCGGTGCCGGTGGTTGGCCGCACGCCCATGATGCGTACGGTGCCCAGACCGTCGCTGATATATTCCACTGCGTCGCGCTTCGCTCGCTCCACGGGGCGGCGCTGGAGCGACTTCAGATCGACGCGTTCGACGCCCAGGCCCTCGTCATTCCTTTGAACGACGCGGTCGATCGAGCTTTCCGGCACATATTGGCGAGCGACCAGGATGTTGCCCTTGCCGTCTCCGGTCAGGTCGAGAACCCGCCCGCCATCCCCGTGAAAGTACAAGGAGCGTTCATTTACGCGCGCGGTGATGAGCTTGAAGTTCTGGCCATCGGCGTCGATTGCGAAGAGCCGGGTGTAACCTTCGATCAGGTTCGAATTGCGGGTCACCACGACGGCGCGGCAGACGAGCCGCTCCGTTGTTGCCCATTGGCAGCTCATCAGTCGTTCGGGATCGCCGCTGGTCTGCATGATCGACACCGGCATGCCGCCCTTCGCCGGATCGGCGATCATCAGCGCCGCGCCCCGGGTGCCCGCCGGCACGATCATCGCGACGCGGCTGCCGTCCGGCGAGAGGCTGATCTGGCTGATGCCTTCCCGCGCGCCGAACGCCTTCGCCACGCTTGCGGCATCATGCGCATAGGCCGATACGGGCGCCGCAGCCGCTAGCAACGCCGCAATCGCGACGCGCGAAATCACTCTCTTTTCCATCTTGTCGTTCCCCCCGACAACGACTTTGCCGGGCGACGCGACGATTGCAAGAGCGCACAAGACGTTGCGGGCAGGGTGCCAGCCTGTATTGGACAGCCATCCTTCCCATGAGGTTCTGCGGATGCGTTCTATTCTCCTGTGCTCCCTTGCCGCTCTGATCACCGCCACGCCGGCCCTGGCGCAACAGGCGCCGCAGATCTCCGTCGAGACGCTGAAATCGGTCACGAAGGAGCTGTCGTCCGACGCTTATGAGGGGCGCGCGCCGACCACTGCGGGTGAAACGAAGACGATCGACTATCTGGTCGAGAGGTTCGCCGCGGCGGGGCTGAAGCCCGGAAACAAGGGCCAGTGGACCCAAGATGTGCCGATAGTGGAGATCACCGCAACGAACGTCTCGCCCTTCACCGTTACGGGCGGCAAGGCGCCGGTCACGTTCAATTACCGGACGGATATCGTGGCAGGCACCTATCGCGTCGTGCCGCAGATTGCGCTGAACAACAGCGAGCTGGTGTTCGTGGGTTACGGCATCAACGCGCCCGAGAAGGGCTGGAACGATTATGCCGGGCTGGATGTGAGGGGGAAGACGGTCGTCATCCTCGTCAACGATCCGGACTGGCAGACCAAGGAAGCAGGCGCGCAGGCGGGTTTGTTCGAAGGCCGCGCGATGACCTATTACGGCCGCTGGACCTACAAGTTCGAGGAAGCCGCGCGGCAGGGGGCGGCCGGCGCGATCATCGTTCACCAGACGGAGCCCGCCGCTTATGGCTGGTCTGTGGTTCAGTCGTCATGGACGGGCGCGCAATATGAGCTCGCCGCGCCGAACGATCATATGGACCAGAGCCAGGTGGTCGGCTGGATCCAGTTGCCCAAGGCGAAGGAGCTGTTTGCCGCAGCTGGAAAGGATTTCGATCAGCTCGCCGCCGCGGCCAAGCAGAAGGGCTTTCGTGCCGTGCCGCTCGGCCTGAAGCTGTCCGGCAGCTTCTCCAACGAGATCAAGCGCAGCATGTCGAAGAACGTCATCGGCGTGCTGCCCGGCACGACGGCCCCGGACGAGGTAGTGCTCTATTCGGCGCACTGGGACCATCTTGGCCGCTGTGACGCGGTGGAGGGTGACGACATCTGCAACGGCGCGCTGGACAATGCGACCGGCACGGCGGCGCTGGTCGCGCTGGCAGAAGCGTATCGTGCCGCTGGGCCGACCCGCCGTTCGGTCGCGTTCCTTGCCGTGACGGCGGAGGAGAGCGGCCTCCTGGGCTCCGAATATTACGCAGCCAACCCGGTCTTTCCGCTCGGCAAGACCGTCGGCGGCGTCAACATGGATGTGCTGAACGTCATGGGCGCGGTGAAGAATTTCGAGATCACTGGCGCGGGCAAATCGGAACTGGAGGACATGGTGAAGCCGCTGCTCGCGGCGCAGGGGCGCCGTGTGTCGCCCGAAGCGACGCCGGAAAGCGGTGGCTATTATCGTTCCGATCATTTCTCCTTCGCCAAGCTGGGCGTGCCGATGCTGTCGGCGGGCAGCGGCGAGGATCTGGTCAATGGCGGGACGGCGGCGGGGCGCGCGGCGGCGCAGGACTATGTTCGCAACCGCTATCATGGGCCGAAGGACGAATATGATCCCAAGTGGAACTGGGATGGCGCGTTGCAGGATCTGACGATCTATTATCAACTGGGCCGGCAACTCGCGAACAGCGACGCCTGGCCGAACTGGTATCCGACGGCCGAGTTCAAGGCGATCCGCGACAAGTCCCGCCAGGAGGCAAAATGAGCCGCGCACCCAAGCCCGAATGGGCATTGCACAAAGCGGTCTGGATTGGTTTTCCGAGCCATCCCGACCTTTGGCAGGATGACCTGGAGCAGGCGCGTAGCGAAGTGGTGGCCTTCGCCGCTGCCGTCCATGCCGACGGCAAGGGCGAGCAGGTGCTGCTGGTGGCGGCGGATGAGGAGGCCGCTGCGGAAGCCCGCCGGCTGGCGCCATTCGCCGAGGTAGTGATTGAGCTGTTCGGCGACATCTGGCTGCGCGACACGGCGCCCATCATCGGCGCGGACGGTGTTGCGCACGATTTCGATTTCAACGGTTGGGGCGGGAAGTATAACCTGCCGGGCGATGACGATATCGGTCAGCGGCTTGCGGCGGAGCGGGGCAAGCCACTGAAAAGGCACGATTGGGTGCTTGAGGGCGGGGCGATCGACGGGGATGGAACCGGCCTCGTCGTGACGACCGAACAATGCCTGCTCAACCAGAACCGCAACCCTGATCTGTCGCGCGGTGGTATCGAGGCCAGGTTGCAGGCCGATCTTGGTTTTGACCGGGTACTGTGGCTTGGTGACGGGCTGCTCAACGACCATACCGACGGTCATGTCGACAATCTCGCCCGCTTCGTCGGCGAGGGGCGACTGGCGTTGCCAATCGGCGGCGAGAACGATCCAAACTGGCAGGTTTATCAGCAGGCGATGCAGCGCGCGCGCGCGTTCGGTGTCGAAGTGGTGCCGGTGCCGTCGCCCGGGCGCGTCCTGCGCTATGGCGAGATCGTGCCGGCGAGCTACATGAACTTCTATGTAGGGAACGCGGCGGTGATCGTGCCGGTATATGGCGCGTCAAATGACGACGCGGCTGTTCAGGCGATACAAGCGATCTTCCCTGATCGGCAGGTCATCGGTCTCCGCGCCGATGCGATCCTGACGGGGGGGGGCAGTTTCCACTGCATATCGCAGCAGATCCCCATGTAGGCAGAACCCGGCCGCTTACCGCCCTCTCGCGAAACGACGCGAAAGGAGCGGTTGCTGCCGGCATCAATGAAGCGTGACGATCACGCCCACAACCAGCGCCTGCGCCGCGATCACCAGCGCGGTGCTGGTCACGGCTTCGAACATGCGCATCTAAGGTCTCCATGCCGGATCAGTCCGGCAAGGAGTAAATGATAATAATTGCGTCTTCGCGCAATTATATTTCAATGCAATTAGGAGTGCAAAGGGTGCATCCGTCAGCCAAATACGCGCGCGAAGATCGTGTCGACGTGCTTGTGATGATATCTGAGATCGAATTCCGCATCGATCGCCTCGGGCGGGAGCGCTGCGATGACCTCGGGATCGCCCTTAAGTAACTCGTTGAGCGACAGCGCGCCGTCTGATTCCCACACCTTCATCGCGTTGCGCTGGACCAAGCGATAGGCATCCTCACGGCTCACGCCAGACTGGGTGAGTGCGAGCAAGACGCGCTGCGAGTGGATCAGTCCGCCCATCCGATCCATGTTGCGCTGCATCCGCTCTGGATAGACGAGCAGTTTGTCGATCACGCCAGTCAGCCGCGCGAGCGCAAAATCGAGGGTGATGGTCGCGTCAGGCGCAATGTAGCGTTCGACCGATGAGTGACTGATGTCGCGTTCGTGCCACAGAGCGACATTCTCCAGCGCGGGTGTGACGTAGCCGCGCACCATACGCGCGAGACCAGTAAGATTTTCGGTGAGCACCGGATTGCGCTTGTGCGGCATTGCCGACGAGCCCTTCTGGCCGGGCGAGAAATATTCTTCCGCCTCGAGCACTTCGGTACGCTGGAGGTGGCGAATCTCCACTGCCAAGCGCTCGATCGAGCTGGCAATCACGCCCAGTATTGCGAAGAACATCGCGTGGCGGTCACGCGGGATTACCTGAGTGGAGACCGGCTCGACTGCGAGGCCGAGCTTGGCGGCGACATGCGCCTCGACGCGGGGGTCGATATTGGCGAATGTGCCGACCGCGCCGGAGATTGCGCAGGTCGCGATTTCAGCCTTTGCGGCAACAAGACGCGCCCGGCAGCGATCGAACTCGGCATAGGCCTGTGCCAGCTTGAGCCCGAAGGTGACCGGTTCGGCGTGAATGCCGTGGCTGCGCCCGATCGTCGGCGTGAGCTTATGCTCCTCGGCGCGACGGCGGATCACCGCGAGCAGCGCGTCCATGTCGGCGATCAGGATGTCCGATGCGCGCGCCAGCTGAACCGCAAGGCAGGTGTCCAGCACGTCGGAGCTCGTCATGCCCTGGTGCATGAAGCGGGCCTGATCGCCCACCTGTTCGGCCACCCACGTCAGAAAGGCGATTACGTCATGCTTGGTCACCGCCTCGATAGCGTCGATCGCCGCAACATCGATCGCCGGCTTGGTCTGCCACCATGCCCAGAGGGCATCGGCTGCTTCCTGCGGCACCACACCAAGCTCGGCCAGCGCTTCAGTCGCATGCGCTTCAATTTCAAACCAAATCTTAAAGCGAGTCTCCGGCGTCCAGATGGCCGTCATATCAGGTCGGGAATAACGCGGAACCATTTGCACATCCTTTGTCGCGTTGGGATGAACGCCTTCATCCTGCGCTCACGCTGAAGTCGGCGCATGCCGGTAGCAGCGGTTCCTATGTTGTTCAATTGCAAAAGAGTGCAAGCAAATCCTGCCTACTCGGCAACAAATAAATAGGGATATAAAGAGATGAAAGTGGTGTGTTTGTAGTAAGACCAAAAAGAGGCTGCAGTTTCTGGATTGTTATTAGAATAGGCGGCTTGTACCGCAAACCAATCCACTCATTACGTACAGATTAATGCGTCTTCTGACGAACTATGACGGGCGAGCAGTGTGAGCATCAAAAATAAAAGCATCACTTATGTCTGTAGTTTGTATAATGGGCGTATCGCGCACAGCGATAGGGTATGCTGCGTCGAGCGCAGGAGGCTGCCGTGTTGCGATCTCAAGGCTGACGGGTTTTGGAGAATTTTCATTACCGACCGGTAAGGGTGGGTCATGCACGTTTTCCTCACCATTGATACCGAGATTGCCTGGCGGCACCATGCGGCCGGATTGGGTATTTCTGCGGTCGAGGAGCGCTCTATCGAGCCGGCCGGTGTGGGACTGCGCTGGCAGCTTGGATTGCTCTCGCGGCATGGTTTGAAGGCAACGTTCTTCGTCGATCCGATGCCAGCGACGATTTACGGCATCGACGTGTTCCGCCGAATTATCGACGCCGTCATTGGTGCGGGACAGGAGGTGCAATTGCATCTTCACCCTAATTGGACGTCCGCCGATCTATCACATCGCGACCTCCATGGAGACTTCGAGCTTATCGACTATTCCGCCGCATCTCAGAGGGAGCTGATCGCAGCAGCGGCCGATCTGCTTGTTGCTGCGGGCGCGCCCAGGCCTGTCGCATTCCGGAGCGGCAGTTATTCTGCCAACGATGATACATTGGCGGCACTCTCGGCGCTCGGAATCCAATACGACAGCAGTCATAATGGTGCGCACCACCCGTGGCCTAGTGCCATCGGCTTGCCTCCCGGCCAGATCTCGCCGATCCTGCACGGCGATGTCATCGAAGTGCCCGTGAGCCTGATCGAAGACCGCGTCGGTATGTGGCGGAACTTTCCAGATCTGTGCTTTGTCGACGAGCGAGATGCGCGCGGCACTCGAGCACGCAATCGTTCGGGACCATGTATGTACAACGATTGTCGGGCACAGTTTTGAACTTGCCAATCGCTCTGGATTACTGGCCAACCGAGTTCATGTGAGCCGCTTCAAAGCCTTGTGTCTGATGCTTGCTCAGCTACGCGAGCGAGCGCCGACGGTGCACTTTGCCGATCACCCCAATCTGCGATTGGATAGTCGAGATACACCGCTTGCGGCCAATCGGTGGCGGCGGAGCCGACGTCAGCTGGAGCAGTTATGGTCCAATCTAGTCGCTGAGCGCGGAGCGTGAATGTGGAGGCGCTGAGGCTGCAGATCGGCGCTCGGACGATCGCCACCATCCCACGTCGCTTGGTACGCGTCGGGCTGACGCTTGATCAGGCCCTGCTCGATTGGCGTCCCTTGTTGCCGCCGTTGTCGTTGGGCGACGATGGTTATCTTCTGACATCACTGCCTGAGAAGATGCGGCCGGAATGGAACGGAACATCGTTCGAGCGGCAGCGATACACCCGGTATTACGTTGATCTATCAGCCGGTGAGGCGGCTTGGCGAGCAGGTTTGTCGGGGCAGACACGATCTTCCCTGAAGCGAAAGGCAAAGAAGCTTGCGGCGGTTTCTGGTGGAACTCTAGACATACGCCGCTTTCGCACGGCAGCTGAGCTTGCCGACTTTCACCCCGTAGCCCGCACACTTGCAGAGAAGACCTATCAGGAGAAACTGATGGGGGCCGGTCTCCCTGCTGGTGCCAGTTTTTTGCGGCAGATGGCAGCGCTGGCGAAGGATGATGCTGTCCGTGCCTGGCTGTTGTATATCAGAGGTGTGCCGGCGGCTTATCTCTGGAGCAGCGCGGACGGACTGACGCTCCGTTACGACTATGTGGGGCATGACCCGGTATTCGCTTCTCTGTCGCCCGGCAGCGTGTTGATGGAGACCGCACTGGTGGATTTGTTCAACGATCGATTTGTGAAGTTCGATTTCACCGAAGGTGAGGGGCAACACAAGCGAACCATGGCGAGTGCCGGCGTCGCGTGTCGGGATCTCCTCCTTCTTCGTTCAACAATCGCAAATCACGCAGCAGTAGCGCTTGTTCGCGGCTTCGATGCTGCGGTTCGCGTGGCGAAGCGCGCCGCATCAACGCCCGCATTGCGAACGATCGCAGCGCGCGTGCGCCGCTCCTGACGCGCACTGGTATTGCGTTCCGCGACAGAATGAGGCCGGTAGAGGAGTTCGTATGCATCTTGCCGCTCCTGCCATCGTGCTCGCGACTCACATTCATGGCGAACACGGTGTCATCGTTCGGGCGCTGACCGAGCTGGACGGCGTGCAGAGCGGATATGTGCGTGGAGGGCGATCGCGCGGCCACAGGCCGGTGTTGCAGCCTGCTAACATCATCATCGGTGAATGGCGCGCACGTACGGAAAGCCAGCTTCCCTCGCTGGCGGTCGAATTGGTGCAAAGTCGGGCAGCGCTCCATGAGGGGCCATTGTCCGCCGCTGCGCTGGCATGGTTGTCGGCTCTGACCGTGACTGCTCTGCCGGAGGGGCATCCCTATCCGCGGCTTTATGAGGCGCTGGGTGCATTATTCGGCCTTATCGAGGCGGCATCGTCGGCGCGTCAGTGGGCGGGGGGAGTGGCTCGGTATGAACTGTTGCTCCTTGCAGAACTTGGCTTTGGGCTGGATCTTAGTCGATGTGTCGTGAGTGGCGAGAGCGACGATCTCGCGTTTGTCAGTCCCAAAAGCGGCGGGGCGGTGAGCCGGATAGCCGCGACGGCGTATGAGGATCGACTGCTGCCATTGCCTGCGTTTCTGCGGGATGGCGGTGACGCCAGCTGGCCGGACATATTTGCGGCGCTGGCGATCACCGGCCGCTTCATTGCCCGCGATGTGCTGGTGGATCGGCGCGGCATAACGCTGGCCGCCCGCGACAGGCTGATCGATGGCCTGAAGAGAGCGGTTGCGTGAAATCGCCAGTAGCGGCAAGGCCGCCCGGGTCTGCCTTGGCTGCGGAGCTCGCCGGGACTGAGGCGGAATTGACGACGATCGCAGCTTCAACGGAGTGCCATGTCCGCCCTGATCGCAATCCTGGCCGGCGACGGCATCGGTCCCGAAGTTACCACCCAGGCGCGACGCGTGATCGAAGCGCTCGATCTTGGTGTGACGTTCGAAGAAGCACCAGTCGGGGCGGCAGCGTATCACGCCAGTGGCCATCCGCTGCCTGCCGAAACCCTGGAGCTCAGCCGGCGGGCCGATGCCATTCTGTTCGGATCCGTCGGAGATCCGTCCTGCGACGCACTTGAGCGCCATCTGCGACCCGAGCAGGCCATTCTCGGCTTGCGAAAAGAGCTTTCGCTGTTCGCCAACCTGCGTCCGGCCAAGCTGTTCTCCGGTCTGGAGGATGCATCGGCGCTGCGGCCTGAAGTAGCAAGATCGATCGATCTCCTCATCGTACGCGAGCTCAACGGCGACGTTTATTTTGGTGAGAAGGGCATCCGCTCGAGCCCAGCCGGCCTTCGTCAGGGATATGACCTGATGAGCTACGACGAGGCGGAGGTGCGCCGGATCGCCATCGCCGGCTTCGAAGCGGCCCGGCGGCGGCGCGGCAAGCTGTGCTCCGTCGACAAGGCCAACGTGCTCGAAACCTCGCAACTCTGGCGCGATGTCGTCATCGAAACGTCGGCGCAATATCCCGACATCACGCTGACGCATATGTATGTTGATAACGCAGCCATGCAGCTTGTGCGCGATCCGGGCCAGTTCGACGTCATCGTTACCGGTAATCTTTTCGGCGACATCCTGTCCGACCAGGCATCGATGTGCGTCGGATCGATCGGCCTGTTGCCATCGGCTTCGCTGGATGAAGCGGGCAAGGGCTTGTACGAACCAATCCACGGGTCGGCGCCCGACATCGCCGGCCAGGACAAAGCGAACCCATGCGCCACGATCCTGTCGGCGGCCATGATGCTTCGCCACTCCTTGGCGCAGCCTGAAGCGGCCGACCGGATCGAACGTGCGGTGGCGAGTGCGCTGGTGGGACACCGTACGGCCGACCTCGGCGGCACGTGCACGACGCGGGCGATGGGTGACGCGGTATTGGCCGCCCTTTGAGGAGCGGGCGGTGAGTGATCTGCTGGATCTTGCCGTCGTCATTCCGACGTTCAACGAGAGTGCCAACGTTCCCGTCCTGATCGCCAGGCTGGACCAGGCACTGGCGGGGATCAACTGGGAAGCGATTTTCGTTGACGATGACAGTCCGGACGGCACCGCCGATGCGGCCCGGGAGATCGCGCGGATCGACCGCCGCGTCCGGGTGATCCAGCGGATCGGCCGGCGCGGTCTTGCGACCGCCTGCATCGAAGGCATGTGCGCGACTGCCGCGCCTGCCGTTGCCGTCATCGACGGCGACCTGCAGCATGACGAGGCGATCCTGCCGCAGATGCTGGCGGCGCTGCAGCAGGATGCGGCGCTCGACATCGTGGTGGGATCACGGTTCGTGTCCGGCGGTGGCACCGGAGACTGGGATCGCGATCGGGTCGCCAAATCGGCCTTTGCGACCCGGCTTTCGCAGCGCGTGCTGAACGTCGGGTTGACCGATCCGATGAGCGGTTTCTTCACGATCCGCACGGCGGTGCTTCGGGCAATGGCGCCGAACCTTGCGGGTATCGGTTTCAAGATCCTGCTGGACATCATGGCGGCCGGCGAGCGCCCGTTGCGTTTCGTGGAGGTGCCGTACGTCTTCCGGTGCAGGACCGAAGGCGAATCGAAGCTCGACCATGTCGTGGCGTTGGAATATCTGATCGCGCTGTACGATCGAAAGTTCGGCAACGTGGTGCCGGTGCGGTTCGCCATGTTCTCCGCCATCGGGGTGATCGGTGTCGGTATCCACATGGGCGTGCTGACGATCCTGTACCTGGGGCTGGGGGCAGGGTTTCTGCTGGGACAGATCATCGCCACGCTCGCGGCGATGACGTTCAACTTCTTCCTCAACAACGCGCTCACCTATCGCGACCGGCGGCTGCGCGGCTGGCGGCAGATGCTGGACGGTTGGGTGTCCTTTTGCCTGGTCTGCTCGGTGGGCGCGGTGGCGAACGTGGGCGTCGCGGCATTCCTGTACGATTTTCGCGAGGGTGCCTGGGCGGCGTCGGCGCTGGCCGGGGTGCTGATCGGGGCGGTGTGGAATTACGCCTTGTCGTCTCGCTTCACCTGGGGCCGTTACTGACCGGCGGTCACACCCATGTCGAAAACCACGTCCAGTGTCGGAACGCGCCCGCATCGGGCAGCGCCTGGGCGGAGAGCACGGGGTAAAAGTAGATCGCCAGCATCGCCGCGGCGGCGACCAGCACCAGATCCCACCCCTTCGTTCGCGCGCGCCACTGATCGAACGCGGCGACGATCGCGACCACGATGAAGACGCTGGATGGATAATAATAATAATAGAAGCCCAGCGACTTCGGGATCACCGCCCACACCCCCAGGCTGCCGGTCCATAGACACGCGGCCGCGTAGAGCCGGGCCGAGCCGGTCCGCACCCACCCCCACCAGCAGGCGAGAACGGCGACAAGCCCGGCCCACATGATCGCCGGATTGCCGAGCAGCAGGATGCCCCGCTGCGCGCCATCGGCGGGTTCGTACAGATACCAGATCGGCCGGATCAGCAGCGGCCATGTCCACCACGTGGATTGATAGGTGTGCGCCGGCAGCACCTGCGTTTGCCGCTGATACATCTCCCATTGGAACGGCAGCAGGCGTGCCAGAGTCATGGGATCATGGGCATAGTAAAACGCTGGCGCGAAGGTGAGAAAGTAGGCGGCGACCGACACGAGGCCGAGCACGGCGATCGCAGGCAGCGGCGAGAGCCCGGGAAAGCGGCGTCGATCCTGTCGCTTGAAGATCAGCAACGCCGCCGCGGCAAAGGCGACGTAGGGGGCCGCCAGCCATTTGCAGGCGACCGCACAGCCCAACAGGATCGATGCGACGATCCAGCGCCACCAGCCGCCGGCGCGCAGCGTCCAGCCCATCATGGCGATCGCGCCCGTCAGGAAGGCGAGCATGAAACCGTCCAGCATTGCGATCCGCGCTTGGACGTAGACGGTGAAGCCCAGCATCGTCAGCGCTGCGGCGACGAGGCTGGAACGCAGGCGGCGGATCATCAGCCAGGCAGTCGCAAAGGTGGCGACCACCGTCGCGCTGGCGGCGAGCGTGGACATGAAGCGCCAGCCGAACGGCGTGTCGCCGAACAGCCGCATGCCCAGCGCGATCAACCATTTGCCGAGCAGGGGGTGTTCGATGTTGGCCGGCCCCGAGGAGGCGATCAGCGCACGGGCGGCGGGGACGTAGTGAACCTCGTCGAAGACCAACTGGTGCGGGACGGCGAGGCGGATCAGGAACAGTGCCTCCGCCAGCAGGAAGATCAGGATCCCGAGCGTCAGCGGATGGCGCAGCATGGCATGCACACCCCGGTCCGCGGACCGCGAATGTTGAGGAAGTTGAGGCGCGGGCGCGATGCGATTCAACATTCGCACTGACCCTGGCAGAACATGCGGCGGGGGGGCGCCGATCCGCGAATGTTGAGGAAGTTGAGACGTTGGCGCGGTTCGATTCAACATTCGCAGGGCCCCCCGATCATGCATGGTCCTTTGGCACGGGCGGGGTGATGTAGGACAGGGTTTGTGGCAATCGTTGCGTTTCGTTGCCGCTGCGCCGGGCCTGCTTGAGGCCAGCGATTTGTGGGCCGAAGACAGCGTTTGCGTGGGCGCCGGAGGGCAGCCTTGAAAGCAGCGGCCGATTGGCCGAAAGCGTAGGCCATGAAACGCCGTACCGGACAAGACCGCTCGATCACCGACACCTGGCGCCCCGCGACGCGCGCGATCCGCGGGGGCACCGCGCGGACGGAGTTCGGCGAAACCTCCGAGGCGATCTTCATGACCTCGGGCTATGCCTATGATTGCGCGGGCGATGCCGCGGCGCGCTTCGCGGGCGAGCAGGAGGGAATGACCTATTCCCGCCTCCAGAACCCGACCGTCGAGATGCTGGAGCATCGCATCGCGCTGCTGGAGGGCGCCGAGGCGTGCCGCACGATGGCGACCGGCATGGCAGCGATGACCGCGGTGCTGCTGAGCCAGTTGCAGACGGGCGACCATGTGGTCGCGGGGCGGGCGGCGTTCGGATCGTGCCGCTGGCTGGTCGACACCTTGCTGCCCAAGTTCGGGATCGCGACCACGGTGGTCGATGCGCGCGATCCGCAGCAGTTCGCGGACGCGGTGAGGCCCGAGACCAAGGTGTTCTTCTTCGAGACCCCGGCCAATCCGACGATGGACGTGGTGGACCTGCGCGCCGTGTGCGACATCGCGCGCTCGCGCGGGATCACCAGCGTGGTCGACAATGCCTTTGCCACGCCGGCGCTGCAGCGGCCGATGGAGTTCGGCGCCGACGTGACCGCCTATTCCGCGACCAAGATGATGGACGGGCAGGGCCGCGTGCTCGCCGGCGCGGTGTGCGGGACCAAGGAGTTCATCGACAACACATTGCTGCCGTTCACGCGCAACACGGGGCCGACGCTGTCGGCGTTCAACGCCTGGGTGGTGCTGAAGGGGCTGGAGACGCTGG
>JBELMF010000096.1:0-13177 GCA_042096015.1 Sphingomonas sp.
GGGCCGGCGGGCGTGTTTGCCGCGCCCTAGCCGCCGATGGCATGTCGCTGCCGTTTGCGTGTCCGGGAGCGCCCTAACCCCGCCGGTCATCCACCGTTGTCGCGATCCAGATCAGCGGCGGGGCGAGGCGCTACCGCCTCCAGATGCCGCCTGCCATCGCGGAACGCCCTCACCCGACCGGCGACAGCTTCGTGGCGCGCGTCGTGCCTGTTGCCGATAACCGAGCCTTCGGGGACCAACTCAACAAACTCCTCCGGCTCCGAACGGGATAGCCATTCATAAACGCGATCATCTGACGCGCGGTCATCCACGATGAACAGCCGTAGGCCATCGCCGATCGCGTGATAGTTGATTTCGCCGCGCTCATTGTAGTGGATTACGACGACTGCGTTGGTGTCACCCACGGTCATTCTCCTGGGTGAGGGCGGCGCGGGCGCGGCGAAGGTCGCCCATCGTGTATTGTCCGATGTCGTCGTCTGAGCCGGCAAAGGTTGCGGTCTGCTCGCCAGCCTCGTTTTCCTCGGACACGTGAACGACTGCAAAGCGGGCGCTGTCGGGATACCAAACGCCAGCTTCGGGCGAACCTAGTCCGCCAAACATGGCCGCTGCCTCCAGATCCAGACACGCATCGGCGAACGGCTTGAGCGCCTCCTCCAGCGCCCGCACCCTCTCGCACAGGTCGAGATAGGGGAGGTAGGAGTTGACGGCGGCGACGATGAGGGCGGCGTCCGCGCCTTGCTCCGGAAAGAGGCCATCCGCCACTACCACAGTCCTGCCGTTCGCTCGGATCGCATGGCCAATGTGCTCGCCGATCTGCGTGCGGACGACAAAGGACCGCCAGGGCAGCGCGGTCGCCCGCTCCACCATCGCCCTCCCCTCCGCGATCTGCTCGGGGGTCGGCAGCGGGTCGGCCTGCCCCGCGATGAGCTGGTCGATGGGGTCGGTCATGCGGGGGCTTCCGAGAAGTTCTTCAGATCGGCGACGGCTACCCGCTTGCTATATCCATACTCGGCGCTCAGGTTTTCCGTAATACCAACGTCGCCAAGCCGACTGGCCATTACGACGCGAATCCGCTTGCCGTGATAGTCAGCAAAAAGCGGCGGCCGCTTGTCCTCTCGCAGCCTGCCATGCGCGGGCGAACGCGCGTGATCCAGAAAAGCACGCAGGCAGGCCGGTGCTGCGGGGTCATCGATATAGTCGTCACAGTGCGTCATCTCATTTCGTCCTCTTGGCCCCTGTCTCGGGGGCGGGGGTTAGGAGGGGTGCGTGGTCGCGTTCGTCAGCGAGAATGGCGCGACCGTTGTTGACCCAAGCTTCGCAGGCGTCGCGCGAGAAGGTGACGCCGGCATCTTCGCCGTAACCGCCATCCCCCACGCGCTCGGGGGAGAAGCAATTGCTGCCGATCCAGTCCCGACAGGTGCCGCAGCGTCGCTGGCAAGGCCAAAGGAGTGGCGCATGGGTCACAATGCCTCTCGCTCAAGGGCAGTTAGCCAGCGGTCGAGATTGTAAGACGCCGCTCTTGCTAGAGCGAGGCGGGCGGTATGCGGCTTTCTGCTACCGAGGGGCTTGGCCAGCTTGAGAACGCGAGCATCCTCCATCGCTCGCAGAAGCTCAGACACGCGCGCCCTCTTGGAACGTGTGTCGTGAAAACGGGCCTGCGCTTCTTTGATAGCCTTGCGCGCCTCGTCCGCCTTGAAGCGGTCAATCTGCGCGTCGATGTTGCCCCGCTTCGCCAGCGGCACATTCAGGACACCATGATCCAGCCGGCATGAACAGCGGCCAAGCTCAGGCTGCACAGGATTGGCGCCACAATACCGGCACCCACTCACCGCCCCGTCCTCCCGGCTCGCGTGGGGGTGGAGAGACGGGCGATCTCGGCGAGAATATCGGGATGTGGTTCAAACCACTCGCCGTGGAGGCGATGGGCGGCAAAGCGGCGATGATATTCGAACTCTTCCACGCGCTTACCCGGCACTGTAGCGAGCAATTCCACCTGCACCGGTGACTGCCCCCGCAGGATAGCAAGCCGGTACTCGATGTCGCCAGTGGTCCCGATCTTGATCGGCCCACAGGATGCCTGAATGAAATAGACAACATGCTTTTTCGGGCGGCGTTTGACGAGCGTCACGCATAGCGTTGGGCCGCCCTGACGCCGGGTCTTTCGGTTAGCCACCGGCGTCCGGTTTGTGGCGGTATTGCGTGACTGTACCAAAGCGGTTATCCCGTCCTTGTGTCTGACTTTACGTAAAAAAGGATATCCTTGTCGGGCATCCAGCTCCCCCTTCATCGACAGGACGAAAGTACGTCGACGCTGCGCTGCTAACGCCGCGCTGGCGTGCGCTTCGTGGTACTTGCGTGACATGCTGATCCTTCCCCTGCTCCTTCAGGCCGCGCCGATCATCGTGACGGGGCCGCAGCCCGGCGCGCCGCAGCCGCCGGCGACCATGGCCTATGAGCCCGCCGCGACGCTGATCGCCACGTTCGACGCGGACGGGGATGCCCTCGTCACCCGCGAGGAGCTGGAGGACGGCCTCGCCCGGACCTTCGCTGCACTCGACAAAGAAAAGGCCGGAACGCTCGGCTACATCACCTTCGCCGACTGGGCAGAGCGCTTTCTCGGGGATCGCAACGCGCTTCCCAGCCCGTTCGAGATCGATCGCGATGACGACAACCGCATCGCCGTGCGCGAGCTGCAGACCCGCTTCTCCGAATATTTCACGCGCTACGATCGCGATCGCGACGGGGTGCTTAACCGCGCCGAACTGCTGACGATCCGTGCCCGGGTGTTCGGCGACGATGGCCCGCCTTCGGATGGCAAGAAGCGGAAGCCGCGCCGATGAGCGAGCGGTTCGCCTTCACCATCACCGCCACCGATGGCGCCGCCCGCACCGGCAGCATCGCCATGCACCGCGGCACGATCCGCACGCCGGCGTTCATGCCGGTCGGCACCGCCGCGACGGTGAAGGCGATGAAGCCGAAGGACGTGGAAGCGGCAGGCGCGGACATCATCCTGGGCAATACCTATCACCTGATGCTGCGTCCGGGAGCCGAACGCGTAGCGCGGTTGGGCGGGCTGCATGATTTCATGGGCTGGGACAGGCCAATTTTGACCGATTCGGGCGGCTATCAGGTGATGAGCCTGTCCGATCTGACCAAGCGGTCCGAGGAAGGCATCACTTTCAAGTCGCACCTCGACGGCACGCGACACCTGCTCAGCCCCGAGCGGTCGATCGAGATCCAGCGACTGCTCGGCTCCAACATCATCATGGCGTTCGACGAACTGGTGCCGACCACCTCAACGCGCGAAGTACAGGCGGCGGCGATGGAGCGATCGATGCGATGGGCGAAGCGCTCGCGCGACGCGTTCGACGGGGGCGGCGACCATGCGGCGCAGAACGCGATCTTCGGTATCCAGCAGGGCGCGCTCGACGAGGGGTTTCGCAGGGCGAGTGCTGACGCGCTGATCGACATCGGCTTCGACGGCTATGCCATCGGCGGGCTGGCGGTCGGCGAAGGGCAGGAAGCGATGTTCGGCTGCCTCGACTTCGCGCCGGGGCAGTTACCCGCCGACAAGCCGCGCTACCTCATGGGGGTCGGCAAGCCCGACGATATCGTCGGCGCGGTGGAGCGTGGGGTCGACATGTTCGATTGCGTGCTGCCGACACGGTCGGGGCGGACCGGTCAGGCGTTCACGCGTGGCGGGCCGATCAACATCCGCAACGCGCGCTTCAACGAGGATCAGGGGCCACTCGATCCTGAATGTAGCTGCCCGACCTGCACGACGTGGAGCCGCGCGTATCTCCATCATCTGGTGCGCGCGGGCGAGATCCTGGGCGCGATGCTGATGACCGAGCACAACATCTTCTTCTACGAAGCGCTGATGGCGGACCTGCGCACGGCGATCGCCGAGGGACGGCTCAAAGCCTTTGCCGATGCGTTTCGGGCACGGTACCAGCGCGGCAAAGGAGAGTGAGCGTGTCCGACCAGCCCAACGAAATCCTTGCAGCCGCGGCCGCCGCAAAGCAGCACGAGGTTGCCGCCGAGGGTGCCAAGCGCGCCGAACGCCAGCGTAGGTGGAATTTGGGGCAGATTGGACTTGGCGTGGGGATCGGCTCGGCGGCGGTGGCCGCCGCGGTGCTGTTCACGCGCAAGAAGGATTGACATCGGGGCGCGCGCGCCAACCGCTACGTCACGCCGGGCTGGTCCCGGCATCCACCTCGCCGCATACCTATCGACCGGAGAGTTCGCGGGCCGGTGGATGCCGGAACAAGCCCGGCATGACGAACAGCCTGACATTACCTTCAGACACCCGTCATCCCGGCCCCGCGCCGGGATCCATCTGTCCGCACGCGCTGCGCTCGCCAACAGGCCACAGCGTTCGCGGCACCATGGATCCCGGAACAAGTCCGGGATGACGATGGCGGCTGAGGCTAGCGTTACCGTCCGGTCGCCAGATCCTTGAACGCCGCGTCCTTGTCGGTGCGGATCTCACCCGGCAGGCCCAGCACGCGCTCCGCAATGATGTTCTTCAGGATCTCGTCGGTGCCGCCCGCGATGCGCAGGCCCGGCGAACTCATCACCGACGCCTGGAACAGCCCCTTGAGCGGCAGCAGCGCCGGATCGTTGATGATGCCGTACTGATCCTCCGCCTCGACCGCGGCGTTGCCGAGATCCTGCAGGACGTTGGCGGCGATGATCTTACCGATCGAGCTTTCCGGCCCCGGCGTCTGCCCGCGGCTGAGCGCGGTCATGGTGCGCATACGGGTGTTCTTCAGCCCCTCGGACTGGACGTACCAGTCGGCGAGCCGCTGGCGGAACGCGCTGTCCTTGACCAGCGGGCCGTCTGCCGCGTCGAGGTCCTTGGCCAGCGCCAGGATCTCCTTGGGGCTGGCGCCGCTCGCCCCGCCGACCGCGAGCCGCTCGTTCATCAGCGTGACCAGCGCCACCTTCCAGCCGTCGTCCACCGCGCCGAGCCGCTGCGCGTCGGGGATGCGCACGTCGGTGAAATAGACTTCGTTGAAGTTCGACCCGCCCGACATCTGGTGGATCGGCCGGATCTCGACGCCGGGCGACTTGAGGTCGAGCCAGAACATCGTCAGGCCCTTGTGCTTGGGCACATCCGGGTTGGTACGGACCAGCACGATGCCATAGTCGGAATAATGCGCGCCCGAGGTCCACACCTTCTGGCCGTTGATCACCCAATCGTCGCCATCTCGCACCGCGCGGGTACGGATCGCCGCCACGTCCGAGCCGCCGGCGGGTTCGGAGAAGAGCTGCGACCAGATCTCCTCGCCGCGCAGCGCCGGGCCGACGAAGCGCTTCTTGGTCTCGTCGTTCGCGAAGGCCATGACGGTCGGCACGCACATGCCGAGGCCGATGGTGAAATAGCCGTACTGGACTGGGAACTTGGCCTCTTCCTGGCCGAAGATCACCGACTGGATCGGCGTGCCGCCCGCCCCGCCCCATTCCTTGGGCCAGGTGATCTGGGCGTAACCGGCCTCGGCCTTGCGCTTCTGCCAGGCCTTGCCGGCGGCCATGTCGTCGGCATGATCCATCGCCTTGTGCTCGGCGCTGTTCTTTTCGAGCCACGCGCGCGCGGTAGCGCGGTATTCGGCTTCTTCGGGGGAATCGTTGAAGTCCATGATCTCGTCCTCTCAGGCGCTCAGGCCGCGTTCTTCATCTCGAGCTGGCTTACCAGCCGCTCGCGCCAGGTGGCGGGGGCACCCGCGACGAGGCTGAGCTGTCGCGAGCGTCGATAGTAAAGCTGCGGGTCAGCCTCCCAGGTGAAGCCAATGCCGCCGTGCGTCTGGATGTTCTCCTTAGAGGCAAACCAGAAGGCCTCGCTCGCTGCGACGCGTGCGGTGGCGGCCGCCAGCGGCAGTTCGCCAGCATCGGTGTTGAGCGCCCAGGCGCCGTAATAAGCGTTGGAACGGGCGATCTCGTTCTTGACGTACATGTCGGCGAGCTTGTGCTTGATCGCCTGGTATCCGGCGATCGCGCGGCCGAACGCCTGCCGCTCAAAGGCATAGGCCTTGGCCATTTCGAGGCTCTTGTCCGCGCCGCCGACCTGCTCGAACGCCAGCAGCACGGCGGCGCGATCGAACACCGCCTGCATCGCGGCGATCCCGTCCTCGGATCCGAGCTTCTCAGCGGGCGCGTTCGTGAAGGTGAGCTTGGCCGCCGAGCGCGTCGGATCGAGCGTTTCCAACACCTGGGCCGACACGCCTTCGCCCTTCTCGACTAGGTACAAGCCATCCTTGGCGAGCACGACGATGAGGTCCGCGACATCGCCGTCGGTGACCGGGATCTTCTCGCCCGAAAGCTTGCCGCCCGACACGCTGGTGCCGATCGAGCGCGCCGTCACCGGGCCCTTGCCCTCGCTGGTGCCAAAGGCGCCGATTACCTCGCCCGCGGCGATCTTCGGCAGCCATTTGGCCTTCTGCTCCTGCGAGCCGAACTTCATCAGCGCTTCGGCGACGAAATAGACGGTCGAGGCAAAGGGAATCGGGGCGCAGGCGCGGCCGAGCTCCTCGGCCAGGCCGCACAGTTCGACGTGGCCCATGCCAAGGCCGCCGAACTCCTCGGGGATCGCGACGCCGAGCCAACCCTGTTCGGCCACGCCCTTCCACAGCGCCTCGTCATAGGCGCGGTCGGCATTGTCGAGCACGCCGCGCACCACCTTGGCGTCGCACTTGGCGGCGAGGAACTTGCGTGCCTCGTCCTTCAGCATCTTCTGGTCGTCGGAATAATCGAAGTTCATGGGACTCCCTCTCCCCGCTTGCGGGGAGAGGGTCGGGGAGAGGGGCTGTCACGAGCCGCTCTCCACGGACCCTCTCCCCTACCCTCTCCCCTGATGGGGAGAGGGAGTATGTCACCTGGGCTGCATCCGGATCGCGCCGTCGAGCCGGACGTCCTCGCCGTTGAAATAACCGTTGCGGAGCATCTCCACCGCGAGCGCAGCATATTCCTCCGCGGCGCCGAGCCGCTTGGGGAACGGCACCATCGCCGACAGCGCCGCCTTCACCTGCGGCTTGGCGCGCGCCAGCAGCGGCGTGTCGAAGATGCCCGGCAGGATCGTGTTGCAGCGAACCCCTTCGCTCGACAGGTCGCGCGCGACGTTCAGCGTCATGCCGATCACGCCCGCCTTGGCGGAGGCATAGGCGACTTGCCCCATCTGCCCCTCTTCGCCGGCGACGCTGGCGGTGTTGACGATCGCGCCGCGATCCCCGTCCTCGGTCGGGTCCAGCGTCATCATGCCGGCGACCGAGCCGACGATGCAGCGGAACGAGCCGACGAGGTTCAGCTCCAGCGTCTTCTGGAAGTTCTCTATCGGGTACGGTACGATCGATCCGTCCTCCTTCGACCGCGCCACCGTCTTGTTCGGCCCGCCGAAGCCGCCGCCGGCGCAATTGACCAGCGCGCGCTCCTGCCCGTTGGCGGCGCGCGCCTTGGCGAAGCCAGCATCGACCGACGCCTGGTCCATCACGTCGACCTCGCAGAACACCGCGCCGATCTCCTCGGCAACGCCCGGGCCGATCTCGGCATTCTTGTCGAACAGCGCGACCTTCACGCCATGCGCGCGCAGTGCCTTGGCCGTCGCGAGGCCCAGCCCCGATGCGCCGCCCGTGATGACGGCGGCAATGGTGGAATCCAGTTTCAAGCAGCCCCTCCCGACTCTTCCGCGGGCCTGATGCGACCGCGCGATTGCAGGATAACTTTAGTTATGTAGGATGCCCCGTCAATAAGCATGAACGGGAGAGGCAAGGTGGAGTACGAGATGATCTCGGTAGAGCGCCGGGGTGAGGTCGACTGGGTGACGATGAACCGCCCGCACGTCCTGAACGCGCTCAACGACCGCCACGTCGAGGAACTGAACGACTATTTCGGCAAACTCGCCAAGGATCGCGACTGCCGTGTCGTCGTGCTGAAGGGCGCCGGCCGGGCGTTCTGCGCGGGGCTTGATCTGCAGGAAGGCGGCCGGTCCGAATTCGACACGATCGATCGCCTCGCGCACCAGCGCTCGATCGCCGAGATCGTGATGAAGATGCGCTACTGCCCGCAGCCGATCATCAGCCTGGTGCATGGCCCGGCGTGTGGCGGCGGTTTCGCGATGGCGCTGGCGTCCGACATCCGCATCGCGGGCGAGTCGGTGCGCATGAACGCTGCCTTCATTCGCATTGGGCTGTCGGCGTGCGACATCGACGTGAGCTACTTCCTCCCCCGGCTTGTCGGGGCGAGCGTGGCGGCGGAGTTCATGCTCACCGGTAATTTTATCACCGCAGATCGGGCACTTGCGACGGGACTCGTCAGCCGGGTCGTGCCGGACGACCAGATGGAGGAAGCCGCCGCGCCGCTGATCGAGCAGATGCTCACAACGTCGCCGATGGGCCTCAGGCTGACCAAGGAATGCCTGCGCATGGCGATCGACGCGCCTAGCCTCGAATCGGCGGTGGCGATGGAGGACCGTAACCAGATCCTGTGCGCCACCGCGCCCGATTTCGGTGAGGGGATCAAGGCGTTCTTCGAAAAGCGCCGGCCGGATTACAGCAAGAAAACGGGGGAGAAGACGGCATGAGCGGGGGACTTTCGGGGCGGGTCGCGCTGGTTACGGGGGGCGGACGGGGGATCGGACGCGAGATCGCGCTGCGGCTGGCGCGCGACGGGGCGGATGTCGCCGTCAACTATCGCCGCGACGCGGAAGCCGCCGAAGAGGTGGTGCGCGAGATCGAAGGCCTCGGGCGAAAGGCGAAGGCCTATGCCGCCTCGGTCGATCGCTTCGAGGAATGCGAGGCGCTGGTCGCGGCGGTGCTCGCCGACTTCCCCGGCATCGACATCCTCGTCAACAACGCCGGTATCGCCAGCCGCGGGCAGAGCGTCGCCGACACCGATCCGGGCGAGTTCGAGCGTGTCATGCGCACGCATTGCTTCGCGCCGCATTACATGTCGAAGCTCGTCCTCCCCTCGATGCGGCAGCGGTCAAAGGAGAAGGGCCGCGGGGACATCATCATGATCTCCAGCGTCGCGACGCTCTACCATGCCGCGAACGGCGCGCCCTATTCGATGGGCAAGGCAGCGGGCGAGGCGCTCGCGCTGGTGCTGTCCAAGGAGGAGCGGCCCAACAATATCCGCACCAACATCGTCGCGCCCGGGCTGACGGTGACCGACATGGGCGAGCGGCTCGCCAAGGCGACGCGCGGGGTGGCGGATATCCACGACCTCGCAGCGGGATCGCCGTTCGGGCGCGTCTCGACGCCGGCGGACGTGGCGGCGGCGGTGGCCTATTTCGTGTCGGCCGATGGCGAATATGCCAACGGGCAGAAGATCAACCTGCACGGCGGCGGGTGACGCCCGCTCCGACGTCATCCCGGCCTTGCGCCGGGATCCAAGGCTCCGCAGGCGCTGCGTTCAGAGGATCAAGCGTCAGCGCCCGCGGATAGAGGGATCCCGGATCAAGTCCGGGATGACGGTGTGTGCGAGGCGAACGCTTACGCCGAACGCAGCCGCCGTTCTTCCTCGTAGATATAGTCGCGCGTGACCGGCACCGAGGTGCGGCCCTTGGTCAGCTGCACCTGATAATTGCACAGCCCGCCATGCCGGAACGCCGCCGCCGCGCCGGCGAGATAGAAGGTCCACATCCGGAAGAACCGCTCGTCATACAGCGCGACGATCGCGTCCTTCGCCGCCACCGTGCGGTCGTACCAGTGATCGAGCGTCCAGCTGTAATGCAGCCGCAACACCTCGATGTCGGTGGGGAACAGCCGAGTCCCCTCATAGCCGCGCACGATCTCACTCAGCGCGGGATTGTAGCCGCCGGGGAAGATGTACTTGAGCGTGAACTGATCGGTGACCCCCGGGACGCCAAGCCGGCCAATCGTATGCATCAGCATGACGCCGTCATCGGCCAGCAGCTCGCGGCATTTGCCGAAGAACGCGCGGTAGTGCTTCACCCCGACATGCTCGAACATGCCGACCGAAACGATGCGATCGAACCGGCCGGTGACTTTGCGGTAATCGATCAGCTCGAAGCGCACCTTGTCGGCGACGCCGGCTTCCTCGGCGCGGCGCCGGGCGACCTTGAGCTGCTCCTCCGACAGCGTCACCCCCAGCACCTCGGCGCCGGTCTTCTGGTGCAGGTACAGCGCCATACCGCCCCAGCCGCAGCCGATGTCGAGCACAGTCATGCCCGGCTTCAGCGCGAGCTTGGCGGCGATATGCGCCTTCTTGTCCGCCTGCGCCTGTTCCAGGCTGTTGGCGGGATCGGTGAAATAGGCGCAGCTATACTGCCGGTCGGCGTCGAGGAAGAGATCGTAGAGCCGATCGGACAGGTCGTAGTGGTGCGCGACGTTCCTCTTCGACGCGCGCTCCATGTTGATGCGGCCGAAGCGGTGCGCGGCGGCACCGAGCGCGCGGCGCAGCGGGCTCGCGGCAAGTACCGAGCGGCCCTGTTCCCATGGGTCGTTGGAGGTCAGCAGTTCGACAAGGTCGCGAATATCGCCCTGCTCGATGACGAGCCGACCATCCATGATCGCCTCCGCCGCGCCGAGCCCCGGGTCGGACACGATCGCGCGGCCGACCCCCTTCTCAGTGAACCGGATCGTGACGTCGGGGTAACCAGCAACGGGGCGCCCGAAGGTCTTGGTCGAGATGCCGGGGCGGTGAAGCGTGAGCGTGCCGTGCTTCACCGCGCGAGAGAGGAAAAGGTCGATCAGCGCCATGCTGCGCCTGCTAACAACCAACACGCGCCATTTCCAGACCGACCGGTCTAGATACCCGCATACCAATCGTAATCGACGTTATCTTCCCAATAGCCGCCGCGCCCCTTGCCGACGCCGGCGAGGGTCTCGACCGCGGTTGCGCGCATCAGATATTTGGCGTGCTTGTAGCCGAGCTGGCGCTCAACACGCAGGCGGCACGGCGCCCCGTTCATCACCGGCAGGAAGCGGTCATTGAGCGCCCAGGCCAGAATCGTCTGCGGGTGAAAGGCGTCCACCAAGTCGATCGATTCGTAATAAGGCGCGCCGCCATAAAGATCCGCACAAGTAAACACGATGTAGCGTGCCGCGTCGCGGAGACCGGCCGCCTTCAACACGTCGCCCAGCTGCGGCCCCTGCCACTTGCCGATCGCGCTCCACCCCTCCACGCAATCGTGCCTCGTGATTTGGGCGCGCTGCGGAAAGGCACCGAGGCTGGCAAGGCTCAGCGAGAGCGGATGGGCGACCAGGCCATCGACCTGCAGCCGCCAGTCGGCGAAGCGGTTGGCGCGCAAGGCCGCATATTCGGGCGTTCCCGGATCGCGCGTACCGTTGGGGCGGAAGAAAGGCGATCGCTGGTCGGGCGTGAATTCGGGCGCGAGTGCGTCGCGATTGGTCAGCGCACGCTGGAGGCCGCGGTGCATGTCCTCGCCCAGGAACAGGATGCGCCGGGCGGTCGGCTGCTGGATCACCCGGTCGCAGCCCGCCAGCAGGGCCGCGGAGCCGGCGATAAGGCTGCGGCGACCCAGGTTCATGGTACGCGCCACCAGCCGGTGATCATCGATCGCGTCTCGTTCACCACTCCGGCCAGGATGACGAGCGTCAGGTGAACGACCGTGAACAGCGCCAGCCCCACCATGCACAGGAAGTGAATCGAGCGTGCCGACTGGCGGCCGCCGAACAGGTCGAGCAACCACGGCCAGGCCGCATTCATTGCGGGCGATAGCGCGATACCGGTGAAGATGACCAGCGGCAGGAGGATGAAGACGACCGCGACATAGGAAAGCCTCTGGAAGACATTATAGTCGCGTGGATTTTCCGGATCGTGAAAGCGCAGCGCCAAGTGCGCGCGCAGGTCGGCCAGCAGGTGCCGCCGCGACAGCTCGCCGCGCCGCACCCGCAAGTCGCGGGCGAAATGGCGATTGACGAGGCTGGCGATCATATAGCCGAGCAGGCCGAAAGCGAGCACCAGCGCGAAGAACAGGTGCCAGCGCCGCGACAGGGCGAGATTGTAGCTCGCCGGGATCGTCAGCCATGCCGGGAAGCGCGGCAGCTCCAGCCACGCCGGATCGAAGTTCGCGCCATATCGCCCCCAATAAAGCCGCGGATGCGCATTGGAGATGCCCAGCCCCGAGCCGATCAGGACGAAGATCGCAATCGCGTTGATCCAGTGCCACAATCGCGTGGCGAAGCGATGGCGATAGACGCGGGTCATTGGCGTTCCCCTACCACCTCACGGGCCCGTTCGCACGGAGCTTGTCGAAGACCAGCGTCGTCAGGCGTGAATTACCCATATGCGCGCCAGAAGAACACCAGCGTCGTCCCGCCGGACACCAGCAGCGTCCACCAGCGCACCACGCCATGCGGCAGGCGCTTGCCCACGATCGCACCGGCCCAGCCGCCGGCCAGTCCGCCCAGCAGCATGGGCACACACGATGCCCAGTGGATCATGCCGGTGACCACGAAGACGATCGCGGCCGCGGCATTGGCGACGGTCAGCATCAAGGTGCGCGGCGCGAACATCGTGCGCGGGTGAAGGCCGGCCAGCAAGCCGTAGGTCGCGGTCATCATCAATCCCACGCCGCCGCCGAAATAGCCGCCATATACACCCAGCAGCACCTGAGCGGCGATGAGCGTGCGGGCGCCGATCGACACCCGCTCCGCCAGCCAGGCAGAGGCACGCTTGCCGAATGCCAGGACGACAAAGGCATAAAGCACCAGCCACGGCACGATCAGGTCGAAAATACGCGTGGGCGTGAGGACCAGCAGCGTGCTGCCCACCAGCCCGGCGACGAACGTCACCCAGCCGAGCACGCGCAGCGTCACGCCGCCGACCGGCCCCAGCTCGTCGCGGAACGACCAGCTGCTCATCGCGGCGCCGGGCAGCACCGCGAAGTTGGAGGTCGCATTGGCGATGTTCGCCGGCTGGCCGATCGCCAGGAGCGCTGGCAGGGTCGCAAAAGAGCCGCCGCCGGCGAGCGCGTTCATCGCGCCGCCCATGAACCCGGCGACGATGACGAGGATGGTGGAGGGAAGATCGAGCACGCCGGCCTCTTCGCGGTACGCGACGGCGATGTCGAGACTTCGGGAGCGCTCGTGCCGAGACCAGCCCGGCACGATGCTCCGGCTTAGGGTCCAAACTCAATCAGGTCGAGGTCGTGACGGAGCCGATTTTGGCGCCAGGCCAGGAGCAAGGAGGGAGCGAT